>JBDNDG010000245.1:0-6864 GCA_046719255.1 Chloroflexaceae bacterium
ATGTGCGCTGGACCTCGCCGTTGGGAGCGTGGCCCTCCAGTGGCGTTGTGGAGGTACGGACCAACGATCCGGCGCGCCCACGGGTGCGCTTCACCGTGCGTCTTACCAGTAGTGACGCGCCATATCGCACGCTCCTGCCCCGGGTTGCCGGGCAGCGGTAGGGAGGGGGAGGGGAAACCCGGGTTCCCCCTCCCCCTCCCAAACCCGCTCTTCAGGGAGGGGCGTGGGGAAACCCACTTTCCCCAACTCATATCAGAAGCCCATGCGGCTGCGCCGCACAATACCAGGATGAAAATAGAGTGTTTCTTGCGAGGGCTGCGCCCCCCCAGACCCTCCCACCGGGCGGGGGGTGGGGGAAACCCGGTGTCTCCGCTTTCCATAGCAACGCACACCGATGCCGTCTTCGCGCCGCTGGATGCCGACCACGTGCTGGAACGCGTAGCTGGCGGGAACGAAACCGAAGTCTACCGCAGCGACACGGGAGACTTCGTCGTGAAGTTGAAGGCCGAGTCAGGCGGCAGTCTGGCCGAAGCGCTGACCTGTGCCCGCGAGTTGCGTGCCGCTGCCGAAGCCTTCGCTGCCTGTCTGGGCCCACGCTACAGCATCCCAAGCTACGTTCTACTCGCCCGCGACAGCCCGGGGCGGGTGCAGGCGCTGGTCGTGCAGCCCTACCTGGCTCACGCCCGCGCACTCGCCCGGCTCGACTACCGGGCCATGTCCCCGCACGAGCGGCAGGCGCTGGCGCGGGCCCTGCGCGAGATCATCGAGCGAGCGCAAAGCGCCTACTGGCGCACCGGCGCCATGCCGGACCTGTACGGGCGCACCAGCCTGAGCGCGGAGGAACGCCGGCGCAACCGCTCGCTTGCGCGCCTGCCCCAGCGGATCTGGAGCTTCCTGGTGCAGCGGACGCTGTTGCACTCACACAACCTGCTCTGGACCGGGGACCCGGAGCGGCCCGTGGTGCTGGTGGACTACGACCCCGTGCGACGCAGCCGGCTCTACCGGCGGATCTACTACGCAGTCCGTCAGATACTCTTTCTCCGGGATCGGCTGGTGATCTGGCTCATCCTCGGTTGATGAGAGCTGCAGCGTTCATGCATCGGCCCGCCCCCCGGGAGCGCGCGTCTCGCCCGCGAAGGGCCGGAATGCGGGCAAGGCGATAGCGCATCGACACCGGGTAGGCAAAACTGCCTGATCGGGTGGCTTCCCTTTTGGCGAAGAATTCAGTATAATTCCCGCCACATTTTGACGAACCCCATCTGCTGAAGCGTAATCACAGAGACAGGCCACCGGTCAAGAAGCGCATGGCCCTGTTCGCCAGTGCGGCGGGCGGGCGTGCGCTGTCGTGTGTTCGCGGGGAAGCCGGGTTGCCCATGCGGTGAGCCTGTCGAACCGTATCGCTCCCCGGCGGGAGAGTTTGAGAGGGCGTAGCCCTCCCAGGCAAAACCTGTGTTCATCTTGAAAATCCTGCTAGCCAGGGAATGGAGGGACCGATGCTGAGCTTTGATCCGATGAACCCGGAAGAGAACGCCAACACGATCACCCATGGGGTCGGGGCGGTGGCGAGCGTGATCGCAGGCGCCACCCTGGTGGGGATGGCGATGGCGAGCGGCGACCCGTGGCGCATCGTCGGGGCAGCGGTGTTCAGCGTGGCGCTGGTGCTGCTGTACACCGCCTCGACACTGTTCCACTGGGAGCGGGATCATCGGCTCAAGCGACGCTACGAGATCATTGACCACTGCGCGATCTTCGTGCTCATCGCCGGCACCTACACGCCGTTCACCCTGGTAACCCTGCGCGACAGCGTCGGCTGGCCGCTCTTCGCGGTGATCTGGAGCCTGGCCGTCGCCGGGGTGGTCTTCAAGCTCATCTTTGCCACGCGCTTCCGGCTGATCTCAACCCTGATCTACATAGCGATGGGCTGGCTGATTATCATCGCCATCGAGCCGATGCTCCAGGCCCTGCCGCTGCCGGTGGCCATCCTGCTCGCCCTTGGCGGTCTTGCCTACACTGGAGGCACATACTTTTTTTACCACGAACGTATTGTCTACGGACATACGATCTGGCATCTGTTTGTGCTGGTGGGAAGCGTTTGCCACTTTCTGGCCGTGGCCAGCCAGGTAGTGCGCTGAGGACGTCGCGGGCCGTGGTCGGGCGAATGGTTAATAGCTTACTACTGGCGTGTGACGTTTGTTACCAGAAACTATCTCCTGGCGGTGCTAGAGTAGAGGCCGATCCCACAGCAAACCAGCGGGAAGGACTCTCTTGTGAAGCACGTGCTCGTTATTCACGATGATAGCGGTGACGAGACCGCGACCATCCAGATGCTCGGTACGCCGGTGCAGGTGCGCCGGATCGGGTGCGGCGGCGATCTGGAGCTGGCCCGAGCGCTGATCACCGAACACGATGGGCAGGTGAGCGCCATTGCCCTGGAGAACATGCCGGCCAGCCTGCGGCTCGGCCCGGCCCGGCAACCCCACGCCCTGGGGAGCGCCCTGGCCGCCACCGCCAGACAGACGCCGGTGGTGGACGGCAGTGGCGTGCGTCCGATGCTGGAGCGGTGGGGCGTGATCCTCGCCGATCGGGCCCAACCTGGCATCTTCAGCCGCAAGCGGGTGCTGATGGTGCCCGGCTTGAACCACGATGGTCTGGCCCATGCCCTGTCGCGCCGGGGCTGCACCGTGCGCTACGCCGATCCGGTGGTCTTTTTTGGTATGCCCGACCTGCCGGGAGTGGGTAGCCCTGCCACCTTGCCGCGGGTGGCTGCGCCAACGCTGGAGTGGCTCAAGACGGCGCCCTTCCACCGCGTCGTGCCCCGGCCGGGCAAGCCGCGGAACCCGCGCCCGGCGGCGCCCTTTGCCTGGGCCGATCTCCTGGCCGGAGAAATCGGCGCAATCCGGCGCTACGCGCCTGCCTCGCTCCACCGGAAGACAATCGTGGTCGAGTGGGCCAGCGCGGAGGATCGCGCCGACCTGCAGGCGCGGGGCGCTTCGATCGTGGTCTCGTTGCTTGACGGGCTGATCCCCGTTGATGGGTTACGGCACTGGTCGGCGGCAACGGTCGAGGGGGTGCTGGCAGCTCTCCGCCCCAACCCTGACGCGCCGCTCACCGAGGATACTTACCTTGACCTCCTCGCCGAGATCGAGTGGTCACCGGCGATTACCTATTTGCAGCCGGCGGACGCCGGAATCAACAAGTTTGCGTTTGTGATCCACCCGCTGAACGTTAGTTTTATCCATTCCCATCCCTGGTTCGGCTGGACGCGCTATCTCCCCGACGAGCTGGTCGAGGCCGTGGCGGCCTACTTCCCGCCGATCTACGTGGGGAAGGTGAGTGGTGTGCGCTCGGCGGCCACCGGCCAGCGGGTTGAGGGCTACCTGATCTCCCTGGGCGCCACCCCGCGTCAGATGATGCGCCACGGAGAGCGCTTCACCTATACGCGTCTGAACCAGGCCGCGCGCATGGCCGAGCGTATGGGCGCCCGGATTATGGGGCTGGGCGCGTTTACCAGCGTGGTGGGCGACGCCGGGGCCACCGTGGCCCATGAGGCCGATATCGCCATTACCAGCGGCAATAGCCTGACCGTGGCCGCCACGCTGGAGGCGGCCAAACAGGCCGTTCGCAAGATGGGGGCCAGCGATCTGACCCGGGGCCGGGCAATGGTTATCGGCGCGACGGGATCGATCGGCTCGGTATGCTCGCGCCTCCTGGCCCAGGCGATCCGCGATGTGGTGCTGGTCTCCATCGAGCCGGAGAAACTGATCGCCCTCAAGCGCACCATCGAGGAAGAGACCCCCGGCGCCCGGGTGATCATCGCTACACGCTCGGATGAACTGGCCGGCGAGTGTGACCTGATCGTTACCGCTACGTCGGCTTTCGGCCAGCGTGTGCTGGATATCACCCGCTGCAAGCCCGGGGCGGTGATCTGCGATGTGGCCCGCCCGCCCGATATCAGTGATGCCGAGGCCGCCCTGCGCCCTGATGTGCTGGTCATTGAAAGCGGCGAGGTCCTGCTACCGGGGGACGTGTCCATCAGTTACAACATCGGCCTGCCACCAGGCACGGTCTACGCCTGTCTGGCCGAGACCGCCCTTCTGGCCATGGATGGCCGGTTCGAGGATTACACCATCGGCCGCAACATCACTATGGAGCGAGTCAAGGAGATTTATCGTCTGTTCAAGAAGCATGGCCTGCAACTCGCCGGTCTGCGCTCCCTTGGCGTCTACGTTACCGATGAGGATGTGCTGGCCAAACGCGCTCTCGCCGATGCCTTGCGCGCCGACCCTGCGCTGTTTGCCCGTACCCGCACCGAGGCCGCCGAGCGGCTCGCCCGCATCCCCGCTGCATCCAAGGGTGTGCGCGCCCGGCGCCCCGCGCGGATGCGCTGGGCCTGGGCCGCTGTTGGCGTGGCCCTTGCCGGGATCGGGCTGCGACGCCGCGTTGCGCGATCCACCGCCAGCGCCACCTATGAGGAGGTGACCCGATGAGCGACCGGTCCGCGCGAATACCCTTTTCGAATATTGATGCTTACTGGCTGCACATTGATGAGCCGGTCAATCCTATGGTGATCACGGCCCTCTGGGGCTTTGATCAGCCCATCGCCTTTGATGATCTGCGCACGATTGTCCGCGAGCGCTTGCTGGTCTTTGAGCGCTTCCGCCAGCGCCTGGTTGTGCTCCGGAACGATGGTCGCCCCCACTGGGAACTGGCTCCAGATTTTGAACTCAGCGCCCACCTGCACCACATCGCCCTTCCCGGCGAGGGCACCCAGGCTGATCTGCGTGATCTGGTCAGCGATTTGTTGAGCACCACGCTCGACCGGGCGCGCCCGCTCTGGCAGATGTACCTGGTCGATCGTTGCGGAACGGGTTGCGCCCTGATTATGCGCCTGCACCATTGTCTGGCCGATGGCATGGCGCTGAGCCATATGCTCCTGGGCATGACCGACGAGGGCGCGGCAAAGGCCGCCGCCGAACGGCAACATAACCATCACGCCCCGCGCTCGCCCCTGGCCCTGATCAGCGATATGGCTCGCGCGGCGGATCATGCCCTCCACGAAGGGTGGGAGTTGATCAGCCATCCCGACCAGTTGCTCAAAATGGGCCTCAGCAGCGCAGGCGCCGCCGGTAAGCTCGTGCTCATGAGCCCGGACCCTCCGACTCCCCTCAAGGGGCCGCTTGGCGTCGCCAAACGCGCCGCCTGGACCGGGCCGGTGCCCCTGGCTGATGTTAAGGCGGCCGGGCGAGTGACCGGCGCGACCATTAACGATGTGTTGCTCGCCGCCGTCAGTGGTGCGCTGGGCAGGTACCTGCGCGGGCGTGGGGTGAACGTGGCCGATCTGACCATCCGCGCGGTGGTGCCGGTGAACCTGTTGCCGCCCGGCGCTCTCCCCGACGGTGGCAACCACTTCGGGCTGGTCTTCGTCTCCTTGCCGATCGGGGTGACCGACTCGGTGGAGCGCGTTGGGCGCATTCATGCCGAGACCAGCGCGATCAAGCGCTCGCCCGAAGCGGTGATAGCTTTCGGGTTGATGGAGGCCATGGGCGCGGCGCCGGTAGAGGTCGAGCGCTTCGGGGTGGACATTTTTGCCGCCAAGGCCAGCGTGGTGATTACCAACGTGCCGGGGCCACGGGAGCCATACTCACTGGCCGGACAACTTATTCGCCGGGCCATGTTCTGGGTGCCGACGGCGCGGCTGGGATTGGGATTCAGCATTCTGAGTTACAATGGAGAGGTACAGCTTGGCATCCTCGCCGATGCGGGCCTCGTGCCCGACCCGGAGCGGATCGTCATCGCTTTCCATCAGGAAATGGACGAGTACATCGCGCTTGCCCGGCAGGTCGGCGCGGCCTGACCTCGGGCGGGTCGGGGCACGGAGAGCGCCGGGTTCCCCGCGCTCCGGGTGATGCCGGGCTGGATGGCCCGGCGCCCCACCCAGGCATGGGCGTGAGGAAGCCTGGTCTTCTCTATGTACAACCAGGTGGCGCGCCAAACCCTCCCCACGGGGAGGGGCGTGGGGAAACCCGGTTTCCCCAAAGAGAGAGATTCTCCCGGGAGGGCGCGCAGCCCTCCCAAATCCTCCCGGTGGGGAGGGCTTGGCGCCCCCACAGGCAGAGGAATGGGCAAACCCGGTTTCCCCATAATGTCAGCCATCCATGCGGCTGCGCCACACACTGCAAGAATGAAACGAGATTCTCCTGGGAGGGCTGTGCCCTCCCAAACCCTCCCGTGCGCGGACTATGTTTACATCAGCTCAACCGTAACCCATACCCCTATGCACATTGATCTTGATCAGCTAGAAGTCCGCCACAACCAGGCCGAACACCGCTTCGAGGCCACGGTCGGAGGCTATCTCTCGGTCGCTGAGTACCGGCGCGATGGTCGGCGCATCCTGTTCACCCACACCGAGGTGCCACCGGCCCTCCGCGGTCACGGTATAGCCGCGAAGCTGGTGCGCGTGGCTCTCGACTACGCCCGTGAGGCCGGCCTTACTGTTGTGCCGCTCTGCTGGTATGTGGATACCTTTATCCGCCGCAACCCGGAGTACCGTGACCTCCTGGCGTGAACATAGCGGGAAACCAGGTTTCCTTACGCCCCTGCCTGAGGGAAGGATATGGGAGGGCGCAGCCCTCCCAAGAAAAAACCTGTCCTCATCTTGTCAGCGTACGGGGAAGCCAGGTTTCCCCACACCCCTCCCTGAGATGAAAGCCTGGCTTGGGAGGGCGAAGCCCTCCCGGGGGAGCCACCCCGACTCCTCTTATACTTCGCTAATGCTCTACTAGCGCCCCCATAACACCTGGCTGGTACACTGGAAGCGCGAATGGGATGGCGCCATTCGCATGCGTGGCGTACCGCCCCCGGCGG
>JBDNDG010000246.1:0-6859 GCA_046719255.1 Chloroflexaceae bacterium
AGCGAGCGCGCGTCGTCGCGGGGCGCCCCACACCCCCTCCCCCGACGGTCAGCTCACCCTGGTCAGCCTTGGCCCCGGTGATCTGCGCCAGTTGACCCTGGCGGCCCGCCAGGCGCTCCAGGAAGCTGAGGTGGTAGTGGGCTACAACGTCTATGTCGAACTGGCGCGCCCGCTCCTGGCTCCACACCAGCAGGTACTCGTCACCCCGACGATGGGCGATGAACTAGAACGGGCGCGACAGGCCCTCGAACTGGCGCGGGCCGGGCGCCGGGTGGCCCTGATCAGCAGTGGTGACATCGGCATCTATGCCATGGCCGGGCCGGTCTTCGAGCTGCTCCACAACCAGGGTTGGGATGGCGCGCATCCCTCCGTGGAGGTGTTGCCCGGCATCAGCGCCTTTCAGGCCCTGGCAGCGCGCCTTGGTGCAGCGATCAGTCACGATTTCAGCGTGATCAGCCTGAGCGACCTGCTCACGCCCTGGGAGCTGATCGAGCGCCGTATCGCCGCCGCCGCCGCTGCCGATTGTGTGGTTGCCTTCTACAACCCGCGCTCGCGCCAGCGCCACTGGCAACTCGATGCAGCACTGGCGATCCTGCGCGCGCATCGCCCACCGGAAACCCCTGTGGCCCTGGGACGCAATGTGATGCGCGCCGATGAGCGCATTACGCTCACCACCCTGGCCGAGGTTGACCCTGCTCGGGCCGATATGTTCACGGTGGTGCTGGTGGGCAACAGCCAGAGCTATGCCCTCGCCGGGCGAGTGGTCACTCCCCGCGGCTACGAAGCCAGACACTCCCACACCTCTACAGCCCCACACCGCCCCACCTCTACAGCCCCACACCGCCCCACCTCCACACCTCTCCCCCCCTACCCCATCGTGCTCACCAACCTGACCGGCGCGCCGGTGGTCGTCGTCGGCGGGGGGGCGGTGGGTGAGCGCAAGGTCCGGGGCTTGCTGGAGGTGGGCGCGCAGGTGCGGCTGATCAGCCCGGAGGCTACTCCCCGTCTCCAGGCCTGGGCCGCTGCCGGGCGCATCGTCTGGCAGCCGCGGGCTTACGTCGCTGGCGACCTGGGCGGGGCGCGCCTGGTCTTCGCCGCAACCAACCAGCGCGAGGTGAACGCCCGTGTCGCTCGTGATGCCGCCCTCCACGGGGCGCTGTGCAACGTCGCCGATGCCCCGGAGGAGGGCGATTTCCACCTGCCGGCGCTGCTGCGCTGCGAGGATGCGACCATCGCCGTGAGCAGCGGGGGCACGGCGCCGGGGCGCGCCGTTGCCCTGCGCGACGCCATTGCCGCCTGGCGCCGATCTGCAAACGGGCAGCCCGACGGCGCAACCACCGCGCCCGCCGCCGAACGGCCTCCTGCGGAAGACGCACCCCGCGGCATGGCCTACCTGGTCGGCGCCGGGCCGGGTCGGGCCGACCTGATCACCCTGCGCGGGCTTACCCTGCTGCGACGAGCCGAGGTGGTGCTCTACGACTGGCTGGTGGCCCCGGAACTGCTGGCGCAGGTCCCACCGGGAGCCGAGCTGATCTTCGTCGGCAAGGCCCACGATCGGCACACGCTGGAGCAGGATGCGATCACTGACCTGCTCGTTGCCCATACGCGCGCCGGGCGGCGGGTCGTGCGGCTCAAGGGCGGCGACCCGGGCGTCTTCGGCCATGCCGGTGAGGAGGCCCTGGCCCTGGCACAGGCCGGGTTGCCCTTCGAGATCGTGCCCGGCGTCTCTTCGGCCCTGGCCGCCCCGGCCTACGCCGGCATCCCCCTCACCTTCCGTGGTATCGCCAGCGGCTTCGCCGTGGTGACCGGGCACGAAGCGCCCGGCAGCCCCCATCACCTGGACTGGGCTGCCCTCGCCCGCGTGCCCACCCTGGTGGTGCTGATGGGCCTGCACCGCACCGCAGCAATCTGCGCCGCCCTGCAAGGGGCCGGACGCGCCCCCGACACCCCCGTGGCGGTCATCAGCCGCGCCACTACCGCCGAGCAGCAGGTTCTGCGGGCCACCCTGGGTAGCCTGCCTGCGGTTCTGCAGGCCCGTCCTCTGCCGACGCCTGCCGTGCTGGTGATTGGTCCGGTTGTCGCGCTGGCCGAACAGTTGGCCTGGTTCGACCCGGAGCGGGCCGCGGAGCATTTTGCGCCGTTCGACGAAGTGGCGCGGCAGGCGGAGCACTTAGAACGGAGCGATCCATGAGTACTGTGTTGCCACGGCTGCTGCTGGCCGCGCCGATGAGCGGCAGTGGCAAGACCACGATTACCGCCGGCCTGATCGCCGCCCTGGCCGCGCGGGGCCTGGTGGTTGCGCCCTTCAAGTGCGGGCCGGACTACATTGATCCCAGCTACCACGCGCTGGCCGCCGGGCGGCCCTGCGCCAACCTCGACGCCTGGCTCGTGCCCGCAGAGCGCATCCCCGGTGTGCTGGCGCGGCGTGGCGCCGGCGCCGACCTGGCGCTGATCGAGGGCGTGATGGGCCTCTTCGATGGCTACGCCGGCGACGACGATACCGGCAGCAGCGCCCACATCGCCCGGCTGACCAGGACCCCGGTGGTCATCGTGCTCGATGTGCAGGCGATGGCGCGCACTGCCGCTGCTCTCATCGCCGGCCTGCGCGACTTCGATTCCCGTGTGCGCGTCGTCGGCGTCATCCTCAACCGCGCCGGCAGCCTCCGCCATGCCGCCATGGTACGCGCGGCCATCGAGAGCGGGGCGGAACTGCCGGTCCTTGGCGCCCTGCTGCGCGATGAGGCGATTACCCTGCCCGAGCGCCACCTGGGGCTGGTGCCCACTGCCGAAGCGGGCCACTGGCAGCCCTGGCTCGCTGAGGTGCGCGCCCGCATTGAAGCCGGGGTGGATCTCGATGCCCTTCTGGCCCTGGCGCGCGCCGCGCCGCCGCTTGACCAGACAGCAGCCGCGTCGCTGGAACCGGCGCCCCGATCAGCATCCACGGGCGACCCGGCGGGCAACGCCGGCGCCGAGGAGCAGGATCCTGGTGACCCTCGCCCCGTGATCGCCGTAACTCGCGACGAGGCTTTCAGCTTCCTCTACGACGACAACCTCGACCTGCTGCGCGCCGCCGGGGCCGAGATCGCCTTCTTCAGTCCCCTGCGCGACGAGGCGTTGCCCCCCGGCGCGGGGGCGCTCTACCTCTGCGGCGGCTTTCCCGAACTCTACGCCCCTCAGCTCAGCGCCAACACCGCCCTGCGCGCGGCCATTCGCGCTGCCGCGGCCCGGGGCCTGCCGATCTACGCTGAATGCGGCGGGCTGATGTACCTCACCGAAACCCTGATTGACGCCGCCGGCCAGCCGTACCCGATGGTAGGGTTGCTGCCCGGTCGCTCGGTTATGACTCCCCGCCTGACCCTGGGCTACCGCACCGTGCGCGCCAACGGCGCAAGCTGGCTGTGGGAGAGCGGCGAAACCGTCCGCGGCCACGAGTTTCACTACTCGGTATGGGAGAACCGGCCCGCTGGCCTCCCCTGGCTCTACACCTGCCTCCCCGATGCCCTGCGCCCCGAACCGCGCCCCGAAGGCGCCTGCCTGGGCAACCTGGTGGCTTCCTACGTCCACATTCACTGGCTGGCCGCCCCCCACCTCGCGGGGCGCTTTGTCAGCGCGGCCCTGCGACATGCCCGTGCCGGACGGCCAGGCCGCCAACTGTCCGCGAAGCCGCCACAAAATCCTTCTCCAGATAGATGACAGAAGCGCAGGTTCATGCGTATGATAGAGACAGCGTGCCCTCACTGTAGCCTGTCGCCAGGCCCACCTGCCGGATGGGAGGGATTGAGAGGGCGCAACCCTCCCACAAACGTCCGTTACCGCGAATCAGTCCTGGGTGAACCTGTGGTCCGGGTGCGCGGGAGTCCTGCCGATATGCAGGCAAGGGTCGCGCACCCGGGTTGACCCGGAGCTTGTTCGCGCTAACGCAGCTCAATGAACCACAGGAGAAACCTATGTCTCAGCGCGTGCTTGTGGCCTACGCCACCAAATACGGCGCTACCGCCGAGATCGCCGAACGGATCGGCCAGTCTCTGCGTCAGGCCGGCCTGGAGGTGGATGTTGCCGAGATTAAACCAGCCCTCGACCTGACGCCCTACGCCGCCGTAGTTGTGGGTAGTGCCGTGTACGCCGGTGCCTGGCGCAGGGAAGCGATCGAGTTCCTGCAAGGGCAAAGCGAGACCCTGTCCAAGCGACCGCTGTGGATCTTCTCCAGCGGGCCAACCGGCGAAGGCGACCCCGTAACCTTGCTCAAGGGCTGGCGCGTTCCCGAAGGGCAGCGACACCTGGTCGAGCGCCTCCAGCCACGCGATGTTACCGTGTTTCACGGCAACATTGACACCGAGAAGTTGAACCTGGCTGAGAAGCTGATGATCAGTGTCATCAAGGCGCCCACCGGCGATTTTCGCAACTGGGAGGCGATTGAAGCCTGGGCCGGCGGCATCGCCGCCGCGCTGCAGGAGTCCGGCGCGCTCCAGTCTGCCCGATGACTATGCCCGGGCCGGCGGGGCGGGGTTGGGAAGGCGCCGCCGTTCCAACCCCGCCCGGCGTGCCCGGAACGGAGAACCGTCCCCAGGAGACGCGATTGAGCAGGATTGTCCTCTTCACCGGCGGGGCGCGCAGTGGCAAGAGCGCCCGCGCCGAGCAGTATGCCCGACATCTGGAGCGCCCGGTAGTTTACCTTGCCACTGCCGAGGCCTACGACGACGAGATGCGCGCGCGTATCGCCCACCATCGTGCGCGCCGTCCGGCGACCTGGCGCACCCTCGAGGCTCCCCGGCAGGTGGCCGATGTCCTCGCCGCGCTCGATCCCGGCACAGTGGTGCTCCTCGACTGTCTCTCGCTCCTGGTCAGCAACCTGCTCCTGGCCCACGAAGATGATCCCCAGCCCGTGGTCGAAGGCGAGGTGATGGCTCTCTTGACCCGGGCGCGCGCGCGTGAGCTGACACTGATCGTCGTTACCAACGAGGTTGGCTCGGGTATTGTGCCCGCATACCCCCTGGGTCGCGCCTACCGCGATGTGCTCGGGCGCGCCAACCAGCAGGTTGCCGCCGCCGCCGCCGAGGTCTACCTGGTGGTCTGTGGCGTTCCCATCGAGTTGAAGGCACTGGAGGCGGCATGGGCCCGCTCGACCCCGTAGCCCACGGCGCGCTGGACCACGCCGAGCTGGAGGCCATCGGGCTGCGGCCCGAAGCAGTGCTGGACTTCAGCAGCAACCTCAATCCCTTCGGGCCGCCGCCGGCAGTGCGTGAGGCCCTTGCCACCCTCGACCTGGCTCCGTACCCCGACCGGGGTTGCCACCGGTTGCGCGCCGCTCTCGCCGCGCGCCACGGCTGCTCGCCCGAGGCTATCCTGGTGGGCAACGGGGCCAATGAGTTGATCCACCTCGTGGCCCGGGCGTTTCTCCGTCCCGACGATACCACGCTCTTGCTCGGGCCGAGTTACGGTGAGTACCTCCACGCCAGCCGGCTGGCCGGTGCGCACATGGTCGAGATGCGAACCGGCTACGCTGCCGGGTTCCAGCCCGATCTTGAGGGACTGAGCACCGTCATCGCCAGCGCTCGCCCGCGCCTCACCTGGCTCTGCCTGCCCAACAACCCCACGGGCGTTGATCTGCCTGCGGCGACCATCAACGCCGTGGGAGCGTTGTGCGGGGCCCACGGTGGCATCCTCGTCCTCGACCGGGCCTATGCGTCGCTGCGCCGCGACCACCAGGCCGCGCCCGACGATCTGGCAGGCGCTCCGCCACCGGGCCAGATCCGTCTCTATTCTCTTACCAAGAGCTACGCGCTGGCCGGGCTGCGCCTGGGCTACCTGATCGCCGCTCCGGAGGCGGTAATGCGCATCGGAGCCCACCAGCCCGCCTGGAGCGTCAACAGTGCGGCCCAGGCCGCCGGCCTGGCTGCTCTGGGCGACGCCGCCTTTCTCGCTACCTCCATGCCCCGCCTCTGGGCTGCCAGCGATGCCCTGCACGCCGGCCTGACCGGCCTCGGTCTCGACGTGTGGCGCGCCACCCTGCCCTTTATGCTCGTCCGCACCGGCAATGGCGCGGCGACACGGGCGGCCCTGCTGCGGCACGGCTGTGTCGTGCGTGACTGCGCCTCCTTCGGCCTGCCCGAATGGGTGCGCGTCGCTCCGCGTCGCCCCGACGAAAATGCCCGCCTTCTCGCAGCCTGGAAGGAGAGCCTATGCCGGCCCCCGTGATCATGGTCCTCGGCACCGCCTCGTCGGTAGGCAAGAGCGTCATTGTGACGGCCCTCTGTCGCATCGCAGCCAGACGCGGGCTGAAGGTTGCGCCATTCAAGGCCCAGAATATGAGCAACAATGCCGCCGTCACCGCCGATGGCGGCGAGATCGCCCGCAGCACTGCTGTGCAGGCCGCGGCGGCCCTTGTCCAGCCCACGGTTGAGATGAACCCGATCCTGATCAAGCCCGAAGGGCAGCGCCGCAGCCAGATCATTGTCGAGGGCCGGTCCTGGCGCACCCTCGATGCCAGCGACTACTGGCGCCAGCGTGAAGAACTCTGGGCTGTGGTAACCCGCAATCTCGACAGCCTGCGCGCTCGCTGCGATCTGGTGATCGCCGAGGGAGCTGGCAGCCCCGTCGAGTTGAACCTGAAGCCGCGCGACATCGTCAACGCCCGCGTGGCAACCTACGCCCGGGCCCGCACCCTGCTGGTCGGCGATATTGACACGGGCGGGATCTTCGCCCAGTTGCTGGGGACGCTGGCGTTGCTCGAGCTGGAGGAGCGTGCCCTGGTCACCGGTCTGGTGGTCAATCGCTTTCGGGGCGATCCGGCCCTCTTCGCCGATGGTGTGAACATTCTGGAGCAGCGGAGCGGCGTGCCGGTGCTGGGGGTCGTTCCCTG
>JBDNDG010000247.1:0-6829 GCA_046719255.1 Chloroflexaceae bacterium
GAGATCAGCGTGCGCGGACTGCGCAGGCGCTCCCACAATGAAAAGCCTTCGCGCGCGATCTCGGCCTCGGCGGCAACATCCGGCGATACCGGCGGGCCCGCCGGCACCGGTACCTCCGCAGCAGATGAACCCTTGGTATTGTCAACGATCATTGCCTCAGCCTGCCTCCTGTGGGTGGTGCGCGATGCGAGCTTCGAGGGGGAGTATACCGTATTTTGCGCGGTCGGGCCAGTAACTAGTCTGTTAGCGAAGCGCTCTGGTAGTTGCCCTTCCCGGCCTCACTCCCCGCCAGCGAGAGGCGTCCGGTTCCCTTTCCAGCGGGAGAGAGGACCGGAAAACGGGCGAGTAGCTCTCGTAAACCTCAGTTCACAGACTCATAACGATTCCGTTAGGACGTTTCCGGACCACGCTATCCAGGCGCAAGCGTTAGTCCGCGGCCCCACGTGATCGGTCTATGCTGACTCGTGGCATGTGCCGATGCAGGTCAGATGGTCAAACTTGTCTGAGACACGCCTTTCATGGGAGAAGCGACGCCGTCACCTGCTTCTCCTGCCGCGCGCGCCACTCCGTCCACCCTACGAGCGCCTGACGGACGGCAGCACTTCCAGTCGATACCACTCCCAGAAGCGGGCCAGGCCGTCTTCAACCCTGGTGCCGGCTCGAAAGCCGAGCAGGCGCCTCGCCTTCTCGGTGGAGGCGTAGGTGATCGGCGGCTCAGTGGGCGGCAGAGGCTGCGCCTCAATCACCGCGCGCATCCCGGTGATCTGTTCGAGCAAGGCCACGAAGCGCTGCAGTTCGACCGGGCTTGAGTTGCCCAGATTGAAGATCTCATAGCCCTGGGCCCGGTCAAGCGCCGCGAGAACACCGGCGACGATGTCGTCAATATAGGTGTAATCGCGGTACAACTTGACCCCGCGCTCGAACAGCACAATCGGCTGCTCTCGCGCCATTCTATCAACAAAGACGTACGGCGTCATATCCGGACGCCCGCGCGGGCCGTAGACGGTGAAGAAACGCACCACGCTCATCGGCGTGCCGTAGAGGCTGTGAAAGGTATAGCCCAGCACTTCGGCGGCTTTCTTCGTCGCAGCGTAGGGCGAAAGGGGGCGGTCGGTCGGGTCACTTTCTTCAAACGGCACCTTGCCGGCGCGGCCATAGACCGATGAGGTCGAGGCGAGGACGACGCGTTCCACGTCGTAGCGCCGGGCCAGCTCCAGCAAGTGGACCGTGCCGCCGACGTTGACCTGTTCGTAGAGCGCGGGGTTGGCAATCGAGGGCCGCGGGCCGGGCAGCGCCGCCAGATGCACCACCCCGCGCGGGCGGTAACGCTCAAAAACCCCGGCCAGGGCCTCGGCATCGCGAAGATCGGCCTCGACCAGCACAAACCCCGGCTGCGTAGCGGCCCAGGTCAGGTTGCGGCGTTTGCGCTCCGGATCGTAGTAGGGTGTGAAGTTGTCAAGACAGATCACCCGCTCACCACGGCGCAAGAGCGCATCCACCGTATGGCTGCCAATGAAACCCGCGCCACCCGTCACGAGGCAGGTCATCGCCGCTTCTCCTCTCCGCATTATCCCAATTGGAATTGAACAGGCCGCATCCGCACATCCAGCAGCGCGCATTGCAACGCCACTGCGGCAATCTGCAATCTGAAATCTGCAATCTGAAATGGTAGTAGATGCTGCTGAGATGAACACAGGGGAACCCGGGTTTCCCCGCGCCCCTCCCCACCGGGAGGGCTTGCCACCCCCGTGAGCGGGGGTATGGGGAAGCCTGGTTTCCCCATATGTTCACGTTAGCGGTCAGAGCGGGTCCGCAGGTGCTTGCGCCTCGCAGACGTGGAGCAGGGCCCAGATGGTGCCCAGTTGCAGACCCATGTTCAGCACATGCAGGTTCTCAAACAGATTATGGGCCGCTACCGCAACAACCACCCCCAGTCCGCCGGCGGCCACCCCTGACCACAGCCAGCCACGCGCCGCGCGCGCGGCACGCAGCGCCTGGGCCATCACCGCGCCGATCAGCAGCAGGTAGGCCGTCAGGCCCACCACACCAGCCTCGGCGGCGATGTGCAGGTAGTAGTTGTGCGCGTGGCCCCGTGACCCATACCAGGGCCGCACGCTGAACGTCGGCGCGTCAGGACCGGGGGTGCGCTCATAGGCAACGCTGTAGTTGCCCGGCCCGACACCGAGCCACGGCCGGCTGCGGAACATGTTCCAGCCGGCCTGGAGATGGGCCATCCGCTCCACCACGGCAAAATTCTCGGGGGTCACGGCAACACCGCGCACATCGAAGAGGCGCAGGTTCCGCACCAGGCTGATGGCGCGCTGCTCGACCGCATCGGGCAAAAGGCCACCACCACCGAGCGCCAGGAGCACCACCCCCACCCCGGCCACGGCTATCAAGAGTCGTCGAACCAGCGCGCGCACATCCCCGGGCAGCAAGACGAAGACGGCGCCCAGCAGCGCGAGCATACCGGCCACGGCACCAATCCACCCGCCCCGCGAGAAACTGGCGATCAGCGCCCCCCCGGTCAGCAGCGCCGCCACGCTCGCAAGCGCCAGGGTGAGGCGGGTCAGGCGAGGCGACGCCCCTCTCGACAGGCCCACCAGGGCAAACAGCGCCAACCCCGCAGCCAGGGGCCAGGCCTGGTTCATATACCCGGCGAACGAGTTGGGTTGCCCGATTGTTCCATAGGCCCGCACCCGCCCGGCCCCGATGCCGAAACTCTCGGGACCCAGCCCCAGGGCAAACTGGACCAGGCCCAGCGCGCCCGTCGCTGCCGGGGCAGCCAGCAGGCAGACCAGCAGGCCCTGGACCCGCCAGGATGAGGCGCCGGGCTCGCCCTCCACCCGCCTGGCCCCCAGGGCGCGCAGGGCAAGAACGTAGACCAGCACCACCGTGGCCCACCGCGCCGTCTCACGCAACCCTTCGGCGCGGCTAAAGGGAGTAAACACCGCCGAAAGCCCCAGCGCCCACACAAAGACAGCCAGGGGCGCGAAGAGCGCCCCCAGGACCAGCGGCTGCTCGGGGAAGGCAAGCACATGCAGGCCCAGACTGGCCGCCGCGAGCAGCAGGGCCGCCTGGGTCACCGTAAGTCCGCCAGGGAGGAGCCAGAGCTCCTGCACCGGCACGGACAGCACCAGCAGATACAGCGCCCAGACCGGGTCGAGCAGGGCCAGGGCAGCGGCCACCGCGCCCACCACGAGCAGCGCGGCCAGGGTGAGTGGCAGGGTTGCCACACCCAGGCCCAGAGCGACGGCGCCGACCAGAGCTACCAGCCACGCGCGCCGCGCCCCCACCCCGGCGCCCCGGGTTCCCGCACGCCCGTCCATTACCTACAACTCACCCCGGCGCCGAAGCTCTTCGCGGAACCAGGGAATGGTCTGCTCCAGGCCTGCTTCCAGGGTCACCAGCGGCTCCCAGCCCAGCACGCGGCGCGCCCTGGCGATATCCGGTTGGCGCACCTGCGGATCATCGCGGGTGCGCAGATCCTTATACACAATGGGGCTCTTGCTGCCGGTCAGTTTGATCACCACATCGGCAAACTCACGGATCGTAAACTCGCCGGGATTACCGATATTGACCGGCTCAATTTCATCGGAGAATAGCAGGCGATAGACACCTTCAACCAGATCGCTCACATACTGGAAACTGCGGGTCTGCGAACCATCGCCATACACCGTCAGCGGTTCGTTTTTCAGGGCCTGCTGGATAAAATTAGGCACCACCCGGCCATCCCGCAGGCGCATTCGCGGCCCATAGGTATTAAAGATCCGCACAATGCGGGTATCGAGGCCGTGGTAATTATGGTAGGCCATCGTCATGGCCTCGGCAAACCGCTTGGCCTCATCATAGACCCCGCGCGGCCCGACGGGGTTGACGTGGCCGTAGTAACTCTCCGGTTGGGGATGCACCTGGGGATCGCCGTACACCTCGGACGTTGACGCCAGCAGAAAGCGCGCCCCCTTGGCTTTGGCAAGGCCCAGGGCCTTATGCGTGCCCAGAGCGCCGACCTTGAGGGTCTGGATGGGCAATTCCAGATAATCGATGGGCGAGGCCGGCGAAGCAAAGTGCAGGATCGCATCGAGCGGCCCATCAACATAGATATAATTCGTAACATCGTGCTTGATAAACATGAAGCGCGGATGGCCTGCGAGGTGCGCGATATTATCCGTGGTGCCGGTGATCAGATTATCCATCGCGATCACCTCGTGGCCCTCGCTGAGAAACCGATCAGTCAGATGGGAGCCAAGAAACCCCGCGCCACCGGTAATAAGCACACGCATGCTGAGCCTTCTTCCCTCTCTGTGGCTAGTAGGCGCCACGACCACTGATCAGCACTGGAACAAGCATCAGCAGGATGCGCAGATCCATGCTCACTGACCAGTTCTCGGCGTAGTAGATATCGAGGCGAACCTGCTCATCGAACGACATATCGCTTCGTCCCAGGGCCTGAGCCAGCCCGGCGCACCCCGGCAGTACCTCCAGCCGGCGTCGGTGCCAGGGTTCATAGCGCGCCACCTCATCGGGAAGCGCAGGACGGGGGCCGATCAGGCTCATCTCCCCGCGGAGCACGTTCCAGAACTGCGGCAACTCGTCGAGGCTACTCCGGCGCAAGAACCGCCCCAGGCGGGTGATGCGCGGGTCGTCGCGCATCTTAAATAACGGCCCATCGGCCTCATTCCGGGCGGCCAGCGCGGCCTTACGTGCCTCGGCATCGGGCACCATCGTCCGGAACTTGTAGCACACAAACGGCTGTCCACCCTTCCCGACGCGCACCTGGCGGAACAGCACCGGACCGCGCGAATCCAGCTTGACCAGCAGCGCGATGAGCGCCACCAGGGGAACAACAAACGGAGCGGCCAGGAGCACCGTTGTCACATCAATAGCGCGCTTGAGCAGCAGGTTGGCGCCGCTCAGCCGGATCTCCTTGGGCCGCAGCAGCGGCACCCCGCTGAGT
The DNA here is from genome assembly GCA_046719255.1 of Chloroflexaceae bacterium. GTDB lineage: Bacteria > Chloroflexota > Chloroflexia > Chloroflexales > Chloroflexaceae > JACAEO01. The sequence continues at coordinate 4,958 of JBDNDG010000247.1, forward strand.
TGCAGTACATCCACCCGGTCGAAGCTCAACTGGTACACATCTGGAGCAAGCTGGTACTTCACCCCCAGACGCTGGCAAACGGCCACCAGTTCCGGCAAGCGCCCCTGCTCCGACAACGGTAGGGCCAGAATGACCTGCTGCGCACCACTCTGCACAACGGCCCGCTCCAGGTCATCCACCTTGCCCAGGTGGCGATAGATCCGCGTGGCCCGGCCATTCTCAACAATCGGGCGATCGTCCACGTACCCCACCAGCGTATAGCCCAGCCCCGGCGACGAGGCGATCCCATTCATCACCTGCTGGCCCAGGCCGGTTCCACCAACCACCAGCACCCGATCCTGGCCAGCTCCATGGGACCAGCGCCAGTGCCGCACGCTTGCGAGCGCGATGCGCCAGCCGCTGAGGAGGACGAAAATACTCACCCCGGCGAAGGCAAAGATCAACCGCGAGTAATAAAACGGTTTATAGAGGAAGACAAAAATAATTAACAGAGCCAGCCCGGTAACCAGGCTGTTAAAGATGATACTGAGTTGATCGAACAGGCTCAGACGGGGGGAGGTTCGATACAGGCCCCGACCCGCAAAGCGCACGGCCAGGAACAGCATCAGCGGCAGGACCGAGGGGAGCAAAAAGGCCCTGAACTCCACCTTGTTCATTGTCGCGACCTCAAGAACGACGCGGTCGAACGGTGGAGGCCAGTCGGCCAGGTAGCGCAACCAGTAGGCAATGGCAAAACCGGCAAAGATCAGCGCCTGATCGAGGGCCACCACGCCCACGAGGGCCAGGCGACGCAGGTGCCGCACGACCCAGGGCTGATCGGTGGAAGATAATGCCGGCTGAGCGGTCTGGTGGATGCTTCTGTCCATCCGGGTTCTCCCACATACCCGGCCATTGCGCGTGGGGCCGACACACCCGCGCTGCCAGGCAGAGCAGGGGCAGGGCTCCGCCGGTTGCTCCACCGTTAGCTACTCAGGCCGGCCCGGTTGGAGACGAGCCGGAACGTGTTGGATGACGCGCAAGATCCTGACTCGAGTGCGGCGACCCATGCGACTATCGATCGGCCGGCGCGCGAGCCGAATATACGCGGATTGTACCATACAACCCGGAAGCGCCGGTGGTCCAGCGCTTCACGTACGTGTTCAGCGTTGGGGTAACCACGCAAGCCCGGGAACGCGGGGGTGGCGCCCTCGTCGCTCCCAGGAGGCATGTGAACACATACCGCCTCGCAAGGCCGTGAGGAGGCATGGCCTCCCACGACCGGGCCAGGGGTAGCCCTGCGGTCATGCCATCTGCTGCGAACCGTCGTTGACGCTGTCTCCAGCCTTAGCGGCCCGGGAGCGAAGACTCTCCAGATACAGAGAGATACCGGGAATCGCTGCGACCATCAGCATGAGTGCGAGAAGAACAAGCCAGGCCATACGTCCTCTACAACCTTCACCTCGCAAGGATCTCAAATGCTTCCAGGAAGAGTCTGCGGCAGGGAGGGTTTACCCTGTTTGAAGAACCCTCCACCCCTGGTAGTGATACCACAAGCTCAGCTTGCGGGCCCTTTGAGACCCATTCGTCGCGTGGCAGAGACGTTGCCACGTGGCGGTGATACCACAAGCTCAGCTTGCGGGCCCTTTGAGACCCCGGCACAGAACACTCAAGCGACACAACCTCCTGTTGGCCTGCCTTGCGTCATTGAAAGGCTCTCTATCCTACCATACTTGCAGCAGGGCGCAAGCGGTGGAACCCTGGCGCGGCCAGGCTCCGGGTTTCTGGTATCATGTTGCTGGTTGGAGGCAACTTCGCCGCACAACGACAGAACAGGGTTGTTTCCTGGGAGGGCTGCGCCCTCCCAGAGCCTCCGCGCCAGGGGTGAAGGAACCC
>JBDNDG010000248.1:0-6824 GCA_046719255.1 Chloroflexaceae bacterium
AGCCCGCACGCCGATCACCACTTCATTCATGCTGTCCTCCTCGACGGCGCAGCCGTCTGTGGGGCTGCGCTGCACAACGCCAGAATAATTGTTCCCGGAAGGGCGCGGTTCTCCCGGCTGAGGGATGGAACCGGGCTTCTCCCCCGGCGGGGGAGACTGCGAGGGGGGGACGCTCCACGCCCTCCCGCTCCTTCCCCTTCACGGGCACGCCGGATACGCTACCTCATAGCTGGCTGTAGGTATTATACCAAGTTGACTTGAATCCTCCGCAAGCGGCATTGCCTCACGGCGCACCTCGACGCCGCGCGCGGAGGGTTTGGGAGGGCGCAGCTCTCCCAGGAACAAGCCTGTTCGCTCGGCGTTGTGCGCCCTGCGAATGGCACCTACAATCTGCAATGGGAATATGCTATAGTAACCGAAGGGCCACCGGCGGCCCGTCCATTGTGAGTCGAGAGTGCCGGATGGTCTACGAGGAGGTAGCCATGCTTGTCGGCGAGCGGATGTCGCGCCCCATCATCACCGTTACACCCGAGACGACGATCAACGATGCTCTGCACCTGATGCGTACCGAGCGCATCCGGCGAACGCCGGTGGTCTCCCACGGCAAACTGGTCGGAATCGTCTCGATGAAGGATCTCCTCAACGCCTCGCCCTCGCAGGCGACGACCCTGAGCGTCTGGGAGTTGAATTATCTGCTCAGCAAACTTACCATCGAGCAGATTATGACCCGCGACGTGGTTACGGTTACGGAAGATACGCCGATTGAGGAAGCGGCGCGGGTTATGGTCGATCGGCGCGTCGGCGGGCTGCCGGTGCTGCGCGGTGGTGAGGTGGTGGGGATCATTACCGAGACCGACCTCTTCAAGATTTTTCTCGAACTGATGGGCGCGCGCGACGCCGGGGTGCGCTGTGAGGTGCGCGTGCTAGATGAGCCGGGCCAGCTTGCCCGGCTGACCCAGGCGCTTGCCAGTGCCGGGGGCAATATCGTCGCCCTTGGCACCTTTGCCGGTGAAAGCCCCGGTCATAGCACCGTTACATTCAAGGTCGCCGGCCTGACCCCCGATGAGGTGCGTGCGCAAATCACGCCGGTTGTCGAGCGGGTCGTGGATATTCGCGTGACGCACCCGTAGTCCAGGGCAAACGGTCGAAGGTGCATGGCACAGACTCGAACGGGCCTTCACCCCCGCCCGCGCATCGCCCGCCACACCTTCTCGGGACGCAGCGGCAGGTCGAGGTGGCGCACACCGAGATGGGCTAGAGCGTCAATGACGGCGTTGGCAACAGCGGGGGGCGAGCCGATGGTCGCTGCCTCGCCTACGCCCTTCACCCCCAGCGGGTTGAGCGGTGTGGGTGTTTCGGTCTGGTCAAGGGTAAATGGAGGGAAGAAATCGGCGCGCGGAACGGCGTAATCCATGAATGAGCGAGCCGCTCAGTAACTGCCCGTTCGCGTCGTAGACGACCTCTTCCAGCAGAGCCTGGGCGATGCCCTGGGCCAGCCCGCCGTGGATCTGGCCGGCGACGATCAACGGGCTGATGCGCGGGCCGCAGTCGTCCACCGCGATATAGTCGCGCAGGCGTACCTCGCCAGTCTCCGGGTCAACTTCCACGACGGCGACATGGGCGCCGAAGGGGTAGATCAGGTCCGGCGGGCAGAAGTACGCGGTGGCTTCCAGACCACAGTCAATGTCGGCGGGCAGCTTGCGGCTGTAGGCGCGCGCGGCGATCTGGGCCAGAGACAGGGCGCGGTGAGGCGCGCCGCGCACGCGGTAGCAGCGCTCGCAGAGTTCGATCTCCTCGGGACCGACGTCCAGCATCACCGCGGCGATGCGTATGGCCTTGTCGCGCACCCGGGTAAGCGCGTCCATCAGCGCCCCGCCGCCGACGGCCAGGGAGCGTGACCCCATCGTGCCGATGCCCATCGGCGTGGTGGCCGTGTCGCCGTAGCGTACGACGATCTGGTCGAAATCTACGCCGAGCTGATCGGAGGCAATCTGGGCAAAGGTGGTGCCCGTGCCCTGTCCGTGGGGTGAAATGCCCGTGCTGACAGTCACTGCGCCGCCAGGCTCGACCCTGACCCGGGCGCTTTCGTAGGGGCCAAAGCCGCACATCTCGACGTAGCAGGCAATGCCGATGCCGAGCAGTGGCGTGGCCGGACCGGAATGGGCGCGTCGGTGGGCCTGTTCGCGGCGTAGTTCCGCGTAACCGGCACGCTCGAGAGCCTTGCTCGACGCCCGGTCGTACTCGCCGCTGTCGTAGGTCAGACCGGTGGGGGTTTTGTACGGGAAGGCGTCGGGGGGGATGAAGTTGCGACGCCGCACCGCCGCCGGATCAAGCCCCAGTTCGGCGGCCACCAGGTCAATCGTGCGCTCGATGTAGTAGGCCGCCTCAGGTCGCCCGGCGCCGCGGTAGGCCGCCACCGGGGTGGTGTTGGTGTACACGCTGACGGCCTCCAGGTCCACATTGGGAATGGCATAAACCCCAACGCCCATCGCCGTGGTCAGATCGGGGAGGACCGGAGCCAGGGGATAGGCACCAAGGTCGGCTACGATGCGCATACGCAGAGCGGTGATGGCGCCGTCGGCAGCCGCGGCGGCCTCGATGTCGCAGATCTGGGCGCGGCCGTGGGTGGTGGCCAGCATGTGCTCCAGCCGGTGCTCGACCCAGCGCACGGGTGCGTTGAGTTGCAGGGCCAGGGCCGCACAGAGATGATCCTCGGGATAACTGCCGATCTTCACCCCGAAGCCACCGCCGACGTCGGGAGCGATCACCCGCACCTGATTTTCGCTGAGCCGCAACACGGTCGCTACCTCGCTCCGCACCTGGTGGGGAGTCTGGGTGCTGGAGTAGAGGACGACGCCACCGGTGGCCGGGTCGGGGGCAGCCAGCACGGCCCGCCCCTCCAGCGGAAAACCGGCCAGGCGCTGATTGATCATCGAAGCGCGCGGAAGGGCAAGTTGTTCCACCGGACGGTGCGCCGGCCCCTGCCTTATCCCCCGTGCAAACACCCCCAATAACTGCGGTACAATGCGCCAGTGATGCTGCGTGAACGTGCCGTGCAGCCAGGCTCTGGAACAGGCCAGTTCGGGAGGGCGCAGCTCTCCTGGAAACCGGTTTCACCGAGCACGCGGCCAGGCCACGGTAGCGGCGCAGGCGTTCGGCCTGACCACGGGCTCTCGGGAGCAAGGCGAGCACATACGCGCCACACGGGCGCGCGGTTTCTCGCAGTTGCGCCCATCAGGCCCCGTGCAAGAGAGAGTGACTATGAGCGACCAACACGAACTCCTGGCGAAGATCGCGGCGCGCAGCGCCGTCGTGGGAATCATCGGAATGGGGTACGTCGGGATGCCGCTGGCGGTGCGGGCCGCGGCCCAGGGCTTCAGCGTGCTGGGCTTCGATGTGAATCCCGGGCGGGTGGCCCAGATCAACGCCGGTCAGAGCTACGTGGGCGACGTGCCCGGCGCAGCGCTGGCCGACCTGCGGGCCAGCGGCCGCCTCGAGGCCACCACCGCGGTCGAGCGTATGGCTGCCTGCGATGTGCTGATTATCTGCGTGCCCACACCGCTTAACCCGACGCGCGATCCCGATCTGCGCCACGTCGAAGATGCTGCCACAGCCATTGCCCGCAGTCTGCGCCCGGGTCAACTGATTATCCTCGAAAGCACCACCTATCCCGGCACCACCCGCGAGGTTGTCCAGCCGCGCCTTGACGCGCGCGGGCTCCGGGTGGGTCAGGACTACTTCCTGGCTTTCTCGCCTGAACGCATCGATCCCGGGCAGACCAGCAGCAAGGGGTACGGCGTCGAGAATACCCCCAGGGTGATTGGCGGCATCACCCGGGCCTGCACTGAAGTGGCCGGAGCCTTCTATCGCCACATCACCAGCCAGGTGGTGCCGGTCTCATCGCCTGATGCAGCCGAAATGACCAAACTCTTCGAGAACATCTTTCGGGCGGTGAATATCGCGCTGGTCAATGAACTGGCCCTGCTGTGCGACCGGATGGGCCTCGATGTCTGGGAGGTGGTCGAGGCTGCCGCGACCAAGCCCTACGGGTTCATGAAGTTTACGCCAGGGCCGGGCCTGGGCGGTCACTGCATCCCGATTGACCCGTACTACCTCACCTGGAAGGCCCGCGCCTACGATATGAACACGCGCTTCGTCGAACTGGCCGGCGAGATCAACACCCAGATGCCACGTCACGTGCGGGATCTGATCGCCCGCGCGCTCAACCGCCAGCGCAAGCCGCTCAATGGCTCGGTTGTGGTGCTCCTCGGGGTGGCCTACAAACCCGATGTGGACGACTATCGCGAGTCCCCGGCCCTGAAGGTTATGGACCTGCTGGCCGCTGAGGGGGCCGTGGTCATCACTTGCGATCCCCACGTGCGCCATTTCGAGACCCACGACGGGCGCAGCTACGAGACCACGCCCCTCACCGACGAACTGCTGCGCGGCTGCGACTGCGCGGTAATCATCACGGCCCACAGCGCCTTTCCGTATCAGCGGATCGTCGAACTGGCTCCAGCGGTGGTGGATACGCGCAATGCCACCGGGCGCCTGCCGACTGAGTTGCGCGCCCGTGTGGAACGGCTGTAACCTGGCCCGGTAGCTGGCCACCCGTGGGGCAAGCGATCGTTACACGATCCAGTGGCCGCGTCCTTCAACGTCAGTCTGAGATCACCCCGGCGCTGTCTCGCGCCCGCAAGGAGAAGGCCTGGAGGCCCCGGTGGTCCCTTACAATGACACCTACGCGCCCTGCCAACCAGGGTGTGATACAATCGAATCGGCGGAACCAGCCGTCTGAGTCGGGTCAATGAAAGGTGATAACGGTTATGGATAGTGTGATCTGGCCTGAGCGGCATACTTTCTGGGAGGGGCGCCGGGTCGTGGTGACCGGTGGCGCAGGCTTCCTCGGCAGCTTCGTGGTCGATCGCCTGCGTGACCTGGGGCCGGCGGTGATTGTGGTGCCGCGCTCCCGCGATTACGATCTCCGTGAGCGCGAGGCGATTCGCCAGTTGCTGGCCGATGCGCGTCCCGACGTCGTGCTCCACCTCGCCGCGCGCGTCGGCGGTATCGGCGCCAACCGTGAGCACCCGGCCGACTTCTTCTATGATAACCTGATGATGGGCGTCCAGTTGCTGCACGAGAGCTGGCAGGCCGGCGTCGAGAAGTTCGTTGCTCTGGGGACGGTGTGCGCCTACCCCAAGTACACGCCGATACCCTTCAAGGAAGAGGATCTCTGGAACGGCTATCCGGAGGAGACCAACGCGCCCTACGGTATGGCCAAGAAGATGATGCTGGTGCAGAGCCAGGGCTACCGTGAGCAGTACGGGTTTAACTCGATCTTTTTGCTGCCGGTAAACCTCTACGGTCCGCGAGATAATTTTGATCTGCACAGCTCACACGTCATTCCGGCACTTATTCGCAAGTGCCTGGAAGCCCGTGACAGCGGCGTGGGCGAGATTGTGGCCTGGGGCGATGGCTCACCCACCCGTGAGTTTCTCTACGTCGAAGATGCTGCCGATGGCATTCTCCTGGCCGCCGAGCGCTACAACAGCAGTGAACCGGTCAACCTGGGCAGCGCCTTTGAGATCAGTATCAAGGACCTTACCGAGCTGATTGCCCGGCTCACCGGCTTCAGCGGGCGAATCGTCTGGGACACCAGCAAGCCCAACGGCCAGCCGCGGCGTAAGCTCGACATCTCTCGGGCCTGGGAACGGTTCGGCTTTATGGCGCGCACTTCCTTTGAAGAAGGTCTGCGCCAGACCATTGCCTGGTACGAGGAGCACCGTCGCGCGGCAGCGGGGTAACGTGCCACGCCTCCACGCAACCAGCCTGGAGCGCCGGTAGCGTATGCTCGCGGCCCCGCCGTAACCGCACCCTGAGGAGGTCGCAGACCGTAGTGAAGGGTGTGTTGCGGGGGCTTCCACACCCTTCGCCTTTCGCTACGCGCCTCCGCTCCGCTCAGGACGGGCTCCGGTGCTCCTCAGGGTGCTCAAACTGGAGAGTGGCACCCCCAACGTGGCCGTTTCTAGCAATCCGCTGGTGCTCACGCCGGTGGTGATCGCCATGTGGAGGCCCATGGCCGAAGCGATGGGTTGGCCCAACCAGCCGATTGGCTGGTCGGATATGCTGGCGCTCATCGAAGATCCGCAGGGGTGGGGCAGGTTCGGCCATCCCGAATGGGGCCGCTTCTCCTGGGGCCATACCGACCCGGAGGTCAGCACGACTGCCCTGAGCACCCTGATTGCCGAGTTCTACGCTGCCAGTGGCAAGCAGCGCAACCTCACCGTCGCCGATGTGCAAAGCCCCGAGGCCCAGCAGTTCATTCGCAACCTGGGCGGGGGGATCAAGCATTACGGCTACAACACGCTGATCTTCTCCTCAAACATGAAGAAGTTCGGGATGTCGTACATCTCGGTCTTTCCCATGGAGGAGATTACCCTGATCGACTTCAACAAGTTTGATCCGCCGGCTACGCCCCTGGTGGCAATCTACCCGCGCGAAGGCACCTTCTGGCACGATAATCCCTTCATCATCCTCAGCAGCGCCAGCGATGTCGAGCGCCGGGCCGCAGCGGCGTTCTACGACGCTCTGCTGGCACCCGAAGCCCAGCAGGCGGCAATGGGCTACGGCTTCCGCCCCGCCAATGTCAATGTGCCCCTCGCCGACCCGATCGGTCCGGCCTATGGCGTGGACCCCCGGGGGGTGCAGACGGTCCTGGAATTGCCTGGCGCCGAGGTGATTGTGGCGGTCAAGAACGCCTGGGCGCTCAACCGCAAACGGGCGGATATTATGCTGGTGGTTGATACCTCAGGCTCTATGGAAGG
>JBDNDG010000249.1:0-6817 GCA_046719255.1 Chloroflexaceae bacterium
AGGGGCTGCGCTGCCATAGCCGGCAAAGCGTAGAGCGCGTCAACCTGACCGGCCCAGGTCGCCGCATTACCGTCGATCACCGTCCAGGTCAGGCTCATCGGCGCATCGCTCCGGCGCGACCTATCGGGCGACCGGGGAGCCTGCCCCGGCCGCCGATGCTCAGCAAGGAACCGGCACTACCGACACTCAAATGCGTACCCGCCACTACCGCCCCACGGGCACCATCCGCACCAGCACCTCGTGTGTCTGACCGTCGTCGCGGAGGGGGATGCGCCCGTCGGGTAGCCGTTCGCCGTCAAGCAGAGTCTCGAGTTCCGCAGCGGGTTCGTCAGGCAGGCGCTCCACGCGGATGTGGTACACGCTGGTGCCGTAGCGATAGGCCACCTCGTAGCCCGGCCAGTCGGGGGGCACACACGGCTGCACCCAGAGGCTGGCCCCTTCGCGCCGCAGTCCCAGGATGATCTCCAGCCCCAGCCGGTAGAGCCAGCCCGCCGAACCGGTGTACCAGGTCCACCCGCCGCGCCCGCGGTGCTGCTCGGCGGCGTACACGTCGGCGGCAACGACATACGGTTCAACCTTGTAGATCTCAGGGTAGGTATTGGCGTGCCGCAGCGGGTTGATCATACCCAGCAGCGCGTTCGCGTCCCCGCGCGCACCGAGCAGCCCGCAGGCCCAGATCAGCCAGATCGCCGCGTGAGTATACTGCCCGCCGTTCTCACGCACCCCCGGGACGTAGCCTTTAATGTAACCCGGGTTGTGGTCGCTGCGATCGAACGGCGGCGTCAAGAGTCGGATAAGCTCCGCCTCGCGGTCCACCAGGTGTACCAGCGCCGACTCGAGCGCCTGGCGCGCCCGGGCGGGGTCGCCCCCGGCGATCACCGCCCAGGCCTGCGGCAGCAGGTCGATCCGGCACTCCTCGCTGCGCGCCGAACCGAGGGGCGTGCCATCGTCGTAGAAGGCTCGCAGGTACCAGGCCCCGTCCCAGGTGTTGGCTTCGAGCGCCGCGAGTTGTTCGTGAGCGGCCGCGGTGTAACGCGCAGCGCGCTCAGCGTCGCCGCGCGCCGTCGCCAGTTCGGCCATGGCGCGCAGTACAACGACCAGGAACCAGCCCATCCAGACGCTCTCGCCCCGACCCCTCGCGCCAACCAGGTTCATCCCGTCGTTCCAATCGCCGGCGCCCATCAACGGCAGGCCGTGTTCGCCCCGGCGACGCAGGGCCAGCTCCACCGCCCGCGCGCAGTGCTCGTAGAGGCTGGCCCGCTCCGCTGAGGTGGCCGGGTGGTCGTAGTACTCCGCCTCGTCATCGGCCAGGGGGCGGCCTTCGAGGAAAGGTGCCACCTCGTCGAGCACGGTCCCGTCACTGGTGAACCGGACGTAATGGGCGGTTACGAAGGGCAGCCAGAGGTAGTCGTCGGCGAAGCGCGTGCGGATGCCGCGACCGGTCGGGGGGTGCCACCAGTGCTGCACGTCACCCTCCACGAACTGTCGTGCGGCCGCGCGCAACAGGTGTTCGCGCGCCAGAGCCGGTGCAGTGTGCAGCAGCGCCAGCACATCTTGCAGTTGATCGCGGAAACCATAGGCCCCACCCGACTGATAGAAGGCCGAACGCGCCCAGATCCGGCAGCCCAGGGTCTGGTAGAGCAGCCAGCCATTGAGCAGCACATCAAGCTCCGCGCTGGGCGTGCGCACGCGAGTCTGGCCCAGCAGAGCGTTCCAGGCGGCCACGCTCCGTTCCAGGGCCGCCTCAACCGCTGCAGGGGCGCGGTAGCGCTCGATCAGCGCCCACACTTCACCCTCGTCGGCGCCCTGCCCCAGCAGCAGCACCAGCACGCGCCGTTCGCCGGGCGTCAGCCGCACCAGACAGCGCAGCGCGCCGCAGGGGTCCAGCCCGGCGCCCGCGCGGCCCGCCAGCGGGCCGCCGCGCAGCAGTGCCGCAGGACTCGCCAGGTCGCCGTTGCGCCCGATAAAGGCTGCGCGGTCACCGCTGAAGCTCGCCGGCTCACTGGCGGCGATGAAGGCGATGCGTTCCCCGAACTCGTGATTGTAGGCGTTGCGCGCAAGGAGCGCTCCGCGCTCTTCATCGACGGTGGTCACGATAAAGGGCGCCATCTGCTCGCGGAAGACGCCAAGCACCCACTCGACATACAATGTGACGCTCAGCTCGCGCTCTTCGTCACCCTCATTTGTCAACTCCAGCCGGTAAAACTTCACCGGGTCCTCAGGCGCAACGCCCAGGGTCAGCTTGCTGGCAATCGCGTGACGGCGGTGCTCGAAGATGCTGTAGCCATAGCCGTGGCGCACACGCACATGGCCCGCGCCCAGCGGCCAGGGGGTCGGCGACCACACCGTGCCGTCGCGCTCGTCGCGCAGATAGAGTGCCTCGCCCCCCGGGTCGCTCACCGGGTCGTTCGACCAGGGCGTCAGCCGATTCTCGCGGCTGTTCTCTGCCCACGTATAACCGGCGCCCCGCTCCGAGACGATGCAGCCGAAGCGCGGGTTGGCGATTACGTTGATCCAGGGCGCGGGCGTGTACTGTCCGGGCGCCAGCTCGATCACGTATTCGGCGCCATCGCGGGCAAAGCCGCCGTAGGGGCCGCGCAGCGCGAGCGGTTCGCCGGGGGGCAGGGCCGCTCCCGCAGGGGGGACGGCGAGGATCTGGGGCAGCGGCGCTGTGTCTGGCTCGCGGCGTCGCAGATGCTGGGCCAGGCTGCCGCGCCGGCCTGCCAGCACCACCCGCGCGGCGCTCTCCAGCAGCACGCGGTCTTCTTCGGGCATCAAGTCGGCGCGCAGGGCAAAGACGCCACCGCGCTGGTTGAGCCAGCCCCCTGCTCGCCCGCTGCGGATCAATGCCAGCAGTTGCTCGTGCAACTCGTGCAGGTAGCCGCCGGCTTCCTCGTTGAGGATCACCAGTTCGACCAGCAGACCCTTCTGCCGCCAGTACTCGTGGGCCTGCAATAGCTCCTGCACCAGTCCCAGCTCGCCCGGCGCGGAGATGCGCGCCAGCACGATCGGGTCATCGCCGGAGATGCCGTAGGCCCACAATCCGGGCTGGCCCTTGCGGTTGCGCGCGATCACCTCGGGCGCGGCGCGCCGGAGCGGGTCGAGGAACAGCGCGAAGGCCGCCAGACGCTGGTAGCGGTGGGCCGCGTCGCCGTCGAGGTTCAGGCTTTGCAACTCGACCTGGGCCTGTGTCCAGGCCAGATCGAAGGCCCGCGCCCCCACCAGCGGGTCGCGGTACTTGTCGGCCAGGCGCAGCGCCTCCTCGCGGGTGGCCCCCACGGCGGTGGTGAAGAAGAGTTGCACCGAGGCTCCGGGCGCAATGCGCACACGCCGCCGGAGGCTGAAGATCGGGTCGAGCACCGCGCCGACGGCGCCGCTCAGGGGCCGATCGAGGGCCACCGGATGGGCCGGGCTATGGCCCCGTCCTAGAAAAGCGGACCGGTCGGTTTCAAACTCCACCTCGCCCACCACGCCCGAGCGTGCTGCCACCACATGCACGGCGTAGGGACGCTCGCTCTCCTCTGCTCGCGGCCGTCGCGAGGCCAGCAGCGCCCCCCGCTCGGCCACGAACTCGGTCTCGACGAACAGATTGGCAAAGGCCGGGTGGGCCAGTTCCGCCGAGGGCGGCGCCAGTACCACTTCGGCATAGCTGGTGACCTCCAGTTCGCGGGGTGCGGTGCCCAGGTTGGTCAGCGTGATCCGCCGCACCTCTGCCGGGTCCTCGGGCGAGACCGTGACTTCCATCCGGGTCTCGATACCGCCAATCTGCTGCAAGAACTCGGCTTTCTCGAGACTGAAGCGGGCGCGGTACTGCTGCCCCTCGCGGCGCATGGGCTGGTAGCCTGCTGACCAGGCCAGCCCGCTGCGGGCGTCACGGAGGTAGATGAAGCTGCCCCAGCAATCGCGTGTGCCGTCGGGCCGCCAGCGGGTCACTGCCAGGCCCTTGTAGAAACTGGCGCCGCTGCCGGCGTTGGTGAGCACCACCCGGTAGATCGGGCCACCCAGCAGGTGGGTGTAGGGCACCGCCGTGCCCGGGCTGGCAAACTGGCGCGATGTGGGAAGCACGGGGAGGATTGCCGCCGGGGCCTCGGCCACATCTTCGGGCAACTGGATCGGTGCGCTCTGGGGGATCTTCTCGTGCAGGAGGGCCTCGGTAGCGCGGATCATCGGCTCCTGATGGAAGCGGCGCTGCATAATCGCATCGTTGAGCGCATTGTCGAGCGCCACCAGGCTCATCCCCTGGTGATGGACCATAAAGGAGCGCACGATGGAGCGCTGCTTACCCGGCGGAAGCCGCTCGGGAGTAAAGTCTACCGCTTCGTAGAGGCCGTAGGCGCCCCACATCCCCAACTCGATCAATCGCCGCAGGTTCTCTACCGCGGCATGCGGCTGCACGCTCAACGCCAGCACGGTGGCGTAAGGCGCCACCACCAGGTCGTTGGCCAGGCCACTCTTCAGGCCCAGGCCCGGCACACCGAAGGCGCGGTACTGGTAATTCATCGCCAGATCGCGACTGTTGTAGGCCGACTCTGAGATGCCCCAGGGCACCCCCTTGCGCGCCCCGTAGGCGATCTGCGCCGCGACCGCGCCGCGTACCGTGGCGTCAAGCAGGGTCTCGGGGAAGGTGGCCATCACCAGCAACGGCATCAGGTACTCGAACATGGTGCCGCTCCAGGCCATCAGGGTCGCCGGACCGGCGGCGGGAGTGAAGGTGCGCCCGATATGGAACCAGTGCTCTTTGGGCACGTCGCCCTTGGCAATTGCCACGAAGCTCGCCAGGCGTGACTCAGAGGCCAGCAGGTCGTAGAAGGAGGTGTCGCGGCGGCCTTCGCTGACGTTATAGCCGATCACGAAGAGGCGTCGGGTCTCGTCGTAGAGGAAGCGGAAGTCCATCCCCAGTGCCAGTTCGCGCGCCTGGACGACGATCGCCGCCTGGCGCTCGCGCAGGCGCGCCGCGGCGTCGTTGCGCGCCGCCAGGTCGGCCAGGCTGGGCACCGGCCCGTCCGTCTCCAGCTCTGCGCCGGCCAGCGTTTCCAGGTCCTCCAGGTGGGCGCGGGCCTGGTGACGGAAGGCCCGCAGCCAGTCGGCGGCGGCACCACTCATGCGCAGGGCCTCGCTGCGCTCGAGGAGCGCGCGCAGGCGGTCGCGGTATCCGCGCAGGCCTGTTGGCGGCGTCTCGAGCGCGCGCTCCAGTTCGGCCAGCCGTTCACGCAGCAGGTCATCCGCCCCCACCTGATCGCGCAGCAGCAGCAACACGTCACGCAGCCCCGACAGCGCCGCCGGGCCGATGATCGGCGCCTGATCCAGCGCCAGGTAGCCCTGGGCCAGAGCGATCAGGTGGCCGGCCAGGTTGCCGCTGTCCACCGTAGAGACGTACAGGGGCGGGAGCGGGCGCAAGGTCCGCGTATCGTACCAGTTGAGCAGGTGACCGCGGTAGCGTTCGAGCCGCTCCAGGGTGGCGAAGACGCGCTCGCTGCGGGCGGTCAGTTCGCTCAACGAGACATACCCGAAATCGTAGGCTGCCAGGTCGGCCAGCAGTTGCAGGCCGATGTTGGTCGGCGAGGTGCGCGGCGCCACCAGGGGCGTGGGCGTTTCCTGGAAGTTGTCGGGCGCCAGGTAATGGCCCTCTTCCTCCACGAAGCGCTCGAAGTAGGCCCAGGTAGCACGGGCCAGGCGGCGCAGGAGCGTGACATCGTCGGCGGTGAGCGGTTCGGGTGGGGGCGCCAGGTAGGGGCGGTCGAGCCAACCCACCAGGGCCGGCGAGCCGATCCAGGCTGCCAGCACCGGCGCGGCTGCGGGCAGGGCCTTCAGCGCCTGCCGGGGCCGGGTCAGGCTCAGCAGCCCGATTACCGCCAGCGCTGGCGCCGTGCGTCGCAGCGCCCGGTCCCAGGAGCGGCGCAGGCGCAACTGGGCCTGGGCGGCCGTCTCCCACTCCAGGAGCCGGCGCCGGGTGATCAGCATGCGCGCCAGGGTGCGCGTGATCGCGTCAACGTTGAGCGCTGCCTGATCGGGCAGCAGGGCGATGTTGATCAGCAGCCGCAGCCCCTCGACGCGCAGGGCTGCCAGCCTGGCCTGCCGGCGCTGCGCCAGGCGCCAGTCCAGAAGCCAGAAGCGCGCGTCGGCCAGCTCGAACAGCAGCGGCACGCTCAACGGCGCAACCGCGGCCAGTGTCCACACCCACGCGCGCCCGGGCAACAACAACCAGCCCAGGCCCAGCAGGGCCACCGATGCTGGCGCTGTCAGGCTGCGCCGCAGGTTGTCGAAGATCTTGTAGCGGGCCAGCAGCGGCAGCACGTTGGGCGCCCACATCCCGCTGCCTGTTGGCGTCCAGGGCAGCAGCCAGGCGGCGATTTGCCAGTCGCCGCGCACCCAGCGGTGCTGCCGGGCCGCGTAGGCCGCATAGGTCGTCGGGTAGCTGTCAATCAGCTCGACGTCAGAGAGCAGGGCCACCCGGGCGTAGTTGCCCTCGATCAGGTCGTGACTGAGCAGGGTGTTTTCGGGGAAGCGGTCGTGCAGGGTCGCGCGCAGCACCGCCGGGTCGTAGATCCCCTTGCCGACGAAGCTCCCCTCGCCGAACAGGTCCATGTAAGTGTCGGATACAGCGGTGGTGTAGGGGTCGATACCCACATTGCCCGCGAAGATCCGCGCGAACCGGCTGGCAAGGGCGCTCGGCAGATCAATGCCCACCCGCGGTTGCAGAATGCCGTAGCCCTCGACCGTGCGACGGGTCTGCGGGTCCACCACACCGCCATTGCCACGTATGCACAATTACAACCCACGGAGGACTGACGAGCATGACCCGCATTCTGATTGTTGA
>JBDNDG010000025.1:0-21264 GCA_046719255.1 Chloroflexaceae bacterium
GCGGAATCGGCAAGACCACCACCGTGGTGAACCTCAGCGCCGGCCTGGCGCTCAAAGGCGCACGCGTATTGCTGGTGGACGTGGACGCACAGGGTAACCTGGCGATGGCACTCGGGGTTAACCCGCGCCGCACGCTCTACGATGCTCTGGTTGACGGCGCGCGCGCCGCTGATTGCCGCACCCCTGTGCGCCCGAATCTCGACCTGATCGCCGCCGATGCTACCTTGCTGATGGCCCAACCAGTGATTGCCCGGCGGCCCGACTGGCCGCGTGTGCTCGAACAGACGCTTCGCCCCTTGCGTTCGGAGTATGATTTTATCTTCGTTGACTGCGGCGGCTCGCTAACAGTGCTGAACCTCAACGCGCTGCACGCTGCCACTGATGTGATTGTGCCCACCACGGTCGAGCCTTTTGCCGTGCGGGGCCTTGAAATGCTCGTGGTGCAGCTCAGCCGGGTCAAGGGGAATGCCGGCAGCCTGCGGGCCATCGTGCCGACCCTTTTTGACGCGCGAACACGACAGTCGATCGAGTTGCTGGAGCAGTTGCGCGAGCAGTATGGCAGCCTGGTTACTGCCCCCATCCGGATCAATGTGCGCCTGTCGGAGTCGTCGGCCCGGGGCAAGACGATCTACGAGTACGATCCGCGCTCCCGCGGCGCCGCCGATTATGCCCGCCTCGTCGAGCAGTTGAGCGACCGCTGGGGTTTTGCCCCGCCCTCGCCCGCGCAGCCGGCGCTACCCCCGCCATCCTCCGCGCATCCCCTTCCCCCTACGCATCAGCCCGTTGCCCCGCCGCCGGCGCCCCCTCCCTCCACGCCTGCCACACCCCAGGCCGCAACTGCCCACCAGGAACCAATCGTGACCGGCGCGGGTAGTCTCCTGTCGCTCACCTGCCCCAACTGCGGCGGCCCGCTGCGCCGCGCGACCGTCGCCGGCTATCGCGTGGTCTTCTGCGATCAGTGCCGTTACCGCCGCCAGGAGCTTGCGGGCGGGGTCAGAAGATAGCGGGCACGAGTTTCAATGGTGTTGAGAAATGCCCCCTTCGCCCTCCTGGCGCTCCTGCTGGTCGCAGGCCTGATACTGGCCGGGCTGGCCCACGACGCGCCGCTGGCTCGCCGGGATGGGTTGCTGCGCGCCGACGCGCTCAGCGCTCTGCTGGTGATCGTCGTTGCCACCCATGGCCTGGTCACTCTGGCCCGGAGCGCGGCCCATCGCTGGAGCAATGTAGCCGCAGCCTGGCTGGTAGCGATGGCCGGGCTGCAGGGCCACCTCGGCACGCTGGGAGGGCTGCTGGCCCTGGCGGGGCTGCTGACCGGCGCCGCCGGGTCCTCGGAGCACGCCGGATCGCCCGGCTGGAGCCGGCAGGTCCCGCGTCTGGCGCCGCTCGGCGTGGTTGCGGGGATGGCGCTCATCGGCCTGACCGGCGGCGCGTGGAACTACGGCGCGCCGCTGGCAGGGGCCGGGTTGAATAGTATGAGCTTTGCGCTCATTCTCGTGGCCGCGTTGCTGGCCCTGGACGCCCGGGCGCTGGCCGGAGACGGGGTGCCCGCTGGCGCGCCAATCCTGGCCAGCGGCTGCCTCTACGCTCTGGCGCGCCTGTTCAGCCTGGGGCCGTGGAACCCGGGCTGGCTCTTCGCCGCGCTGCTGATGGGCGGCCTGATCACGCTGTGGGGGGCCTGGCGCGCCGCGGTCGCGCCGGCAGAGCGGGCCGCCCCGTGGCTGGGCCTGTCTCTGGGCGGCATGGCCATTGCCGGGTTGGGGATGGGCTCGGCGGCCGGGCTTTCCGTCGCGGGCTACGCGCTGCTCCTCTGGCCGGCGCTGCGCCTGGGGCTGGAGCATCCGGTTGCGGGGACGCGCGCGCTCTGGCTGCTCTCCGCCGCTGTGCCGCTCAGTGGGCCCTTTGTGGCCGGCTGGCTGGCCATCGCCGCCGCCGCTGCCGGAGGAGTACCTGCGCTGACCGTGGCGTTGTGGCTCGCAGCGCTGCTGGCTGCCCTGCCGCCGGCGCGCCTCGCCTGCCCGCCACGCCAGGCAGGCATTGCAGCGCCAACCGGCGCTTCCCTCGATGCTACCCCGGCGGGCCCTGCCCCCCTCGCTGGCGGAGCGGTCCCCGATAACCGGTCGACATCGCACTCGCCGGCCTCTGCCGGGCGGCCCCGGGCAGAGCCGGGATCCTCCGCCGCCAGCCCTGCCGCCCGGCCGACCCTCACGCCGGAGAGGCGAGCCCGGGTGGCGGCGGCGTACAGCGCCGGGCTGGGCCTGGGCGCGCCGCTGGTGCTGCTGGGCCTGCTGGCCCCGCTAACGGCCCAGCTCCAGGGTGGGCTGACGCCCTTCGGCGAGATCGTCGCCTGGCCCTGGGCCGGTCTGATCGCCTTTGACACGACGCGGCAGCCCGTTGCCACTCTGCCCTCGGTCGCCCTGGCCGGGCTGATGCTCGTTCTCAGCGCGCTGTGCTGGGTGGCCCTGCGGCTGCTGGCCCTGCGCGAGCGTTGAGCGATGGGTGAGCTGTTGGGCGCCCTGGGTCTGGCGTGGCCGCGTGTGTTGCTCTACCCCGGTGGCCTGTTTGCCCTCGCGGTGAGCCAGATGTTGCTGCGCTGGCTGGTGGCCAGTGGCGCCGCGCCGGCCTGGCCGGCGCCGCCAGCGACCACGCTTGACCTGGCGCCGCCTCTGGCGGTGCTGACCCTGCTGCCCCTGGCGCCAGCACGGCCCTTTCCCTTCGGCCTCGATCTGCCTGTGGCCCTGGCCCTGCTGGAGTGGCCCCGCTTCCGCGCCCTGGCCGCCCGGGAGCGCGCTCCTGCCGAGCTGCTGCGCGACTACGCGCTGCCGCTGGCAGCGGCCCTGGCCCTGGCCGTCGCCACCGGCGGGTTGGAGCTGTCCTGGCTGCTACGCTGGCCCGCAGCCGCGCCGGAACGGGCACTGCTGGCCCTGGGCGCCGCGCTCTGGCTGTTGAGCCTGCCACGCCTGCTCCGCGCCGGGCCGGGAGGCCCGGCGGGCGCCCTGCGGGCCCTCGGCCTGCTCCTGGTGGGGACGTTGCCGCTGCTCGGCGCCCTCGCGGTAGCCGCCGAACCGTGGCTGCCCCCACACCGGGCGGGGTGGCTGTTGCCGCCCCTGGCGATGCTGATCGCGGCCCTGGCGCTGGGCGCCGCACTGCGTGTGCCGGAGCGTTGGGTCGGACGGATCGGGGTGGCAGGAGGGGCGCTGGTTCTGGTGCTGGCCGCTTATGCCGCGTCAACCGTGCGGTAGCCGCCACGCCCGCGGGGGGTAAACGCATCGGCCAGATTGGCGATGATCGCGCTGGCAAGCTGCATCTCCACCCGGAGCACCTCGCGCAGATTCTGCAGATCGCGGTCGGACCACATCTCAAACAGATCGGAGACTGTGCTGCTCACCAGTTGGGTGTGTTCCAGGCGCAGACGCTCCGGGCCGCCCTGATAGATGCGGCGCACCTCGACCATCACCGGTTCCATCTCGGCAGCCTCGGCGGGATAGAAGCGCTGGAAGGCGTGCGCAACGGCACGCTGGAACATGCGCACCAGTTCCGTATCGCTACGCTCCTGCACGCTGGTCGCTGTGGCCGTGTAGGTCCACTGCAGGTCGAGGGGCTCAGCCGGCACATTGCGGCCCTCAGCGAGCAATTGATGTGCTGGTGACCAGGTAAAGCTCAATTCAAGATAGGGAGGCATGTTTTCGCTGGTGAGAGGTTCTTCGTGTTCAGGAAAGAGTTCAACTTTGCACGCGCGATCCTGGGTGGCAGGGATGACACTCTCAATAAAGGTGTGTTCATGCAGGCCCGCGGCGAGCCAGGCATCTTCCAGCCCCGCCACCAGATCGTCATAGGTGATCATTGCAAGGCTCCAGTGACTGAGATTGCGCCACGAAGGCGCGAAGATCGGGAGGGTTCGGGAAAGCGCGGCCCTTCCAAGAGAATCTGATGTGAACATATGGGAAACCGGGGTTTCCCATACCCCTGCCCACGGGCCGCCACACCCTCCCCGCAGGGAGGGTGTGGGAGGGCGTAGCCCTCGCAGGAGAAACTCTCCGGACAGGGGATGGGAAACCCCGGCTTCTCCGTGTCACTGCCCATACAGGTGGCTGAAGCAACAAATATTCCTGATATTGTAACCCCAACTGCCGGTACGGGCAACTGCGCTGGTTTCGCTACGTGTTCACCCTTTTCCCGGGCGCGCGGGCGCCTTACCTCGCCGCACCCTGACGCAATGAAACCCCTCAGCGAGATATATGGGGAAACCGGGTTTCTCCACGCCCCTCCCTGAGGGAAGGATTGGGGAGGGTGCAGCCCTCCCGGGAACAACGCTTTTCATTCAGGCGTTGTGCGGCGCAGCGGTATGACCGTCTGGTATGATAGTCTTGAAGTCTTACTCTGAAGCTGCCTGCCTGGCTGCTCCAGGGCGCGCTCTATCCGATGTCCTGTTCGCCAGAAGTACCCCTTATGGACCCTGAGACCCTGACGCCGCTCCACGAGCAACTGGCCGCGCTACGTGCGTACCTTGACCGCCTGGCACCTGCTCTGGCGCCTGCCGCCGATCTGGTGCAGCACCTGCGCTCCGAACCCTTTGACTGGGAACTGTGGGTCGATGGCAGTGGCTCCTGTCGCTACAGCAGCCCTGCGAGTCTCGCAATCATCGGCTACACACCCGAGCAGCTCTATGCCGACCCCGAGGTACTGATCCGCTGCGTCCATCCCGCCGATCAGGATCTCTGGGCCGAACACCGGCGCCGCGTGCTCTGCGCCGACCATAGCGAAACCTGTGCGCTGCTCCTGCGCCTGGTGCATCGCGACGGAACGGTGCGGCGCGTGCTGCACCGCTGCCGCCCCTTCCTCGACCGCCACGGTGTCTGGCAGGGGCGCCACGCGAGTGTCTGGGTGCTTGGCGAAGGCGAGTTCTCCGATCTGAGCGCGCCGGCTGTCCATCCCTGGCCGGGGTCTCAGATAGAGTGGTGCCTGTTGTCGGATTACCATTTCATCCGCTCGATCGCCGATCTCTTGCCGGCGATGGTGTTCATTTTCGATCTTACCGAGCGACGTGCCGTGTATGCCAATCGTCCCCTGGCCGGGCTGCTCGGCTACAGCCTCAACGAGATCCGTACTTCAGATATTGATACGCTGCCGCGTCTGCTGCACCCCGAGGATCTGACCGGTCTTGAGAAGGGGTTAGAGGAACTGCGCGCCATGGCCGACGAGCAGACCATTGAGTATACCTTCCGCCTGCGGCACAGCGATGGCTCGTGGCGCTGGATGCGGAGCCGTGGCAGGGTCTTTCGCCGCGACGCTCGGGGGCAGGTCCTGCAAGTGGTGGGGCAGATCGAAGATGTAACCGAGCAGCATCTCGCCGAAGAACGGCTCCGCTACCAGGCGAACCTGCTGGCCAACGTCGCTGATGCGGTGATCGCCACCGATCTGGCCTTCCAGATCCAGAGCTGGAACGCCGCTGCTGAACGGATCTATGGCTGGAGTGCCGGCGAGGTGATGGGTCGGTCGGTTGACGAGGTGCTGAAGACCCGTTATACCCACGACTCGGAAGAATCGGCCTTGCAGGTCCTGTTCAGCAATGGGCGGTGGAGCGGCGAGGTGGAGCAGCGCCGGCGCGATGGGAGCTACGTGCCCATCCAGTCCTCGGTGGCCTTGCTCCACGATAGCGCCGGACAAATCACGGGCATGGTGGCGATCAATCGCGACATTAGCGAGCGCCGGCACGCCGAACTGCTGCTTCAGGCGGTCAACACCAGGCTCGAGCAGGCAATCGTCGAGGCGCGCCGCCGGACCGCCGAGGTGATGCAGATCAACCAGATGCACGATCTGCTCCAGGTCTGCCAGAACCGCGCCGAAGCCGCCGAGGTGATCGGGCTGCGCCTTGCGGCGATTTTTCCTGACCACGGCGGCTATCTGGCGATCCGCATTCCCGGCTCTGATGACCTGGAAGTGATCTGCCAGTGGGGTGAGCAACGCCCGGCCGAGACCGTGTTTCCCATTGAAGCCTGCTGGGCCTTGCGACGCGGCCAGCTCCACGTGCTCGCCGGCCCCCATACGGGTCCGCGCTGTCGCCATCTCGGCGCGACCCGGGTTGACCACAGTTGCTGCCTGCCGCTTGCCGTGCAGAGCGAGATCTATGGCGTGCTCCACATTGCCGGTGAGGCGCAGCCGCGCATCGAGTTGTTGATCTCCGTTGGCGACGCGATCAAACTGGCCCTGGCCAATATTGATCTGCGTGAGGCGTTGCGCGAGCAGGCCATCCACGATCCGCTCACCGGGTTGTTCAACCGGCGCTATCTGGAGGCAACCCTGCCCCGTGAAGTCTATCGCGTGCAGCGGGAGGGCGAGGCGCTCTGCGTCGCGATGCTGGATATTGACTATTTCAAGAGTTTCAACGATCGCTACGGCCACGAAGCCGGCGATACGCTCTTGCGCGAGGTGGGATGGGTCTTTCGCGAGCATATGCGTAAGAGTGACATTGCCTGCCGCTACGGCGGAGAAGAGTTTGTGCTGGTCCTGCCCGGTTCGGCGGTGGAGGATACGGTGCAGCGGCTGGAGCAGATCCGTGGCCTGGTCAACGCTTTGCAGGTCGACTTTCATGGACGCCGCCTGGAACCCGTGAGCATTTCGGTGGGCGTGGCTGCCTATTGCGGTACCGGCGGCGCCGATGAATTGCTGCGCGCTGCCGATGAGGCGCTGTATGCCGCCAAGCGCGCCGGGCGCAATACGATTGTGGTCGCCGGTGTGCCTCAAGGCCATGACCGGGTTCATTAGTGGCGCATTCGGCACGTTCCATGTCACCCTGAGCAAGGGTCCCGGCCCAGATGCTTGCCCTTCAACTCGGGCAGGGGCGAGGGGAAACCCGGTTTGCCCATCCCCCAACCATTACCAGAACGTCTGTGACTTCGACAGCATCGAGACGACCGCGCGCTCTCCGGCAGCATTCGAGTGGCGCTATGGTCTGGCCCCGTTCACGCAGGACGCGCAGCGACGCATCCGGGGCAAGCGCCCGCTGGAGTTGGCGGGCTACGACGTGAGCAACAGGGTCAACTGCGCGGCTGGCCCCCGGAGGGGCTGGCAGGCGGCCCCGGGGGGCGTGGCATCGCCGCGGGGCGGCGGATGCCCCGGCGGGGGTGAGGCCGAAGCATTCGCGTGGGCGGCCATCGGCCCCACGGCCGGGGGGCGCGAATGTTTCGGCCCTGAGACGGTCCCTCCGGCCCTCTGGCAAATTTCTCCGGACCTGTGCTATAACATTGATGAGTCCCATGCTGCGCGCCCGACGTACCGGGCCTGCGCCTGAAGGGGCTGGTCGGCACGATCAGCCCTGTTTTGAGTTGCCATGCGTACCCTTGAGGAGCTTTGCGTTGAACTGGCCGCCCAACCCGCCGTTGGGTCAATTGCCGCGGCCCTGGGTCGGCCAGACGCTTGCCTGCGGCTGGCCCCGCTACCCGCAGCCACCCGCGCGCCAGTGGTGGCGGCCCTGGCCCGGCATCACCCCGCGCCCCTGCTCTTCGTCCTGTCGAGCGCCGATGTGGCCCTGCGCGCCGCCGATGACCTCCGGCAGTGGCTCGGCCCGACCCGCCCGATCTATTTTCCTGCCAGTGACGCGCTGCCCTACGAGCACACGTCGCCGGGGAGCCAGGTGCTCAGCCAGCGCTTGCGCGTCCTGCAGAGCCTCGCCGCCTGGCGCACCGGGGCCGGGTCGTCAGCGCCGCCGGTGATCGTCGCGCCGATCAAGGCCCTGATGCAACCAACGTTGACCCCCGCTGAACTGGCCGAGGCGACGCTGTTCCTGACGCTCGGCGCGACCTATCGCCCCGAGGCCCTCACGCGCCAGCTTCTCCACCTGGGCTACCATATGGCCCCTACGGTGGAGGAACCGGGCGAATTGAACCGCCGCGGCGATCTGCTCGATGTCTGGCCCTCGGCCGACGAGTTGCCCCTGCGCATTGGCTTCTTCGGCGATGAGGTGGAGAGCATACGCCGGTTTGATCCTGTGACCCAGCGGAGCGAGACGCGCCTCGAAGCGGCGACGATCGGCCCGCCACACGAGATCCCCCTCTGGCGCCGCGAGCTGGCCGTGGCCCGCATCGCCGCCCTCGATCACACCGGGCTTCGCCGCGAGGCGCGTCTGGAGTGGGAAGCCGCCCTCGAACGCCTCGAGCGCGGCGAACGCTTCGAGGGCCGCGCCTTCTATGCCCCGTTCTACCGCCAGGCTAAGGGCGCCTCGCTGCTCGACCATCTGCCTCCAGGCACGGCGATCTTCCTCTCCGAGGCCCAGTTTCTGGCCCGCCACGCCGCCGAGATCCACGAGCAGGCCGAGCACGGGCGCGCGCGCCTGATCGCCGGCGGGGAATTGCCCCCCGATTTTCCCCGGCCCTACTTCCTCTGGGACGAACTCTTCGCCTCTGCCGACCCGCCCGCCGGCTGTGCCCTGGCCGACCTCAGCGGCTCCGAAGCGCCCACCCCCGATGGCGCCGGCGCCTCCCTTCCGACCGGCAACCTCCACTTCGAGCCTCCCGAACTGTTCGGCGGCCAGTTTCGACGCCTGGTTCACGACATCGTCACGCGCCTGGTCCGCGGCGAGCGGGTGCTGGCCGTTACCAGCCAGGCGGCCCGCTTGCAGGACCTGGTCGAGGAGGCCCTTCAGAACGGCGCTGCCGATGCCGCAATGGCCCGGGCGCGCTTCACCGTGGCCCACAGCGCCCTCGAGGGTGGCTGGCGCCTCCCTGCGCTCAATCTCACCCTCTACACCGACTGCGAGATCTTCGGTGTTCGCCAGCGCCGCCCGCTCAGCGAACGCCGTAAACGCGCCGCTTCCGCCGAAGAGCGGGCCGCCTTTGTGCGTGGCCTCAAACCGGGTGATTACGTGGTACACATCGAACACGGCATCGCCCAGTTCGAGGGCCTCATCCGCCGCGTTGTCGGCGAGATCGAGCGCGAGTACCTGGTGCTGCGCTATGCCGGCGGCGACAAGATCTACGTGCCGGTGGACCAGGTGGATCGCGTGACCCGCTATATCGGCGCGGGTGATGCTGCTCCTACCCTGACGCGCCTGGGTACCCAGGACTGGGAACGCGCCAAGCGCAAGGCCCGCGCCGCCGTGCAGGACCTGGCCGAAGAACTGCTGACCATCTACGCCCAGCGCCAGATGAAGCAGGGTCACCCGTATGGCCCCGATACCGACTGGCAGCGCGAACTTGAAGAAGCCTTCCCCTACCTGGAAACTGACGATCAACTCCGCGCCATCAGCGAGGTCAAACGCGACATGGAACAACCGGTGCCGATGGACCGTTTGATCTGCGGCGATGTCGGCTTCGGCAAGACCGAAGTGGCCCTCCGCGCCGCCTTCAAGGCCGTGCAGGATGGCAAGCAGGTGGTCGTGCTGGTGCCCACCACCGTGCTGGCCCAGCAGCATTTCGATACCTTCCGCAAACGCATGGCGGCCTTCCCCGTGCGTGTGGACATGCTCTCGCGCTTCCGCCAGCCGAAGGAACAGGACGCCATTGTTGCCGATCTCGCTCGCGGCAAGGTGGACATCGTCATCGGCACCCATCGCCTCCTCTCCAACGATGTGCATTTCAAAGACCTGGGACTGGTGATCGTTGACGAGGAGCAGCGCTTCGGCGTGCGCCATAAGGAGCGTCTCAAGCGCCTGCGCGCCGAGGTGGACGTCCTGACCCTCACCGCTACCCCCATCCCCCGCACCCTGCACATGGCCATGGCCGGCATCCGCGACCTGAGCGTGATTGATACGCCTCCCGAGGACCGCCTGCCCATCAAGACCTATGTGGCGCCGTACAACGAGTCACTGGTCTGTGAAGCCATCAACCGGGAACTGGAGCGCGACGGTCAGGTCTACTTCGTCCACAACCGCGTGCAGAGCATCTATCACGTTGCCAATCGCCTGCGCGGCCTGCTGCCTCAAGCGCACATTGCTGTGGGCCACGGGCAGCTCGACGAGCGCGAACTCGAACAGGTTATGCTCGATTTCTTCGAGGGGCGCTACGATGTCCTGGTCTGCACCACGATCATCGAGAGCGGGCTGGACGTGCCTAACGCCAACACGATTATCATCGACGATGCGACCAGCTACGGCCTGGCGCAACTGTACCAGTTACGCGGGCGGGTGGGTCGCAGCGCCAACCGCGCCTATGCCTACCTGCTCTACCACCAGGAGAAGCCGATGACCCGGGAGGCCCAGTCGCGCCTGGAGGCCATTCAGGAGGCTACCGAACTCGGCGCGGGCTTTCGCGTCGCCATGCGCGATCTCGAAATCCGCGGCGCGGGCAACCTCCTGGGCGCCGAACAGAGCGGCCACATCGCCGCCGTGGGGTTCGATCTCTACTCGCGACTGCTGGAACAGGCCGTGCGGCAACTCAAGGCGAGTGTTGATCGCGCCACGCCATCCGAGGAAGCCGTGCCGCAGGTCAGCCTGAGCGAAGCCGCCAGTAAGCTGGTGATCAGTGAAAAGGTCCTGGTCTCACCCCTCGTTACGCTCGACCTGCCACTGACGGCCTACCTGCCCGAAGACTACATCGCCGACCCTGTGCTGCGCGTGGCGATGTACCAGCGTATGACGGAGGCGCAGACGGTCGAGGAGGTTCGCGAGTTGCGGCAGGAGCTGCACGACCGCTTCGGCAAGCCACCGGAGGCGGCGCTGCATCTGCTCACCTGGCTACAGATCAAGGCTCTGGCATTGCAGGCAGGCGTGAGTTCGGTCGTCACCGCGGGAGATGAGTTTATCATTCGCCTGCCCGTACTTGAGGGCGCGCAACGCGAGCGCCTGCGCCGGCGCTTCCTGCGCGACCAGGCGGTCAAGGTTGGCCCGCAGTTCGTGCGCCTCGACCGTCGGGTCCTCAACGGCGCCTGGAGCGACAAGCTCATCGTCGTGCTCGAGGCCCTGGCAGCCTGAGCCCCTTCCAGCGCGAACCGTCACCACGGGGCAGGGCTGGCTCCCGGGTGCACCCCCCTGACGGGCGCTCACGTATAGAGTTTTTGCGCGGATGTGGACTCCCCCTCTCCCGCTAAGGGAGAAGAGGCTAGGGGGTGAGGACTCGCTGCAACCATGGCTTCCTGATGCGCTTTGCAAAAAACTCGATCCCTGAAAGGAAGGCGGCAGTGGAGTCTGGAGCGCAGCTCCAACGACATGCGGTCGCCCTGCTGTTGCCCCGGCTTTGCGGCAAGCCGCGAACCTCAGCTTGCCAGGTGATGTCGGCGGCGCAGCCGCCAACATCACCTGGCAAACACTTCATTGGGAGGCTGATCCGCCCCATACCCCCATCGCTGGAGGCATCAGAATTCCCACCAGACCCAGTGGTAGGAGGTTACCGGCAGCGGGCGGGGCGGCATAGGCTGACCAGGCCTGGGTAGCTTGTCGGTAAGCGGGTTGACCGTGGCGCTGCGGGCATAGATGTAGGCCGGCTTGCCGGCGTTCATGTCGAAGGCTGTCTTCTCCCAGGCCTGGGCGATCGTTAGCTGAGCCCAGGGGAAGTCGATGCCGAAGAAGCTCGGCAGGCGCATGTTGTCGACCAGCCGCCCGCCGAAGGCAACGTCGGCCATATTGCTGTTGAAGCCGAGCAGCATGTGCGCGCCCTGGAAGGCGCCGAACCACTTGCGGATCGGCTCGCTGCCCGGGGAGTAGCCCTGCACCCGCAGGGTCTGGCACGAGGAGAAACCGGCCCAGCGCAGCGTCTGGTAGCGGGCATTGCTGCCGGTGAACCAGGTGCTGTCCCTGTTCGAGGCCATCGAGATGCCACCTGGCCCGCCATGACCGGTGTAGTACACAAAATCAGCCCGATCCACCCCCAGCGTGCAGTCACTGCCACCCAGACCGCAATCGCGCCAGTCGCGCTCCCAGGCGGCGCTGTTCGGCCAGACAAAGCGCGGGCTGTAGCCGTAGCTCAGCATACCGCTGGCCAAACCGTTCGCGTCAGGGATCACCCCCGGTAGATCCGAGCCGCCTGTGCCTGCCGGCGGGTAGTCCCAGTTGGCTTCAATGCCGAAGCTATAACCCGTTTGCTGCGGGACGACTTCGGTTGTCGTCGCTGCGCCGCTCCGCTCACGAGTGAGCAGCGGCAGGTACAGCGTGGGTGCGACGGCAGGGTTCAGGCTTACCTGCGCCTCTCGCACCGCGCCATCATTGTCGGTCACGCGCAGCACCACCGTAACGGGTATGGGCGTGCCGTCACGGCCGGTAGCGGGCAGGTTACGGGTGCGCAGTTCAACCGCGCCGGGGCCGCTCACCGTGGAGGTGGCGGCAAGCGCCTCACCGCCGCCGGTGAGCCACTCGACGCGGTAGGGAGCCGTGCCATCACTGATCGCGCCGCGCAGCCGCACCTCCTCGCCGGGGTTGAAGCGCGAACCGTTTGTGGGATCGGTAATGCTCACCGTCGGGCCAAAGCCCCCCGCCCCCGGCTGCGCCAGCGGCGCCACAATATCGCGCAGGACTACTGTCTCGCCCCCGACGGTGACCTCGATGCCCTCAAATTCCAGTACCGGCTCCAGCACGCGCTGCTCCACTGCGGCGTCGCGCACGTAGTAGAAAAGCACCGGATCAGGGATGCTCACGGCAGCCCCGGGGAACGAAGCGCGTACCTGTTGCTCAACCTGATTGCGGATGACGCCCGGATCGACGATCCGGACATTACGCGGCTGACCGAGCTGGCGGCTGAAGAACGGCATGGCTACTGCTGCCAGTCCTGGCACCACATTGTCCAGCGAAGGTCCGTTATCTGGCCTCGTCGTGGTGAAGAGTAGCGAGAGATGACCACCCGGACCACCGAGCGGCACTCCGAAGCGCTGACCCACTTGCACCGGCAATTGCATCGGCACCTCCACCACTACTCCGACGTCCTGCTGGGTCGGGGCGGCGCCGGGATTGCCGGCGGGAACGGTGGCAGCGCGGATCAGGCTTGTCCGGTAGAGCGGATTCTGGGGATCGGGGTTGAAATCGCAGCCCTGCGGGTTCGGGGTACTCACTCCCTGCAGGTTCTGCGGGCTGACCAGCAGGTTACCCTGGCGATCCATAAAGTCGTTCAGCACAAGGAACTGGCAGGCCAGTCGTTGCGCCTGCCCACGGTCAATGGCCCCACGCGCGTTCTCACGACCCAGTTCGGTCAAATCAGTAGCGTAGTAGCCGCCGGTTGCCCCGTAGCGCGTCAGGAGCGAGCGTGTGTCGGTGAACGGGGCCGTAAAGCGCGGCGCTCCGAGGTACGTATCCACGGCGATAGGCTGGTCAGCGAAGATGCCGCTGAAGCGTCGGGTCAACTCCCGTGTCGTGTCGCGGGTTACCTGCGGCACAGTGAGGGGGAAGATTGGCAACTCCTGCGCCTGCTGAAGCACAATGTTGTTCGCGGTCACAAAGACAGGCGGAGCGGAACGAACCGTCCAGGCGCCGGTGAGGGCCAGGCTCAGCACCAGCGTCAGCAGCATCAAGCGCAACGACAGACGGACAGTACCTGCGGACATGCGGGCTCTCCTTTTGTAACTCTGAATGCCAGCACTGAACCGAATGGCATCGAAGGCTCAATTCGCGGGGCGCGCAACGCCGCGATGAAAACAGGTGTACGTTTGGGAAGGCCTGGCCCGCCCAGGCCCTTCCCACAGGCAGGAGGATGGGGAAACCCGGTTTCCCCATCTGTTCAGATTATAAGTGAGATCACGGAGGGTCAACCCGAATCCGCGGGTTCATATCAGGGCTTCACCCTGACCATGAACCCTCTCTCCTCGCGCGATAACCTCAAGAACCAGCCAGGGAGGTACCGCATTGAACGCAATGGTGAGGGATTTTCACACTCTCCTCTGTGACTCGGGGAACTACAATGATCTCGGGGAGGGCCTGGAAGGACTATGCCCTTCCAGGAAACCTCTGTTTCATGCCAGCCGTCCATGCGGCTACGCCGCACACTGACAAGATGTAACCAGGTGTAGTTCTGGGGGGGCGAAGCTCTCCCAAACCCTCCCCTCAGGCAGGGGCCCGGGGAAACCCGGTTCCCCCATATGTTCACGTTAGGCACTATTCGCGGGGCGCACAACGCCAGAATGAACATATTCGTTCTTCGTGGGAGGGCGCAGCCCTCCCAAACCCTCCCGCGCACGGGCTATGTTCACATCAGTTGGGCGCGGCTTCGCACGTATGGCACGCTCGCTGTACCTTGTTCCGCTGGAACGACACGCCGGAACCTCGCTCCTTTCGCTTGGCATCCTCGATTACGTGTTACGGAAGACGCGGCGCGTGGCAATCTTTCGCCCGGTGATCCGCGACGAGGCGACGACCCGACCCGACAAGACCATTGACCTGCTGCTGAGCCATTTTCGCCTCGATCAGGTCTACGGCGAAACCTATGCGCTCACAACTTCAGCCACCGATGCCTTGCTGGCTCATAATCGCTACGACCAGATCCTCAATCGCATCATCGCCGCCTACCAGCGCCTGGCCGGGCGCTATGATGTTGTCTACTGCATGGGCTCCGACAGCCACCACGATGCTCCCCAGTTCGAGTTCAACCTGAACGTTGAACTGGCCCGCAGCCTCGACAGCCCGGTGATCCTGCTCACGAGCGGCCAGGGGCGCAGTGTCGAGGAGCTTGCCGGGATCCTGCGGCAGGCTTACGATGCCTTTCGTACCCGCGGCTGTCCCGTGGTGGCGCTGGTGGTGAACAAGGTAGAACCGGAACGGCTCGACACCCTGCGCGCATCAATTGCCCACGATCTGGGCCTTCCCGCCGAACAAGTGGTGGCCTTGCCCAGCGATGTGGTGCTGGGTAGCCCGACGATGCGTGAGGTGGTCGAGCAGCTCAACGCCGAGGTGCTCTACGGCCGCGAACAGTTCGACCGACAGGCCCGCCGGGTGATGATTGTCGCAATGCAGATGGAGCATTACCTGGATCGGCTCAGCGACCATGCCTTGCTGGTCACCCCGGGGGATCGCGGCGACGTTTTGCTCAGTGCGGTGCTGGCCCACCATTCGGCGAATTATCCCTCCCTGGCCGGGATCGTGCTGACGGCCGACCAGCGACCCTCGCCGGCGTTAATGCGCCTCCTCGACGGTGTGGGCGAAATCCCCCCGGTGGTGGCGGTGGCAAGCGATACCTACGAGACCGCCACTGAACTGTTTCGGGTGAAGTCGTACATTACTACCGACACACCGATGAAGATCGAAGCCGCGTTGCAGCTCTGCGCCCGCTACATTGATGGGGCCGCGCTGGAGCAGCGCTACGGCACGATCCAGCCCCGCGGCATCTCACCGCGGCTCTTTCTCTACAACCTGGCCCAGCAGGCCCGCGCCAACCGCCGGCGCATCGTTCTCCCCGAGGGTAACGAGGAGCGCATCCTGCGCGCTAGCGCTATCCTGCTCCGCGACCAGATCGCCGACCTCATCCTCCTCGGCGATCCCCAGGAGATCCGCGCCAGCGTGAACCGCCTGGGCATTGACCTGGATCTCAATCAGGTCGAGATCATCAACCCGGCCACCTCCCCGCGCCTCGATGCCTACGCCGAGGAACTCTACCACCTGCGCCGACACCGCGGTATGACCCGTGAGCACGCCCGCGACCTGATGCACGATGTCTCCTACTATGGCACCATGATGGTTCATATGGGCGATGCCGACGGCATGGTCTCGGGCGCGGCGCACACCACGGCCGATACTATTCGACCCGCGTTGCAGATCATCAGGACTCGCCCCGGCATCTCGATCGTCTCCTCAGTGTTCTTTATGTGTCTGGAAGACCGGGTGATCGTCTACGGCGATTGCGCGATCAATCCCCGGCCCACTGCTGAGCAACTGGCCGATATTGCAATCGCCTCGGCGGATACGGCAAAGCTCTTCGGGATCGAGCCGCGAGTGGCGATCCTCTCGTACTCTACCGGCGATTCGGGTGAGGGCGAGGAGGTGGAACGGGTGCGCAGGGCCACCCGACTGGCCCAGGCCCGCCGTCCCGATCTGTTACTCGAGGGGCCGCTGCAGTACGATGCCGCCGTAGATGAAGCTGTCGCCCGCGCCAAAATGCCTGGCTCCAGGGTTGCCGGTCGGGCCACGGTGCTGATTTTTCCCGATCTCAACACCGGCAACAATACCTATAAGGCAGTGCAGCGCGAAACGGGGTCAATCGCGGTGGGACCGGTGCTCCAGGGGCTGAACAAACCGATCAATGATCTCAGCCGCGGCTGCAGTGTCGAAGACATCGTCAACACTGTGGCGATTACTGCCATTCAGGCCCAGGAGATGCTGGAACTCACCGAGGCACGTCCGGGCGCCTGATGTGAACATCGGCGAAACCGGATTTCCCCATACCCCTGCCCATGGGGTTCCCCGCGCTCCTTCCACTGGGGAGGGCGTGCGGAACCCCGGTTGTCCCTGCGTTCACGACAGAATGCCGGCGGCCGCCAGCCAGAGAATGAGCAAACCGATCGCGATCCGGTAGATACCAAAGGCAACGAACGTGTGCCGCGCCACGTAGCGCAACAACCAGCCAATCGCGAGGTAGCCGACGATCATCGCCACCACCGTGCCCAGCAGCAGCCGGCCCCAGTCACCTGCCTGCACCTGGTCGAGGCTGCCGATCAGGTCCACGACCGTTGCCGCGCCGAGCACGGGGATCGACAGGTAGAAGGAGAAGGCGGTGGCGGTACGCCGGTCGAGTCCGGCCAGCAATCCGCCAACAATTGACGAGCCGGAGCGCGACATCCCCGGAATGAGCGCGAAGACCTGGGCAATGCCTACCCCGAGGGCCTGCCAGGGCGTTATGCGCCCCGGGTCGTGGGTGTGGGCAGCGCGGAGCGGAAAACGCTCCACAATCAGAAACACAATGCCGCCGATGATCAACGCCCCGGCGATCACCTGGGGCGTCTCAAAGAGCACGGCTTTGATGAAGTCGCGGAAGACAATGCCGATGATCGCCGCGGGCAGGGCGGCGATTACCACCCCGATCCAGAGACGGCGGGCCGCCAGCGCCTCAGCGCGCGTGCTCCGTCCTGCCAGAGCGCGCCCCTGGGCCAGGAGATCAGCGGCGTAAAAAGCTACCACCGACAGTACCGTCCCGAACTGGATGAAAATCTCGAACGTACCCCCGATGCTGCCCGTGTATCCCAGCAGATCCGAGACGATCAGCAGGTGGCCGGTGGACGAGATCGGCAGCCATTCGGTGATCCCCTGAACCACGCCCAGGATGATAACCTTCCACCATTCGGGGTCGCCGGGCACAGCGATAGCCAGGCTTCCCAGGAGGGCGACGACCGCGCCGATCAGGAGGGGCAGGGGCAGCACCGGCGCGGGCGCGCTCACCTCGCGGGCAGGTTGTTTGTGCATAACTCCTTCGGGAGGCTCTGGGAGGGCCGGGCCTCCCAGAGAGTAAACCGATAACCCGGGTATCGCGTGCGATCCGTACCTTCGCCGCCGTGAGGCGGAACGTTACAAATCCTCCCCTGGGCAGGGGGCATGGCGAAACCGGGTTTCCCCACCCTCCAACCGCTGGCAGGGGTGCCTGGCGCCCCGCTGGGGAGGGGCATGGGGAAACCGGGTTTCCCCACCCTCCAACCGCTGGTGGGTTCGCCTGGCACCCCGGGTTTGTTCCTGGGAGGGCACAGCCCTTCCAGACCCTCCCCGCCGGGGGTGTTTCGTGGGAGGACTGCCCCCTGGCCATCCCCCGCCGGGGAAGGGAACCAGGCTCCTCCCCCCGGCGGGGGGAGGCTGAGAGGGGGGCGGAACCTGCAAACCCTCCCTGTGGACGGGGGCATGGGGAAACCCGGTTTCCCCCTATGTTCACATCAGTATGCCCGTTGGTGCTTGCTCGCGGCTCAACAGTGCACAGGTGACGGATGACAATGCTCTTACTGTCCGGGCGCGCGCGTTGCCTGGCTTTCAAGAATCCCTCGCCACTACGTTCAATACAGCAAGAGGTGGAGGCGTGGGACCAGGGCGTAGGGCAGACAGACTACCTCGCCGCTCCCAGCAGAGGAGGGCGCGACCCGCTACAACACCCCTATCCCGCAGGCCAGGGCGAGCGCGAGCCGGGGTTGCCCCTCACCCTCCTACATCCCATACTCCAGGCGGCGCACCAGCGCGCCCGGTAGCCGCGCCTCGATCATCTGGCGCTGCGTTTTCCGCACATCGTACTCCACCCGGGCGAAGGTCACGGTGCCCGTATCGGTGTTGAGGATCGCATAGGCCGCGCGCGGGTCCTGGTCCCGAGGTTGGCCGACGCTGCCAGGGTTGATAATAAAGCGGGAGTTATCTTCAAGCTCAACGACGCGCTGGCGGTCGGCCAGGAAACGTTCGCAGCGCTCGTAGCCATCGCGGACGCGAAAACCGAGTTGCACGTGCGAATGGCCGATGAAACACACCTGCTGGTGAAACACCTGGAAGTTCCCGGCAGCCTGCTCGGTCGAGAGCAGATACTCCCAGACCGGCTCGCGCGGGCTGCCGTGGGCCAGAAGGAAGCGGTTGTCAACCGGCAGCGCAGGGGCGAGTCGATCGAGCCAGGCGCGGTTGTCTGCACTGAGTTGTTCACCGTTCCAGATATTGGCCCGGCGCGCATCGGGGTTGAAATCGCGCAGATCGATCTTGCCCAGACAGGCCAGGTCATGATTGCCGGTGAGGGCCTTGCTGGCGTACTGGCGCATCAACGCCACGCACTCATTCGGGCACGGGCCGTAGCCGATCGTATCACCCAGACACCAGAGGTCGTCGAAGCTGCCCGCCGCGGCAAGGACTGTCTCCAGGGCAACAAGGTTGGAGTGGATATCAGAGACGATAACGACACGCATACGGGGCCTTGATCTTCAAAGGGTATTACGAGACCGTCGCGTGCACGGCATGCGCGGATCAGGGCGCCCGTGCTCGCACGGCTGCTAGGTTGGCGCGCCTCCCTGGAAGAGTCAGGCACACCGTTCACATTCGTTGATTTCGTTTCCCACTCGTTGGCGCAGTGGAGGCGTGTTGCCGCATCAGGAAGCCCATCCCAGCGCAGGTGAAACCCTTTGAAGGGCCTTGATCCCTGTCCGGATAGCTCGTGCGCGAGAGTTTGAGAGGGTGAAGCCTTCCCCGAATGGAATGGTAGAACCCTGCTTATTCGAATGGCACATGTTCACCCTTCTCCCGGGAGCGCGGGCAGCTTGCCCGCATCCATGCCCTGGCAGGCGGGACGCCCGCGCTTCCAGGTTTGCTCGGAACCCATCCTTCGGACAGGCTCTTTGACGCCACCTGAACCAGGTTCTATAATGAGGACGGCAACGTCCCCGCGCAAACGTTCACCACTTATGCTCGAGCCAACCGGACACTGCCCATACCTCGGGCTCAAGCAGAACCAGGCGATACGCTTCGCCTCGCCAACGCCTGAGCATCGCTGCTACGCTACCGGCCAGGCTCAAGAAATCCCCTCGGCCCCACTGGAATATCAGCTTACCTTCTGTCTTTCGGCGAATCACGTCAGATGCCCATTATACACGGGCACGGCGCTCCCATCAACGCTGGCGCAGGTTACGCGGCCGGAGATCGGACCAGCGCTGGCCTCCGCTGGCGGGCTGCGCGGCTGGCTGGCAGGGCTTCCGCCCCGCGATCGCGCGATCTACGGGTTGCTGCTCTCCCTGCTGGGGCTGATTCTGGTGATCTACGCGGTTGCCGGTGTGGGGCTGATCCGCGAGGGCGGCTTTGCTGGCGGTCTGCCTTCGCCCCCGCCTTCCCCAACCGAACAACCCGGGTCTGGCGTCGTGGTCTCGTCGCCCACAATGACCGCCACAGTAATGCCGACCGCGACGGTGACGACGACTGCCCAACCCTCCAGCACGCCAACCTCCAGCGCCACCCCGACCGCGTCAGTGTTGCCGACGATTGAGCCTGTTTCTCCCACCCCTGAGCCGCCCACGGCAACCTTCGTGCCGCCAATCTACATCCCCCCTTCTTCTCCGCTACCAACCAGCACGCCAGGGGCGCTGTTCCCGATCACCCCCGAAGCGCCCACCGAGGTGGTCGAACCCTCTCCGACGCTGCCCGGAGAAGTTCCAACCACTGTCCCTGCTCCCTCCCCATCGGAAGCGCCCACCATCCCGCCAATCGAAACGTCCATCCTGCCATTTCCGGAGCCGACCGCGACCGCACCGGTGGAAGTGCCTACCAGTGCGCCCCCTGAGCCGCCCACGCCAGGGCCTCCGCCTTCACCTGCGCGAACCCCCGGGCCATAAGCGCCCCCATACTATAAGAAACGGGTGTGGGGAAGCGAAGCCCCACACCCGTCTTAATATGAAAATAGCCCGTGCGCGAGAGGGTTTAAGAGGGCGCAGCCCTCTCGGGAACCGTTGCGCGCCCCGCGAAAGGCGTCTGAAGGTGGGATCTCCCTCTTCCCAAACCCTCGCGCGAACAGGCTACGTTCGCCTCAAATCCGGTTGAGGCGCTCCAGCCAGGGCAACAACGCCTCGCAGAACGCCTCCGGCGTCTCGTCGAAGGGGCAGTGACCACTGTCGGACAGAACGGTGATCTCGGCCTGCGGCAGGAAGAGGCGCTTGATCGCCTCGGCGTCCGATGGAGGGATCGACCGATCCTCCGCACCCCAGATCAGCAGTGTTGGGCCGCTGTACTCACCGGGGCGCATCTCGATCACCAGGTTGGTTGCATTGCGGGTCGCTGCCAGGTAGGACCCGGCCCCGAAACGGCGCAGCGGGCCGGCAAAGGTCTGCACCAGTTCGGGCGTGACGCGCTCCTTGCGATGGTAAGACGCCAGCAACGCCTGGCGCACGCCCCACTCGTTGGCAAAGATGCCGGCCATGGTCTCGCCAACCAGCGGCGCGCCGATGACATTGAGCAGCAGCCGGTCAGTGGGTGTCAGCGGGCGCTCGTAGGGCTGCATCCCCGAGCTGTTGACCAGCACCAGGGCGTGGGTGAGTGCGCCGTAGCGCCGGGCTACCTCGCTGGCGACCACCCCGCCCATAGAGTGGCCCACCACCACCGCCGGGCCGCCCACGACCTTTTCGAGAAAGGTGGCGACCTGCCCGGCCCAGCGCTCACGGCTCGGCGGCTCTGCAGGTCGGGCCGAGTAGCCGAACCCGTAGAGGTCGAGCGCGAACAGGCTGTGCCTGCGCGCCACCGGGCGCATGATCGGGCGCCAGTGCTCGATCAGGGCCCCGTAGCCGTGAATGAACACTACGGGTTGCCCGTGGCGCGGCTCAGAGGCCCAGTAGCGCATCGGCCCCTGTGGCCCATCAAAGTAGTGTTCGCTAATCGTGTAGCGCCGCTCGGTGGCTGGCGCAGTGGTTGTAGTTGTTGCTGCGTTCATAGGTGTT
>JBDNDG010000250.1:0-6806 GCA_046719255.1 Chloroflexaceae bacterium
CATGTCATGCTCTTGGGGCCCACCCGGCGCCCCCACCCCCGCCGGCCCGCCCCCGCCCCCGGTGGGGGCCGCCCGGCGCCACCGCCCCGCCGGGCCGCGCCCCACCACATACCCGTCGGCCCGTCGGCTCCCCGGCCCCCCCGCCTTGACCCGGTTACACCCCTCTGCTACACTGTGCTTCCATAGGCAGTCGTAGGGTTGCTTATGGTACAGATCGTCCTCAAGACCGGACGCGAGCGGCCTATCCAGCAGCGACACCCATGGGTTTTCTCGGGGGCGATCGACACGGTCCGCGGCAACCCTGTGGATGGCGCGGTCGTTGACGTTCTTGGCTCCGATGGCGCCTGGCTCGCGCGTGGCTTCTGGAGCAGTCGGTCGCAGATCCGCTTGCGCGTCGCCACCTGGGACGCTGCGCAACCTCTCGATGACCACTGGTTACGCGAGGCCATCGCGCGCGCGGTGTGCGCGCGCGCCGGGCTGTTCAGCGATGATGAAACTGCCTGCCGGCTGGTCTTCAGCGAAGCCGATGGCCTCCCCGGCCTGATTGTTGACCGCTACGGCCAGTATCTGGCGATCCAGTTGCTGACCCGGGGCATGGCCGCGCGCGCCGATGCGGTGGTCGCAACACTGGTCGCCTTGTTGCAACCCCGGGGCATCTATCAGCGCAGCGATCCCGAGATCTGTGAGAAGGAGGGCCTGCTGGCCCACGAAGGGCAGCGCTGGGGCGAAGCGCCGCCCGAACGGCTGATCCTGCGCCCGATCACGCTCCCCGGTATATGCGGCGAGCGACCGCCGCTCCTCGCCGACCTGCGGGGCGGTCAGAAGACCGGTTTCTACCTTGACCAGGCCATCAACCGCGCCCGCGTGGGCGCCTACTGCCGGGGGGCCGAGGTGCTCGACGGGTTCGCCTACACCGGCGGCTTTAGCGTGTACGCTGCTCGCGCCGGGGCAGCAGCGCTAACGCTGATCGACTCCTCGGGGCCGGCACTGGCCCTGGCCCGCGCCAATCTCGATCTGAATGGCCCGGCCACGCCCACCGAACTGATCGAGGGCGATGTCTTTCGCGTCCTGCGCCAGTACCGCGCCGCCGGGCGACGCTTCGACGTGATTATCCTCGACCCGCCCAAGTTCGCCCACAGCCAGGCCCAGGTCGAACGCGCCTCCCGCGGCTATAAGGATGTCAATCTGCTCGCGCTGCAACTCCTGCGCCCCGGCGGCCTGCTGGCAACTTTCAGTTGCTCGGGCCTGGTCTCCGCGGATCTGTTTCAGAAGATCGTCTTCGGCGCGGCCCTCGATGCCCGCCGCGACGCCCAGATCGTCGAGCGCTTTGCGCAGGCGCCTGATCATCCGGTGCTGTTGAGTTTTCCTGAGAGTGAATACCTGAAGGGCTTGCTCTGTCGCGTATGGTAATTCATACGCGATGGCTATAGGGAGAAGCATGGGGAAACCCGGTTTCCCCGATGTTCACATCAGTGTCTAAAAAACTCTCGATTATCACGACGATGAACTACGCCATTTTCGAAGACGGCCATATCGCCAGCCCGCAAGGATTCCGCGCCACGGGGGTCTCGTGTGGGTTGAAGGACGGTAGCAAGGCCCGTGATCTGGCCCTGGTCTACTCGTTGCACCCGTGCCGGGTTGGCGCGCTGTTCACCACCAATCCGATCCAGGCCGCGCCGGTGTTCCTCAGCCAGGCGATCCTCTCCCGCAACCGCGAGGCTATCCGCGCCGTACTGATTAACGCCGGTCATGCCAACGCCGGCACTGGTCAGGCGGGGTTGAACGACGCAGTAGAATGCGCCAAACTCGTAGCCGATGAACTGGAGGTCCCCCGCGATGCGGTGCTGCTGATGTCAACCGGGGTGATTGGCGTGCCCTTGCCGATGAAGCGCATTCGCGAGGGCATTCGGCGCGCGGTTAGTGAACTCGACAGCGGCGGTGGGCGACGGGCGGCCCTGGCGATGCTCACCACCGACTCGCGGCCCAAGGAGCGAGTCTACCGTGTTCACCTGCGCGATGGGCAGCGTATCACCCTGGCAGGCATGGCCAAAGGCACACGCCTGATCCATCCCCGCCTTGCCACCATGCTCTGCCTGATCACCAGCGATGTGGCGATTGAGCAGCGTCTGCTGCAACAGGCCTTGCACCAGAGCGCCGCCCGCACCTTCAACCGTCTGAATCTCGCTGGCGACAGCAGCCCCAACGATACGGTCGTGGCGCTGGCGAACGGTGCCGCAGCGACGCCGACGATTACCGACGCGCGCTCTCCGGAGTTCGAGATCTTTCAACAGGCATTGACGGCTCTTTGCGCCGATCTCACCCAGCAGATCGTGCGCGATGCCGCAGAGAATGGTAAGATCATTCATGTGCGAGTGCGAGGGGCCACCGGCGAGGCTATGGCACGGCAGGTGGCTGATGCGATTGCCGGTTCGAGAGCCGTGCGCTCCCTGTTGCACCGTGGCTCGTCCGACTGGGGGCCGTTTCTGTCAGCCATTGGTAGCAGTTGCGCCGATCTGCGCCCGGAGTTGCTGTCGTTGCGCCTCGGCTCAGTGCTCGTGCTCAACGAAGGGGCCGCCGTGCCCTTCGAGAGCACAAGCATGCTCCAGATCCTCTCGATGCCTGAGGTTGAGGTGACGGTGGATCTCAATATCGGCCCGGCTGACCTGAGCTTGTGGACCTGTACATGGCACGAAGAGTAGCGCCGCTCCGCCTTCAATACCAGAGCGACCCCGCGGGTCGGCGCGTAGCTGTGCCGGGTGAAGGGTAGTGACCCTGAAGCAGGGCTTGCCAGCCATTCGGCGCCCAGGAAACGTATGTCTCGTCTGTTGCCAATTTTCCCCCTGGGAACGGTTCTGTTTCCGGGAGCAACGCTCAATCTGCATATCTTCGAGGAGCGCTACCGTCTGATGATCGGGCGTTGTCTCGAAGAACGCAGTCCGTTCGGCGTCGTGTTGATCCGCGAGGGCGATGAGGTGGAGGAGGGGCGCCTGGACGCGCGCCCTGCCGAGCCGTATGCCATTGGAACCATGGCCCGGATCAGCGCCGATATGCGCCTGGATGACGGTCGCTACCTGTTGACCGCGCTTGGCACCGGGCGCTTCCGCATCGAGGCGATTACCCAGCGCCTTCCGTACATGGTCGCTGCGGTGGTTGAACTGCCCGAGAGCACGCCCGCGGATGTGGCGGTTGTCGCCGACGAAGTGCGCGCCACCTACGACCGCTACTGGCAGGCCGTCGCCAGCGCCACCGGCGTGGAGGTGGAAGCCGGGGAACTGCCGCGCGATCCCACCCGGCTTGGCTACTACCTGGCTGATCGCCTCCAGGTGACCATGGCCCTCAAGCAACACTGGCTGGAGTGCGACCTGGTGACGCGCCTGCGCGAAATCGCCGCCAACCTTCGCGCTGAACTGGCGCTGCTCCCCTATGGCCGCCGCGATACCAGCGAAGGGCCATCGGGCATGGGTAGTCTGAATTGATGCGCCACAGTCGCCCAGAGGAGTATGGTAATCGGTTTGTGTACCATTTCGCTGTCCATCCCGGTGGCGTCTTCGTTGAAGGAGAAGCGCCAGGTGGTCAAGTCGCTGATCGCCCGCATTCGCAACGAGTTCAACGTTTCGATCATTGAGGTGGACGATCACGACCTCTGGCAGAGCGCCGTTCTTGCCGTCGCCTGCGTAGCTACCTCGGCGAGTTATGCTCACGGGCAACTCGAAGCAGTGGTGAAGTTCATAGACCGGCAGCGCCCCGATTGTCCGATTGGCACCTACGAGATCGAGATGTTGTAGGAGGAGTGGAATACCCTGGTAGCGCGAAGAAGTCCTGGAGCGACCTGGGAGCGAGGGCGTCTCGCCCTCGCAGGCGCCCGATGGCGAGGGGCCCCGCTCCTTTTCGCGCTACCAAAAATCCTACCCGTGAACATCCACACCAGGAGGGTTTGAGGGGGCTGCCCCCTCTCAAAAACAAACCTTTGTAATCCTGGCTTTGTGCGGCAAAGCCGCCTGGGAACCCAGGGCATGTTTCGCTTCGCACGGGACGAAAGATGCCATCCTCCAACCAGTCGCCAGGCGCATACAGGTCTTCCTGATGACCGACGAACTGCTACCGTTTCCCTTCCTGGCCCTGGTCGGTCAGGCCGAGTTGAAAACCGCGCTGTTACTCGGGCTGATCAACCCGGGCATCGGCGGCGTGCTCCTCAGCGGGCCGTATGGCGTCGGCAAGACCTCTGCTGTGCGCGGTTTGCTCGACATCCTGCCCACCGTCGAGGTCGAGCGGGACGAGGAGGGCGCAGAACCGCGGCGCGAGCGCATCCGCCTGGTCGAACTACCGCTCAATGCCCGCCTGGAGGATGTGGTGGGAGGGCTCAACGAGCGGGTAGCGCTGGAGCAGGGCACGGTGCTGCTCGAGCCGGGCATCCTTGCCCGCGCCCACGGTCATCTGCTCTACGTTGACGAGGTGAACCTGCTCGACCCGGCGGTGGTGGACGCGATACTCGATGCGGCGGCCCAGGGCCGCACCTTCGTGCGCCGGGGGGCTATGACGCGCCTCTACCCTTCGCGGTTCGTCCTTGTCGGCTCGATGAATCCCGAAGAGGGGGCACTGCGGCCACAAATCCTCGACCGCTTCGGCCTGCGGGTCTGGGTCGCGCCTCTCGATGATCCCCGTCAGCGTCTGGAGGTCTACCGCCGCGCCCGGGCCTTTCGCACCGACCCGGCGGCGTTTCGCGCCGCTTATGCCGCGCAAACCGCGGCCCTGGCCGAAGAGGTGGAGACGGCGCGGGCCATCCTGCCCCACGTGAGCGTGCCGCCGGCCCTGGAAGAACTGGCCCTGGCGCTGGTGCAGGAGCTGCGGATCCCCTCCCACCGCGCCGAGATAGCCCTGCTGGAGGGCGCCCGCGCCCGCGCCGCCGCTGATTTTCGCAACCAGGTCAATGCCGAGGACCTCCAGCGCGTGGCGCCGCTGGCGCTGCGGCAGCGCCATAGCCCCCAGCTCGATGA
Source organism: Chloroflexaceae bacterium (assembly GCA_046719255.1). Classification (GTDB taxonomy): domain Bacteria; phylum Chloroflexota; class Chloroflexia; order Chloroflexales; family Chloroflexaceae; genus JACAEO01. Next base: position 4,995 of record JBDNDG010000250.1, read on the forward strand.
GCACGCCCGCCGCTCCGCCGAGGAACGGGCGACGATCCAGGCCGCTCTGGAACGCCTGCTCCCCCAGGTCGCCCCCGCGCCCAGGAGCCGCCGTAGCGCTGTCAGGCAGCTCGAAGGGGACGGGGAGTAGTGCCATGTTCACTACGATGGCCCCGGGGGTTTTCCTGCGAGGGCTGCGCCTTCCCAGACCCTCGCGCTGCGGGCGTGGCACTCCGTCTGGCAGGGGGTTGAGAAACCAGCGGTGCGCCAGAGCGCACCCGGACGCCCGGCGCACCACTCTGCAATCCAGAATCTCCAATCTGCAATGATATGGCTGCGCCCTCCCACACTCGCCCGCGCGGGCCCACCGGATGCCTATGCTGATCCCTACCGATGGCATGCTCATTACCGGCGACACCGTCCTGGCCCCTGGTGTCTATCACCTGCCCCGCGGGCTGAGCATCGCCGTCCCCGGGGTAACCCTCGATGGCAACGGCGCCGTGCTGGTCGGTGCGGGCAGCGGACGCGGCGTGAGCATCCTCGGGCACGACGGGGTGCGGATCAAGAATCTGCGTCTGCTGGCCTACTACCACGGCATCTACGCCGAAGACTGCGCCGGCCTGACTATCGCCAACTGCTCGGCCCGCGCCAGCGTCGAAGAACCGGCCAACACCCTCTTCCTCGACATCTGGCGCCCTGCCGGGCAGGCCTATGGCGCGGGGGTGATGCTCGTCAGGGTGCGCGAGGCTCTCGTCAGCGGATGCGACCTGCAACACCAGCAGAATGGTCTGCTCTGCTATGACTGCCTGCGGTTGACCGTGCGCGACAACATTGCCAATCACTGTAGCGGCTTCGGCTTTCACCTCTTTGCCACCAGCGACAGCCTGTTCGAAGGCAACTACGCCGACTTCTGCTGCCGCTACCAGCCGCGCGGTCCCGGCCACGGGCACCTGGGCGCCGACGCCGCCGGCTTTCTGATCGTCCACGGCTCCTGCCGGAACCGCTTGCGTCGTAACTTCGCCCGTATGGGCGGCGATGGTTTCTTCCTGGCCGGCCTGCGCCCTGACTGGACGCCGGTGCCTTGCAACGACAACCTCTTTGAGGAGAACGACGGCTCGTACAGCCCGAACATCGCCTTCGAGGCGACTTTCAGCCGGGGCAACACCTTCCGGGACAACCGGGCCGATGGTTGCAACTATGGCTTCTGGCTGGGCTTTTCCCGTGGCAACGTGCTGGAGCGGAACCACATCCACCACAACCGGCAGGCCGGGGTGGCGGTGGAGAATGGCTTCGGCTTTGTCGTGCGCGACAACGATGTAGCCTGGAACACCCACGGCCTCCTGCTCTGGTCGAGATTTGTTGCCGCCTTTGCGCGTGCCCACCCTGAGAACGACACCAGCCGCGACTGGCTGATCGAAGCGAACCGCTTCACCGCCAACCGCGTCGCCCTGCGCATCGCCGCCGACCAGGATCATGGCGTGCGCCCGCTGCCGCCGCTCACCCCCCGCTGCCCCAGGCCCCACCACCACACCCTGCGCGCCAACACCTTCCGCGACAACGGGCTCGATCTGGAATTGATCGATGCCGAGGATCCCCACCTGGAGGACAACCATTTCCAGTAGGGGCGCAACAGCTTTTGCCCCTCCCGGCACGTCTCAGGTGCATCACCCCGTCGCCCTGTGGCCATGCCGCCGCCCCGCGGCGAGCCGCCCCGACGCATCACCCCGCCCCGGGGTGGGCCACCCCGCCGCCCCGCCACATCACCCCGTTGCCCCGGGGTGCCCCGCCGCCCCGCCGCATCACCCCGTTGCCCCGGGGTGGGCCGTCGTCCCG
>JBDNDG010000251.1:0-6801 GCA_046719255.1 Chloroflexaceae bacterium
CGATCTGCCGAGTACGCCCGGCGCTACCAGGTACTGCGCGCGATTCTGGACGGCGCTGGCCTGCCGGCGCTCCCCACCGAGGGCAGCTACTTCATTATGGTTGACATCAGCCGGACGGGGTTTGTGAGCGATGCCGACTTCTGTCGCTGGCTCACCCGCGAGGTAGGGGTGGCGGCCATTCCGCCCTCGGCCTTCTATGCTGACCCGGCCTCGGCGCCCCTGCTGGCCCGCTTCTGCTTCGCCAAGCGCCTGGAGACCCTGCACGCCGCGGGTGAACGCCTGGCCCGCCTGGGCCAGAGGTAGTTTCGGGGAGAGCGTATCGCGACGCCAGTCGTAGTACTGGCTATTCAGGTTGCACTGAGGTTTGACGCAAAAGAAGGCAAAGAGCGCAGGTAAAGGCACTCAATCATCATGCGCTCGGCGTTCCTTAAGTTCTTTCGCGGCAAACACACGTACTGCAACGCTGGTCCTGGTAGCTATCGGCAGTTCCTTGCTCATAGCCCACCGGCTGCGGGTGGCCCGGGAGACCGGCCCGCGCCGCCGCGCGCGGCGCCTCACCGGCGCCCGAGCCGCCGGGCCGGACACTCACCCTACCGGTGATCAGGCTACCTTCTCGAGCACAAACAGCAACTGCCCTTCCTGGACGGTGTCGTTCAGTTTGACGCAGACCTCGGCAACGCGGCCATTGAAGGGGGCAAGAATAGCGTGCTCCATCTTCATGGCCTCGAGGTTTGCCACCTCTTCGCCTTTGTGGACAACATCGCCGACCTTGATCATACCGCGCTTCGGGTTGCCGATCCGCCACACATTGCCATTGATCGGCGCGCCGATATCATTGGCCCCTCTGGCCAGCCGGATCTCCGCCTTCCTGGCGCGTGGGGTCGCGACGGGGTAGACGCGGGTCACGTTGTTGACCTTCAGCACCACGTGGATCACACCCTCGTGCTCGGCGCCGATTGAGACAAGTTCGATACAGTACGGCTTACCGTCGAGCTCGAAATCGACTTTCTGACCACTGCGTTGCAGGCCGCAGCGCCAGACATCGGTGGGCAGCACCAGGGGCGCCATGCCGTACCGCTCACGAAACTCGAAGAAGCTAAGGGCGTCCTTGGGATGCATCAGGTAGAGGACGAACTCCTCCTCTGTCGGCGCGCGCCCGATGGCCTCGCTCAGGGTCCGGCGCAGCTCATCGAGGTTATCGTCCTTGAGCGTCTCGAGGGGAGAGCGATCGGTACGGGCCTCGATCTTCGCCTGCCACTCATCGCCGAAGGCGCTCTGGTAGACCCAGTCGTCCGGCCAGCCGGTCGGCAGCCGCCCGTAGTGCCCGACCAGCAGGTTCTTGAAATCGCCGGGTGCGTTGCGGAAGAGTTGCAGAAGCTCATCGCGCTCCGCCTCGCTCATAGCATCCAGATTCTGCCCATGCTCCTCAACGAACTTACTGAGCAGGGTGACGAGCCATTTGACGCCGGCTTCGCCCTGCTCTTTCGCGTAGCGGTTGACGATCCCGCTGCAGGTCACCCAGGTAATCTGCGATCCCGGGGTGACATCGAAGTAGCGTACGATCTGGTTGTAGAGCGCCATGACACGCAGGATCGTCGGCATGAGATGCAGGAAGCCGCCCTTCTCGGCCTGTTCAAACGAGCTCGGGAAGGCCCCGCCGGGCATGCGGTGCTTAGTAACGCCGTGATCGTAGCCCTTGAATGGCGACTCGGCCCACTCATAGTGCCCGATCCACCCGCGCACCTGCTGGTTCGCCTCCTCGGCAGCCGGGCGGTTGAGATGCACGTGCATCCCACCCTCCTCGAAGTAGGCCTGCACTCCGAGGATGGGCGAGTGGCCGTAGAAGCGCACCAGGGCGTCCTCCTGAACATCAACGATCTTTGCGCCGGCCTGGGCGGCGGCGAACAGCGCCGGGACGGCGAGCCCGTCGGTGATGTGGCGGTGGTAGTGGACCAGCAGGTCGGGGTAGTGCTCCTTGATCGTCGTCACAAGCTGGCGGATGCGCTCCGGGTTGCCGACGCCGGCCATATCCTTGATGCAGAGGATGATCTCATCAACGCCCCCGGCAAGGGCGACGATCTCGCGCACCACGCCCAGGTAGTACGCATCCGTGGCCCAATCGGCCACGGTGAACGAGATCGCCGGCTCAAACAGCCGCCCGCGTTTCATAACCGTTTCGGCCACCGCGCGCATATTGCGCACATCGTTCAGGAACGAGAAGCAGCGCCAGACATCAATATCCACCTGCGAGACAGCATACTCGATGACGTTGCGAGGGTAAGGCCGGTACCCCCACAGGTTCGTCTCACGGATCAGGGTCTGGAGCAGGACATTCGGCATCAACTGGCGCAGGATCTGGATCTCCTCGAAGGGACTCTCGCGGCGGTTCATGATCCCGACGTGCCAGCGGGCTCCACCGTGGCACTCGGCGCTGAACAGGCCCATCCGGTTGTACAGCGGCGCCAGAGTCTTCAGATCGTAGATCCGGTGGCGGTTCTTAAAATCGGACTGCCCGGCGTCGCGCATGCTCACTGAGGTGAGGCAGACGCCCCGCAGGTTGCGGACGGCCTGGACAATCTCGCGCGGGCTCATACCGGGCCGAACGAAAATGTAGTCTTCCTGAGTACTGACAGGCTGGGAGATTTTGCGGGTTTTCATAGCTCTCCTCACATCCAGGGTTGCGGGCCCAGGGCGGAGATCTCGGCCACGTACTGGGCGACCCGGAGCATCTCATCCTCACCGGTGCGCTCGCGGAAGCCGGAGACGAGTTCGGGCATGTGTTGCTCGATGAACCTGGTTGAGAAGTCACCGGCGATGAACCTGGGGTGCCTGATGATACTCAGGAGCAGAGGCGCGAGAGTCTTGATGCCCTCAATCCGCAGATCGGCACTGAGTGCCCGGTCCATGACCCGCAGTGCATCGGCCCGATCGGCGCCCGAGGTCATGAGGAGCATGAAGAGCGAGTCGTAGTAGGGTGGAATTTCCTCACCCTCCTCGGCGCCGAGCAGGACGCGCACGTTGGGGCCGAGGGGGGTGCGCAGGCGGGTAATCTTACCGAACGAGGGGCCGAAGGTTTTGGGATCCTCGGCATTCAGGCGCACCTCAAGGGCGCAACGGTTGGGGACGACATCGAGTTGCTTGATCGGCAGGGGCTTACCCTCGGCGACGTCGAGCATGATGCTGACGATATCCAGACCGGTGATCAGTTCGGTGATGCCGTGCTCGACCTGGAGGCGGGTATTCACCTCGAGGAAGTAGAAATTCTGCGTGGCGGGGTCGAAGATAAACTCGACGGTGCCGGCCGAGGTATAGCCAATCCGGCGCATCAGGCGTGCTGCGGTGACGCAGATCTCCTGGCGAAGGTCGTTTTCGAGGGTCGAAGGGGCCTCCTCGATAATCTTCTGGTTACGGCGCTGGAGCGTACACTCGCGCTCGAAGAGGTGGACGACGTGGTGGTACTCATCGGCCACCACCTGCACCTCGATATGCCGGCCGTGCTCGATATACTTTTCGACAAGAACCAGGTCATCGCCGAAGAATTTCTTTGCCTCGGAGCGGGCCTGGGCAAGAGCGCCGGGAATCTGCTCAGGCCCGTCGACCCTGACCATACCCTTGCCGCCGCCGCCCGAGGCTGCCTTGATCATGATCGGGAACGAGACACCTTCGTCGCGCATCCAGTCGCTAATCTCCTCGGCGCTGGCGACGTTCTCGATTCCCGGGATGGTTGGCACATTCGAGCGCCTGGCGATCTCCCTGGCCTGGATCTTGTCGCCCATCAGGCGGATGACCTCCGGCCGGGGGCCAATCCAGATCAGGCCGGCGTCAATAACCTGCTGGGCAAAGTCGGCATTCTCGGCCAGAAACCCCCAGCCGGGATGGATGGCGTTCGAGCCGCTGCGTAGCGCAGCCTCAATAATCCGGTCCGCATTCAGGTAGGAATTGATCGGCGGCGCATCGCCAATGTGAATGGCGGTATCGGCCATGAAGACGTGATAGGCAAGGCGATCGGGGGTGCTGTACACTGCGGTCGAGGGGATCTTGCGGTCACGGCAGGTGTGCATGATTCTCACGGCCGGGACGCCACGGTTGGCCACCAGCACTTTCTGGATCGTGCGTTGCATAACGTTCCTGCTTTCTGCACTCTGTGCTACCAGGCGAAACCTGGTTTCCCCATGCCCATCCGGCCGGGGAGGAGTTGGAAGGGCGCAGCCCTCCCAGAAAACACCCCATTCTCATCCTGGCGTTGCGCGGCGCAGCGGCATGGGCCTCTGATGTATAATTAGCGACAATTATAGCATATATGTCATGGAAGCACCGGGGATAGCTGTACGCCGGGGCGCCGCAACCCCGCCAGAACCCTGTGCGGCTGCGCCGCACCCTGACAAGATGAAACCAGGTTTTTCCTGGGAGGGCGCAGCCCTCCCCACCGGGCAGGGGGCACGGTTCGACAGGCTCACCGCAGGTGGAGCAACCGGGTGTCCCCATCGCAACCGCCTGGCTGGTATACTGGAGCCGTATGGATCTGCACCTCTTCGTCCGTGGGGCCGTGATCGGCCTGGCGATTGCCGCGCCGGTCGGGCCAATCGGGGTTCTGTGTATCAGCCGCACGCTGCGCGATGGGCGGATGGCAGGCTTTGTCTCGGGGTTGGGCGCGGCGACCGCTGATCTGATCTACGGGACAATAGTGGCGCTGGGGTTGACGTCACTGGCGGGGGCGCTGGTGGGGATCAGCTTCTGGGTGCGCCTGCTGGGAGGGTTGTTCCTCTGCTATCTGGGGCTGCGCACTCTGCGCGCGCCACGCGCCGCGCACGCGGCTGCTGGCGCGTCCCGCGGTTTGATGCACGCCTATGCCTCGACCCTCGTCCTGACCCTCACTAATCCGGCGACGGTGATTGCCTTTGCGGCGATCTTTGCCGGCCTCGGGGTGGGTAGTGCGGCCCACGGCTACGGCGAGGGGTTATTGCTTGCGATGGGGGTGGCTGCCGGCTCTGCCCTGTGGTGGCTGATGCTCAGTGGAGGCGTGGGGTTGCTGCGGGCGCGGCTGGGCCCCGTGGCGCTGCGCTGGATCAACTACGGGGCAGGGTTGATCATCCTGGGGTTCGGCCTGGCGGCCCTGTGGCCGCTGCTGCCCCGGTAAGGTGAACGTAGCCGTTTGCCCCGGCTGACGCGGCAGTGCTTGCACCCGGACTAGCTCGATCTGGCACACCGTTGTGTCTCGGGCATGCTGTCGGGCAACCATAAGGTCAGCAGATCGGCTTGCTTCTGGTCGGTCAGGGTGAAGTCGCTCACTATGCCACTCGTCAGTCGGGAGAGTAATCACAACCTGGCGCCAGAATCAAGTGAAGAGAGCCGTACCGGTGGCCTGTGCAGCAGAAGGCACAGGCTACGTGCTGCGATCATATCTCAGCTATTGTCGGTCCGGCAGCAGTTACACGGGTGTATACTCGAGGCCGGGTAGCACAACCTGCCCACGCATAGCCTGATGAACAAGGAACAGCGTATGACTCACCCCGTCCATACCGACCACACCCATGTGCACAGCGAACACTGCGGCCACCTGCGTATCGAGCACGAGGGCCATGTAGACTATCTCCACGACGGTCACCTGCACCACCCCCATGAGGGCCACTACGACGAGCATGTCATCGCCGTGAGTGCGACCAACCCCGATGGGTGTGCCCCGATTGCCTGCCAGTGCGGCCACGAGGGCTGCGGCCATCCGCTCGTGCCCCACGGCGACCATGTGGACTACCTGGTGAACGGCCGGTTGCACCACCGCCACGGCGACCATTGCGATGACCACGGCCCGGTAACCGTGCTGTAGTCCTCATGATTGTAGCACCCGTGCGGTAGCACCCCGCTGCGTCGGGTAGTCGCGCGACCCCATCGCCAGGTGATGATGACCGAACTCGATCTGGTGGCTCGCGTGGCCGTCGGCCTCGCACGAGGGTCGAGCGGCGGGGTGATACCCGGCGCAGGCGTCAGCCCGGCACGCCAGATCTCCTGGATCGGGACGGGGCCGTAGCAGTAGCGAGCGCGCTCGTTCGCGATGGTGACATAGAGCTGGAGTCGGTTGTCGCCGCAGGTGGCGGATCGGGTCGTCGCCGCGCCGGCGGGGGAGACGTCGAGCGCCACCAGCTCGGCCCGGCGCCGCTCGGCAAAGAGCGGCGCGTTGCTGTGTGCCTCCATCAGCAGCAAGGCCGACCGGCTCCGCCTGCCCCGAGCCTGACAAAGGGCCGCCGCGCCAGGCCAGCAGCCCGAGGGCACCGGGGGTGCGGTGCGTGCGCCTGAAGTGCTGGTGGAACGGCTGCTCTCAGCCCCTGGCCGGGCGGAAGCGCGGGTTGAGCCCGGCGTTGAAGCGGTGCAGCGTGGCACAGAGCCGCCCACCGCCCGGAACTCCTCGTCGGCAGCAAAGCGGAGCACATGGGTCGCCGTGACCGCTGTCGTCGTTATTGTGTCCTGCCCGGCGTAGCCTGACAACGGGCGCAGAGGCCGAAAAGCTCGAGGATGTGGCCCTGGACACGGAAGCCCTGGCGGGCGAGCAGCGCGGTGAGGCTCTCGATGGCCGAGCAGCCCTCCAGCAGCAGGGTGGCGCCGCAGCGGGTGCAGACGGCGTGGTGATGATGGCCGGGCAGGGTGCGGGCGTAGGTGTAGTCGCCGCGCTCGGTCTGCACGCGGGCCAGCCAGCCCCGCTCGCGCAGCCAGTCCACGGCGCGGTAGACAGTGGCCCGCCCGACCCCCGCCGGGTGATGAGCCAGGGCGGCAGTGATGGCCTCGGCGCTGAAGGGCGTTGTCTGCGCG
>JBDNDG010000252.1:0-6759 GCA_046719255.1 Chloroflexaceae bacterium
CTGGCCCTGCCTGCCGGCTTCCGGGGTATCGCCCCCGACCTGCGCGGCTATGGTGATACGGAATTCAAACCGGTGGACGCCACCCGTGGTTGTGGCGATTTCGCCGATGATGTACTGGCCCTTGCCGATACCCTGGGCATCGAGCGTTTCCACGTGGTCGGCCATTCGCTCGGTGGTGTCGTGGCGTGGGCATTGATGGCCACTGCCCCCGAGCGCCTGATCAGCGTCACCCTTGCTGCTCCCGGCTCCCCCTACGGATTCGGCGGCACCAGAGATCTGGACGGCACGCCGATCTGGCCCGACTTCGCCGGTTCGGGGGCGGGCCTGGTGAACCGGGAATTCGCCCGGCGCGAGGCTGAACAGGATCGCAGCGAAGAGAACCCCCAGTCGGCGCCCCGCGTGGTGATGAATACCTACTACTGGAAGCCGCCCTTCCGCCCCACGCGCGAAGAGGAGTTGCTCTCCGGCCTGCTGAGTATCAAGGTTCGCCCTGACCACCATCCGGGCGACTTGACGCCCAGCGAGAACTGGCCAGGGGTCGCCCCTGGTGTACTGGGGCCGAACAACGCCCTCTCCCCGAAGTACCTCGGCGAGATGCCCGGGCGCATCCTGGCCGCCGCCGCCAGACCACCCGTCCTCTGGGTCCACGGCGCCGATGACCAGATTGTGTCCGATGCGAGCCTGTTCGATGTCGGAACGCTGGGCAAACTCGGCGTGCTGCCGGACTGGCCCGGCGAAGAGGTCTATCCCTCTCAGCCAATGGTCGGGCAGATCCGCCGCTTTCTGGAGCGCTACGCGGCTGCCGGGGGCCGCTTCCGCGAGCTGCAACTGGCTGACTGCGGCCACACCCCCTACCTGGAGAAACCGGAGGAGTTCAACGTAGCCTTCCACGCCCACTTACAAGGAGCGTAATACCACTGGCACTTCGTTAGGGTGGAACGTGGAACCCCGGACTCCCCATGTTCATATCAGAATGAAAATAGATGTTTTTCTGAGAGGGCTGTCCCCTCCCAAACCCTCCCCGCAGGTGGGTTGGTTCCCGGGAGGGCGCAGCCTTCCCGGACCCTCGCCGGGGGCAGGAACCGGGCGCCTCCCCCCGGCGGGGGGAGGCTGGGAGGGGGGAAGAACGCTGCAAATCCTCCCCACAGAGAGAGGCACGGTTCGATAGGCTCACCACAGGTGGGGAAACCCGGGTTCCCCATGTTCACCCGGGTACGCCGGTCGCCACTGATGATGCGCCCTGCTGGGCGCCCGGGGGTTGATTGACAGTCTGCCGCAATGCAACCTATAATTACTGAGGATTACCTAGATTTGCTGAGGCTTATATGGGCGACGATGCGCACTACCTCTCCCTCTCCGCTGCCAGCAAGCTCCTTGGCGTCCACAGCACAACGCTACGGCGCTGGGCCGATGATGGAGCGGTGCCGGTGTATGTCACCCCGGGTGGTCACCGCCGCTTTGCCCGGAGGGACATCGAGGCCCTGGCTGCGCGCCGGCCTGTCAGCGCCCACGCCCTCGGGAACGCATGGGCCGCGCGGGCCCTGGCCCGGACGCGCAACGAACTCGCTGCGCCTGCGTGTCGCCCGGCCTGGCTGGCCAGCATCAGCGATGAGGAGCGCGCGGCATGGCGCCGGATCGGTCAGCAACTGATGGGCGTGGTGCTGCACTACATCAACAGCCCCCACGATGATGAAGACCTGCTTGGTGAGGCGCGTCGCCTCGGCGGCGAATACGCGACCCGCGCCCGCCAGGCGGGTATGCCCCTCACCGCCGCCCTTGAAGCCGCGTTGTTCTTCCGCGATTCGCTGGTTGAGGCGGCTATGGGCCTGCCTGAGGAAGCACATCTGCGCCCCGAGGCCAGCGCGCGCCTGCTGCGCCGCATCAGCCGGGTTGCCAATGAGGTGCATCTGGCTGTGGCCGCTTCGTACCAGCAATCGTTCTGACGTGAACATCGCCCGCGCGCGGGCGGGTTGGGGCGGGCGCAGCCCTCCGAGGAAACAACCCGCCAGCGGGGCGGGTTGGGGCGGGCGCAGCCCCTCCCAGGAACAATGAATATGTTCATTCTGGCGTTGTGCAGCGCAGCCGCGCAATGGGTGCCTGAAGGAGAGTGACCGTGGAGACGCCCCCTTCTGAGCGTTTTAGCGTGTGGCGCGCCATGCGCCTGGGGACCTTTCATATCGGCTCGTCGTTTGTTGACCTGCTGACGTCGGGTGTGCTGAACCGGGTGCTGATCACCGACCTGGGCCTGTGGGCCTCCCCGGTGGCCCTGCTTTCGGCCCTGCGCTACCTCCTTGCGCCCCTCAGCATCTGGGCTGGCTACCGCTCCGACACCCGCCCGATATTCGGGCTTCATCGTCTGCCCTACATCTGGGCCGGGCGGCTGCCGATGGTCCTGTCCCTACCACTGTTGCCGATCGTTACCGTCCTGCTGGCAGCCGATCCCCGTTCGGTCGCCGGCTGGATACTGGCCACCCTGGCGTTCCTCGTGTATGGCGTCGGCACCCTACTGTCGGGGAGTACCTACCTGGCGCTGGTGCGCGATAGTGCCCCCCCTGCCAGGCGTGGCCAGGCCCTCAGCATCGTTCAGACCTTTCTGGTGGTGAGCTTTCCTATCGCCGGGGTGGTCTACGGCGCTCTGATGCCGGTGTACGACCCGGCAACCTTCTGGCGCATTACGCTGATCGGCATGGCGATCGCCCTCTGCTTCTTTATGTTTGCCCTCTTCCGCGCCGAACGTCCGGGTCAGACCATTGTGGCCGGCGACAGTGGGGAGCACCTGCCCCTGCCGCGCCTCCTGCGCGAGATGTGGGCCGACCGGCGCACGCGGGGCTTCTTTCTGTTTCTGGCCCTCGGTGCGATGAGCGCCTTTGCTCAGGACGCCGTGCTCGAACCCTTCGGCGGCGATGTCTTTGGCTTGCCCGCCGGCGAGACGACACGCTTTAACGCCTACTGGGGCGTCGGGGTGCTGGTGAGCCTGATCGCCACGATCGTCTTCACCCGCAACCGCATGGCCCACGAGCAAACACCCACCACCGTGCTCGGGCTGGCGCTGACCGCTCTGCCACTGGCGTTGCTGGGTGTCGTGGCGTTTACCGAGGCCCGTGTCCTGTTGATCCCCGTTCTGGTGCTCTTCGGCCTGGGCTTCGGCATCTACACCGTCGGCGCAGTGTCACTGCTCATGGCCATGACCTCCGATCGCTGCGCCGGGGCCTACCTCGGCCTCTGGACGGTGGCCCAGCTCGTCTTTCGCGGAGTGGGGATCTTTCTGGGGGGCTTCGTCCGTGACCTGGCCCTGGTCGCGACCGGTTCGCTCACAGTAGCCTATGCGACGGTATTTCTGCTCGAGGCCCTGGGGCTGGTAGTTTGCGCCTGGCTGGTGATCCGCGTTGATGTTCCCGGCTTTGCCCGCGCCAGTGCTGCCCCGACTGTCCCGTCAGCGACGCTCGCCGTCGCAGCAGAGTAGCCACAACCACAGCCTCCCCCTGCCTGTGGCGAGGGCTTGCCGCCCTCACAGGCAGGGGGATGGGGAAACCAGGTTTCCCCCTCTTTGCACATCAGCCCTCCACGCGGTTGCGCCGCACAACGCCAGAATGAACATAACTCCTGGGAGGGCTTGCTGCCCCCATCGGCGGGGGGATGGGGAAACCCGGTTTCCGCGTATTTTTACATTAGCGTTATGCGCCCCCTGTGGAGCGCGGCGAGCCAGAGAAGGCGCAAGCTTACCCCTCCCACTCCGCCAGATCAAGCAGAATCGGATAGACATAATCTACCTGCTGCAACTCCTGCGCCGGGTCGATGCAGTCGTGGATCACGTGGCGCTCGGCGGGGAACATGTGCAGGTGGACCCTGGCGCCGTGGGCATGCCAGCGGGCGGCCAGCAACTCGTTTGGCACGTTATCCACCGCCTCGTCGGCCTCGTTCAGCACCATCACAATCACCCGCGCGCAGGGAGGGCGGCGCGCCGCGGCTCGCAGGACCTCGAATCCCATCCGTGTAACGGTTGCCAGGACGCGGGTCGCGTAGCGCGGGTAACAGTGCGGCGGGCTGCGGCGCGAGTCCTTGTGCACCGGGTCCCACCAGCGAAAGCGGTTGGGCAGCACACCGGCCGCAGTGGCCAGCGGCAGGGTGAACCAGCGAGGGATGGACGGCGTGCCCAGCACTGGCGCAATGGGCATAGCGTAATACACCTCGGCGCGGAACTGCGCCGCGTAGGCGGCCAGCACCGCCCCTGCTGAGATGCCAATCAGCCCCACGCGCCGGCCAAGTCCTCGCGCCACTGCCAGGGCATCGTCGAGATAGTGCAACAACGCGGCCCGATCCAGGCGCCCGTGTTCGTTGTTGAGCCGGTCGGCCAGCCCATGGTAGGGCAGGCGCGGAACGTAGACGTTGTGCCCGCGTGCATGGAGCAGTTCGCCAAAGGCGCGGAATTGCTGCGGGCAGTTGGTGTAGCCGTGAATGAGCACGAAGCAGCGTTCGGCCTGCGCGCCGTGGTTCAGCGCGAAGCTGTGCCCCACGGGGTTCAGCGGCAGCGCCGCCTCGCTCACCGCGATCGCCTTCAGCCGGCGCAGGGCCTCTTCGTAACTCAGCCCGTGTCCTGTGACTGGTGTACTCATGGCGAATCTGATGTGAACATAGTCCGCGCGCAGGAGGGTCTGTGAGGGCGTAGCCCTCCCAGGAAAAAACCTGTCTTCCTTTTGTCAGAGTATGGGGAAACCGGGTTTCCCCACGCCCCTCCCTGCGGGGAGGGTTTGGGAGGGCGCAGCTCTCGCGGGAACCAACCCGCCAGCAGGGAGGGGTTGGGGCGTTCCGCTTATACCAATTCAGATTGCTGATTTCGGATTGCAGATTGCTGCCGTGGCGTTGCAATGCGCGCTGGTGGGCGTGCGGATGCGACCTGTTCAACTCCAATGGGTATCACTTAATACCCGTCGTCGCAATACCCTCCACGAAGTACCGCTGCGCCAGCACGAAGATCAGCAACGGTACGGCAACGGCAATGGTGGTGCCTGCCATCACCAGGTTCGGGCTATCGGCGGCGCGGCCCTGCAACACCATGAGCGACAGCGTCAGTACCTGGTTGTTAAAGTTGCCGGTGTTGATAACAACCAGCGGCCAGACGAACGAGTTCCATGCGTAGAGGAAGGTAAAGGTCGCCTGCGTGGCGATGGCCGGCCCCGCCAGCGGCACGAACACCTGCCACAGAATGCGCAGGCGTGAGGCTCCGTCCATCAACGCCGCTTCCTCCAGATCCCTGGGGATGCTCAAAAAGAACTGTCGCATCAGAAAGGTGCCATAGGCGGTGAAGATCCACGGTAAGATGAGCGAACTGATACGATCGACCCATCCGATAATCACCATCAACTGGTACATAGGGATGATCAGTACCACGAAGGGGATCATAATCGTCCCCAGGTAGACCAGGAAGAGCGAGTCGCGGCCGGGAAACGACAGCCGCGCGAAGGCGTAACCACCGAGCACCGAGGTGGTTACCTGCCCCAGCACCACCAGGATGGTTACCAGCATCGTATTGGTGAGGCTCCGGTCTATGTTCTGCAGTTCCAGCACCCGCTGGTAATTGGCAATTTGCGGGTCGAAGCGTTCGAGCGGCCGCGCGTCGCTCAGACTGCGGTCAAACGTCCGCTCGGGGTTGGCCGGATCGGCGAAGCGGCCCAGATTGGCGCGGCTCAGCTCAAAGACGCGGATGGTGCGCCCGGCTTCCTCGATGTCCCAGAGTTTGCGCTCCTGACCATCAATCAGCGCGGTTTCTTGATTGGTGAAGCCACCCACGGGCCGCGCCTCGCGAGGCGCCCGTTCAAATGTCTGGCTCGGGTCCTCCACGCTGGCAAAGATCACCACCGGGGCGCCGCGGGCCACTCTGGCCAGTCGTTCGATACCCGCCTCGGTTTCTACCAGATAGAGCGGGAACTCCTGGCCATCGATCGTTACCGTTTGGGGGCTCATTGGGAGCAGCCTGGGGGGCGAGCGAAACACATCGGTTGGCAGCTTCAGCGCGGTGAAGAACATAAACAGAAAGGGAAAGAGGATCAGAAAGCCAAAGACTGCCAGCACAACGTACGCGCCAGCGTTTATCAGCAGTTTCTGGAGACGGTAACCCGGCGATCGGCGCATGTGCCACCTCATTTTATTGTATTGTACCAGTCGCCGATGCGGCCAGGCCGCACAATTCCAGGATACAAATGGGGTTTTTCCTGGGAGGGCTACGCCTTCGCTGTCCCGGGTTCTCCTGCGCGTGGGCTATGCTCACCGCAAGGTATCGGGGTGCCGAGCGACGAGCGTTACTGCCATCACATCTCACCATAGCGCCGCTGCATGCGGAACTGCACAATCGTCACCGCGAAGATAAAGAGGAACAGCACCCAGGCCACTGCAGCCGCGTACCCCTGCTCGAAGCGGTTGAAGCCGCGCTGGTAGAGATAGAGCACCGAGGTCAGGGTGGCATTGTTCGGGCCGCCGCCCGGCGGCGGGGTCATCACAAAGGGTTCGCTGAAGACCTGCAGGGTCGTAATGAGCGTTGTGGTGACCACGAAGAAGGTCGTCGGCCCCAGGAGGGGCAGGGTAATCGAGCGAAAGCGCTGCCAGGTGCCGGCGCCGTCAATCGTCGCGGCTTCGTAGACGTCGTTCGGAATGCCTTGCAGGCCGGCTAGAAAGAGGATGGTGTTGAAGCCCAGCAGTTGCCAGGCGGCCATAATGATGATCGAGGCCAGCGCCGTCTGCTGACTGGCAAGCCAGGGCCGCAGG
>JBDNDG010000253.1:0-6690 GCA_046719255.1 Chloroflexaceae bacterium
GGCGGAGCGCATCTGGAAGCCATGGCTGCCGCACGTTCTCACCCCTCAGCCCCCTCTCCCATAGCGAGAGAGAGGGGGCATCCCCACGCCCGCTCCCCCTCTCCCGATCAGGGAGAGGAGGGCCGGGGGGTGAGGAGGAGAAGCCGTGGCCCACACAACGCTACCCGTGAACGTGGTTCCCACGCCCCTGCCCACGGGGTGGCAAACCCTCCTTCCAGACGTATCAGGCCCCCTCCTGGCCCAGTTGGCGCTCCAGGTCACGCATCGCGGCCACCAGCTGGTCCTGCCGAATCGCGGCGCTGATGTCGCCGCGGGTGCGCTCGAGCACGGCGCGCAGGGCATCGGTGGTGCGCCGCAGGCCACCGGTGATCGCATCGGGGTAGTCAACCGTCACCAGGGCAACGTAGATATCGTCCATCAACTGGAGCAGTGTTTCCCCTCTGGCCGTTTCTCCGCGCCGCAAGCCGTCGAGAATGGCCCGGCGCAACTCACTGGCCGCCTCGGCCAGGCCGTTGAGGTAGGGCGCAGGATCAACCCCGAGCGCCGCCGCGCCCGGGGGTTCCCGGCCGGACAGGAAGGCCAGTACCAGGTGGGCTTCAGCGTACTCCTTCAACGCGTCCTGCGTGTAGCCCGCCGCGCGGATCTCCAGACTGTTGGCCGTGGCGGCGTTGATCTGCCCCACCACCGCCCCGGCTGCGCCAAGCAGACGCTCAGCTTCGCCAAAATCGCCACGATGGGTCGCGCGGATGCTGTTGGCGCACAGGCGGATCAGGCCGCGTGAGGCTCCGATGACTTGCTCGCGGGCCGCATGGCTGGCGTCGATCTGTGCGACGCACTCCGCCACCAACTGGTCGATGCTCATATGTTCTCCTTCGGTACGGGGGTATTATAGATGCTTATCCGCGTGGCATACAACCCTGGATGTGAAACGATGGGGAAACCGGGTTTCCCCATACCCCTGCCCACGTGGGAGGCAAGCCCTCCCCACCGGGAGGGTTTGGGAGGGCTGCGCCCTCCCGGGAGAATCGCTTTTCACTCCCAGGGTGTGTGACGCAGCCGCATGACCTCCTGACAGGGGATAGCAACCCCCTAGACAGACCCCCATACCATCGTGTAGACTAAAGTCATGATGCACCAGAAACACAAACTCACCATACTGGCGGTCGTCGCCCATCCCGACGACACTGAGTTCGGCATCGCCGGTTCCGTCGCCCGTTGGACGGCTGAGGGCCACGCCGTGATCTACTGCATCGTCACCGATGGCGCCGCCGGCTCCAACGAACCGTCCGTTGACCCGCAGACGCTGGTCGAGACCCGTCGCGCCGAGCAGGTAGCTGCCGCTGCCGCGGTCGGCGTCCACGATGTACGCTTTCTTGGCTACCCCGATGGCTCGCTCCAGCCCACGCTCGAGCTGCGCCGCGCCATTACTCGCCTCATCCGCGAGGTGCGGCCCGATCGGGTGATATGCCAGGACCCGACGACCTACTTCTTCGGTCACAATTACATCAACCATCCCGACCATCGCGCCGTCGGCGAGGCCACCATCTACGCCGTCTTCCCCAGCGCTGAGACGCGCCACATCTTCCCGGAACTGCTCGCTGAGGGCCTCGAACCGCACAAGGTTTCGGAGGTTTACCTGGACCTGACCCTCCATCCCGACACCTACGTTGACATCAGCGACACGATTGACCGGAAGCTTACGGCAATCGGTTGCCACCGCTCCCAGGTTAGCCCCGAGGCGCTGACCATGGTACGCGAGTGGGCCGCTGAAGCCGGCGCCAAGGGGGGATATGCCTACGCTGAAGCCTTCCGCGTGTTGCGTCTCGTAGAGGGCTAGCGCGCTTCCAGGCGAGCCGTTCGGGCACTGGCGCAATGGCGGCCGCGGCAAGATGCACTGCGTCTGTGCCACCATCGCACATCCGCAATCGCGCCGGTGGTCGGACAGGATTAAGGGATAGCAGTGAGAGAGGATGTAGGAGGACTTCGCTCATCCCGCAAGACAGTATTCATCGCCTTCGACAGGGCCAGAGGCAAAAGGTAAGCGAAGTTGCGACTTCACCATCGTTACCTTTTGCCTTTTTCCTTTTGACGTGCGCCGCATACGGCTCCAGATGCGCCGTTCATGATCCAGCACAACATCGGCCGCGTCCAGATGCGCCGCAGCGAATCTGCAACCAGAACTCCGCAATCTGCACCGGCGCCGGGGCCGGACATACCCGGAGCACAACCGGCACACTATGACCACGCAGCGCATTCTGATCATCGAAGACGAACCGGAGATTGCCAACTACCTGCGCCGCGGCCTGGTCCTCGAAGGCTTTCACGTGACCGTGGCTGCCGACGGCCCCGCAGGGCTGGCCGCCGCGCGTGAGACGCCCCACGATCTGGTCATCCTCGACCTGATGCTCCCCGGCATTGATGGCCTGGAGGTGGCCCGGCGCTTGCGCGCTGCCTCCGACGTGCCGATCATTATCCTCACCGCCCGTGATGCCGTGGCCGATCGGGTGCGCGGCCTCGAGAACGGTGCCGACGACTACCTGGTGAAGCCCTTCGCCTTCGAGGAACTGCTGGCGCGCATCCGCGTGCAGTTGCGCCGCCGGCAGGTCAGCTCCAGCAGTGAGGTGCTCCACTTCGGCAATCTGACCCTCGATACCGCCGCCCGCGAGTTGCGCGTCGGTGAACGGCGGGTTGAATTGACCGCCAAAGAGTACGACTTGCTGGAACTGTTTATGCGCCACCCCAATCAGGTGCTCACCCGTGAGGTGATCTACGATCGGGTCTGGGGGTACGACTTTGGGGGCGAAAGCAACATCATTGAGGTCTACGTTCGCTACCTGCGCCAGAAACTCGAGGCCCACGGCGAACCCCGCGTGATCCACACTGTGCGCGGCGCCGGCTACATCCTCCGTGAAGAGTAGTACCGGCTCGTGGCGCATAATTGTAATCTGCGATCCTTTGTCGTTGCTCCGGCGCGGTGGTATGCTCTAACGCCCGTGTGGGTGTTTAAGTAACCCGCATCGCACCGGG
Source organism: Chloroflexaceae bacterium (assembly GCA_046719255.1). GTDB lineage: Bacteria > Chloroflexota > Chloroflexia > Chloroflexales > Chloroflexaceae > JACAEO01. The sequence continues at coordinate 3,028 of JBDNDG010000253.1, forward strand.
GCCCCTATGCCTCTGCTCACTGTTATCCGGCCGGGACGCCGTCTGCGCCCTATGCTGGCCCTCAGCACCCTGCTTGTGGCAGCGGCGACATTGTTGTTTGTCCCTCGCGTTGCGCTGCTTCTGCTCCTGGTGACCGCCCTGGTGATCGTCTGGGATCGGCTGGCGCTCGAACGCGACCTGCGGCGTCTGGCCGCCAGTGTGACCGACACCGAGACGGGTGGCAAGCTGGAGGTCACCGACGACGCCTGGGGCGAGTTATGCCACACCATCAACCGCCTGCGCCAGCAGCGGCGCGCCGAACAGCGGCTCCAGCGCCTGCTTCCCGAACTCCCCCCAATCGAGGACCTGCTGGAGGCGGAGCTGCCGCCAGAAGGGGTACCCTGCGACATCGCGGCACTGGCCATTGCCCTGCCCGAAGGTGCGGCCCGGGCGGCGCACCTGCGCGAAGCGGCCACGATTGCGGCTGCCAGCGCCCGCCAGTACCATGCTCTGCTCACCCGCTGCGGGCCGCACCTGCTGTTAATCTTCGGCGTCACGGGCCAGCAAAGCCCCACGTTGATCCTGCGGAACGCGCGCCAGGCCGCGCGGGCCGTTCACACCCACTGGAAGCTCGACGCCGCCCGGCGACCCCGCCTCGTCCTGGCCGGCGGCCAGGCCCGCCTGGTGACCCTCCCTGGACTCGGCCTGAGCGTGATCGGGCCGCCCGTTGATCAGGCCCTGGACCTGCTCGACCTGGCCGACGAAGAACTGCTGCTCTGTAACGAAGAAGCCTACCTGAGCCTGCGCCGCCTCGGCCTGGTTCCGGCCCAGCTCGCCGGCCAGCGCCCCATTGCCAGTAAAGGCTACCCCGGCGCCTATGGGATCCCCCTCTGATGTGAACATATGGGGAAACCAGGTTTCGCCGTACCCCTGCCTGTGGAGGCAGCAAGCCCTCCCCAACGGGAAGGTCTGGGAGGACTCCGCCCTCCCAGGAGAAACTCTCGCCGGGTTCCCCGCGGCCCGCCGCCGCAGAGAGCGTGGATTGCGCGCCGGCAGCGTCAGCAACTGCGCGTTTAGGGCGTCAGCATGCCCTGCGCAATTGAACACCCTTGCGTTTTGATCTTGCGCGGCGTATAATGTCAACGGTTGATCAATGTATCTCCCGGCTACGTCTTCGGGCCCCTCGCGTTGAGCAAGGACGGCGCATGGAAGAATCGAAAGGGATTGCCGCAGAGTCGGAAGAACCTTCCTCCCCGCACCACGGAGAGAACGGGTTTACCTCCGAAGCTGAGGACATGGCCCTGATGGAGCAGTACCTCAGTGACCCTGCGCATGAGTACCGCAATCTCAAGTATGGCGACACGGTCGACGGCAAGATCATGCGCGTCGACCGTGACGAGATTCTTGTTGACATCGGCGCCAAGGCCGAAGGAATTGTCCCTGCCCGCGAAATGCAGTCCCTCACCCCCGAGGATCGGGCCGCACTCAAGGTTGGCGACACGCTGCTGGTCTTTGTTGTGCAATCCGAGGACAAAGAGGGGCGCGCCATTCTTTCGATAGACAAGGCCCGACAGGAACGGAGCTGGCGGGCGCTCCAGGCCGCCTACGAGCGCGGCGAGGTGATCAGGGCACGAGTGGTCAATTATAACAAAGGTGGGTTGCTCGTCAACCTCGATGGGGTACGCGGCTTCGTGCCCGCCTCGCAAGTCTCGGGGATCAGCCGGGGCCCCGACACCCAGAAACAGTCCGATATGGCCAGAATGGTCAATACGGAACTGCCGCTCAAGGTGATCGAGATCAATCGGAACCGCAACCGGCTCATCCTCTCCGAGCGACAGGCGGTTCAAGAGTCCCGCGAACTGAAGAAGGACGAGCTTCTCTCAAGCCTCCGCGAGGGAGACGTGCGGACGGGCGTGGTCAGTTCGGTGTGCGACTTTGGCGCATTTGTTGACATCGGTGGAGCCGATGGTCTCGTGCATCTGTCCGAGATCTCGTGGAGCCGGGTCAAGCATCCCTCGGAGGTGTTGAAGGTCGGCGATACGGTTCAGGTGTACATTTTGAGTATCGATCACGAACGCAAGCGGATTGCCCTGTCGATAAAACGCACCCAGAGCGAACCCTGGACGCGCGCGGGCGAGAAGTACCACCTCGGCCAGATCGTGGAAGGCACGATTACCCAGATCGCCTCCTTCGGCGCCTTCGCGCGGATCGAGGACGGCATCGAAGGTCTGATCCACGTTTCCGAGATGGGCGATGAGCGTATCCAGAACCCCAAAGACGTCCTCACCGAAGGACAGACCATTCGAGCGCGCATCATTCGGATTGACCCGGCCCGCAAGCGCATGGGGCTCAGTCTTCGCCTCAACCCGGACGTGAGCGAGGAAGCTGACGCCGAGGAGCCAGTGGATCCGGAATCCTGAGGCAATGAGGCGCCGCGTCCGTGTATGGCGCGGGAGCCTGGGAAGCGGCAACCTCCCGGCCCCCACCCATCCGCGGTTCCCCGCAGAGTCTACCGGACCCCGTGTTCTCTACCCAATGGAATCTGAGGAGCCCCGATGCCTGCTCAGACTCCAGGCTCTGCCGGTATAACGGGCATCGGTCGCCTGTACGTTCATCCCTGTGGGCGCACCTGCGACTGGTTCAGGGATAGTTAGTGGAGAACTTCCATGTCAGATCTTTACAGTAAGTTTACCAAGCGGGCCAAGCAGGTGCTGCAGCTCGCACATGAAGAGGCGCGCTCGTTTAATCACCCCTACATTGGCACCGAGCACATCCTGCTTGGCCTCATCCGTGAAAGTGAGGGGATCGCCGCGCGTGTCCTCGATGACCTGGGGGTCAAGCTGGCCCAGGCGCGCAGCGCCGTCGAGTTCATCGTCGGGGTTGGGGAGGGTACTCCTTCGGCCGACCAGGAACTCACCGCCCGCGCCCAGAAGGTCATTAAGTATGCGATTGAAGAAGCCAATCGCCTCAATCACCACTACATCGGCACGGAACACCTGCTCCTCGGCCTGGTGCGCAACGGCGAGGGCGTGGCCACCGGTGTGCTGGACATTATGGGTGTGAGCCTGGAGCAGGTGCGCAACCAGGTGATGCGGGTGCTACGCCACGGCACCACCGGCACCGCCGAACAGCGCGGGGCCACCCCCGGCGCGGCCGCCCAGCGCCAGTCGAAGACGCCCTACCTCGATGCCCTGGGCACCGACCTCACCGAAATGGCCGAGGCTGGCCGCCTTGACCCGATCATCGGCCGCCAGCACGAGATCGAGCGCGTGATCCAGATCCTCTCGCGCCGCACCAAGAACAATCCTGCCCTGATTGGTGAGCCTGGCGTCGGCAAAACGGCGATCGTTGAGGGGTTGGCCCAGCGTATCGTGCAGGGCGACGTGCCCGATAGCATCAAGGGCAAGCGCGTGGTCACGCTGGATATGGGCGCTCTGGTGGCTGGCACCAAGTACCGTGGCCAGTTTGAGGAGCGCCTCAAGCGCGTGATTGACGAGATTAAAGAGACCCGCTGCATCCTCTTCATTGATGAGTTTCATACCATCATCGGAGCCGGCGGCGCCGAGGGCACCCTCGATGCGGCCAATATCCTCAAGCCGGCCCTCTCGCGCGGCGAATTGCAGACTATTGGCGCAACCACCCTCGATGAGTACCGCAAGTACATCGAACGCGATGCGGCGCTCG
>JBDNDG010000254.1:0-6664 GCA_046719255.1 Chloroflexaceae bacterium
ACCGCGTCCCTCCCGTCGGGGAGGGCTGCGCCCTGCCGGGAAACCTCCCGCCAGCGGGGGAGGGAGGGCGTAGCTCTCCCGGCAATAAACCTGTTGCACGAGCCCTGTATGGCCCCGCGGGGGCACAGGGCTTCGGCCCTAACGGCCCCGGCGCGCCAGCGCCGCCACGACGCCATAGCCGGCTGCCAGCACCCCCAGGGCCACCAGCCAGTTTCCCAGGGCTTGCAGAGCAATCAGTGCCAGCACCAGCGGCAGCGCCGCATTGAGCAGCCCGCCCAGGTCGCCGCCGAGAGGCGCGGCAGGCAGTGGCGGGGCCTGCCGGCTGATCAACTCGCCGCCCCGGCCCTCATCGCGCGCCGCGTCGCCCTGGCCCTCAAAAGCCTCGGGCGGGAGCGGCGCGCCAGGCACGGGCCGCTCGCGGGCCTCGGCCAGGTAGGCCGCGCGCCAGTCATAGTCGGGCCGACCACGCGTCTCGAACAGGTGGAACATAGCCCGCTGCAAATAGGCCGGATGACCGGCGCTGATCGCGGCCAGCTCGCGCAGCTCCGCGGCGGTGAACACCACCCCCGTCTCGTCCAGGTACGCCTCGGCAAAGAGCCGCACCTCGGCGGGGGCGAACGCGCCCAGGCGCACCTGGGCGAATGGCTCGCTCAGCTCGGGGGGCGTGGCGCCCCCCGCGGCGACCAGCAGCAGATCGAAGACCCCATCGCCGCGGGGCGCCAGACCGCCCGGCTCGCCCGGGAGGCTGCGGCGCGCCAGCCGCGCCAGGCGCTCGAGCATATCGGTGCCCCACCCGGCCGCCACCGCCGCCTCGGTATGATCCAGGCACACCAGCACCGTGCGCCCTGCGCGACTCAGGGCCGTCTCCACCGCCTCCAGACCCTCGCCGCGGCCCCCCAGCGCCTGGACAATCAGCCGGTAGACTGTTGCCGCGTCGGGCAGCAGGGCCAGGTCGAGGTAGAGGGCCTCCAGGGTCGGATCTTCCAGTACCGCGCCCGCCGACTGCCCCACGTGAGTCAATAACGACGACTTGCCCGTACCACGCGCCCCGGTCAACAGCACCGGGCGGCGGGCTTCGATGCGCTCAAACACCATACCGACCTCGCGCCAGCGCCCGGCGAAGCGTTCCGGGTCGGTAATGCGCTCGCGTTGGGTAAACGGGTTCATGGCATCAGGTACCAGCGTTCGATGTTCCAGAGGTACAGGGGCGACGCGAGCGTCACCGGGCCGTCCAGCGTGGTCACACGCCCGTTGAGGGCCACAGGCAGGCGATCGACCCACAGGAAGAGGTAAGGCAGCTCGTCGGCGATGCGCGCCTGGGCCTGGGCAATAGCGGCGCTGCGCTCCTCCAGACTGTAGAGCTGGCGGGCGGCCTGGGCCTGATTGTCGTAGGCCGGGTCGCTAAAGCCCACGAAGTTGCGCGTCGACCGTTCATCGCTTTGCCCCTGGTTGAGTTGACTGGAGTGAAACAGGGCGAAGTCATCGGGGTCGTAGAACAGCGCATCGGCAAAATCGGGGTCGCCAGCGCCATTGCTCCAGCTTCCCAGGAGCAGATCGAAGTCAAACGGCGGTGCGTAACGAGCCAGAATCACCGAAGCGAAGTCGGCGGGCTGCACGTCAATCTGTATACCGATCGCTGCGGCGATCTCGGCGATGCGCGCGGCGGCCGCGACGCGGCGCTGGTCGTCGCCGCGCACGTAGAGCGTGGCCCGCAGTGGCTGGCCCTCGCGCTCGCGAATGGTCGCCCCTGCGGGTAGCGTCCACCCCGCTTCGTCGAGCAGCGCCCGCGCCGCGTCGAGATCGGCGCCCCCGCCGGGCGGAGGGGAGAGATCGGCCCAGGACCCGGGGAGGGCGGTCGAGTTGATCGGAATGCCCTGGCCATTGGTCACCGCCTCGACCAGCCGCGGCACATCCACCGCCAGCGCCAGGGCGCGGCGCAGACGCAGGTCGGCGAAAGGTCGTCCTTCGCGCACATTGAAGCCGAGGAAGTAGAACCCGTTCTCGGGGTACGCGCTCAGATAGGCGCCGGGCAGACGCGCGGCCAGTGAGGTCGGGTCGCTCCAGGGCAGTTCCGCCAGCAACAGCCGCCCATCGGTCACGGCCTGACGGGCCACGTCAGGATCGGAGGCAACCAGGAAGGCTACCCGGTCGAGCAACGGTGCCCCACGGTGAAAGTCCTCGAAGCGTTCGAGCACGATGGCGCGGCCAGGATCGCGCTCGGCCAGCCGGAAGGGACCACTGCCGACCGGCGCCTCCCAGAAGTTAAAACTGGCGATGTCGCGGTTTTCCAGAACGTGGGCGGGCAAAACCGGCACAGCCAGCGCGGCCAGCAGGGGGGCAAAGCGGCTGGTGAGCGTCAGGACCACCGTGGTGCTGGTTGGAGCCGTGGCGGCGCCGATATAGCGCAGATCGGCCAGCAGCGCCGTCGAGGTCATCGGCAGCCCCCGCAGCCGCTCCAGGGTAAACAGCACATCCGAGGCGTCGAGCGGCTCTCCATCGTGCCAGGTCAGACCACTCCGCAGCGTGAAGGTCAGCGTGCGCCCATCGGGAGTCGTTTCCCAGCGTTCGGCCAGGTCGGGCACCGGGCGTAGTTGAGCATCGAGCCGCATCAGCCCTCCGTAGAGCAGGCTGATCACCTGCTCTTCGCCCCGCGTGCGCGGCTGCCAGGGTCGCAGATCGGGAACATCGGCCTCCAGCCGCACCGTCAGGTTGCCGCCGCGGGGCGACGCCGTCGTCGTGGGGGGCGCGACGGTAGCCACGAGTGGCGTGGCGGCAGCGCCAGGGGTTGAAGCGAAGGGACTACCGGCAGGATCGCAGCCGGTCAACACAGCCAGGACCGCCAGAGTCGCAACCAGGCTGGCCCAGAACAGGCGATGGGTCGGAAGGTAGCTCATACGCCCATTATAGCAGGGGAAATCGGGTCTCCCCATGCCCCTCTCTGAGGGGAGGGTCTGGGAGGGTGCAGGCCTCCCAGGAACAAGTATGTTCATTCTAGCGTTGCGCGCTGCACGAATGGCGCCTCCCGAAATATTTCTGGCCGGGGTTCGGGGCTTGCTCCAACGACAGTGCATCAACCCTGCGTCCCCTCCAGCGAACGTATTCATCCTTCTCCCGGGTGCGCGGGCATCTTGCCCGCATCCAGGCCATTACGGGCGGGATGCCCGTGCACCCGGGGTGGCGCCTTAGCCCGGATGTGAACAGGTACCCTCCGAACGAAACGTGTTCGGAAGGAGTAATGCAAGTGTGATACAATACAACAATCTGAGACATATATCCGGCACAACCGGGTAGCCCATACCCGGCCCGTCGGATGGGAGACGGGGGCGACCCATCTTTCACCCCTGCTGGCTTCCCTCAGAGGGGAGCAGGGAGACCCGCTTTCCCCACCAGTTCTTTGCAGGAGACGTGGAAGGGCGCAGCTCTCCCGATCCCTTCCCCCGGCGCAGGGCAACCGGGTTGCCCTCTTGACACCTCAGGAAAGTGCGGCGCAGCCGCACCGGCAACGGTCGTGAGCATCTGTGGCACCTGGAGGAACGCATGACAACTGCACATCGCGGCGACGAGTCGGTACAGCAGCGGCTGTGGTCCGTGCTCGAGCCCCTTGGCTCGAATCAGGCCTTCCGGCGCCACAGTTCCATCTATACCCCTGACCAGCCGGCCCAGACCCTCTACCTGCTCCAGGCGGGCCAGGTGAGCCTCCAGATGGTCTCCAGCGAGGGGCGGGTACTCACGGTCAAGGTGGTTGAGCCAGGGCAGATCTTGGGTCACAGCGCCCTCGACGGCGGCGAGCGCTACGATACCTTCGCCGTGGCGCTGCAATCAGTGCGCGTGAGCGCGGTTCCACGGGCCGCCGTGCTCCAGGCGTTGCACAGCCGGCCTGACCTGGGGGCCGTGCTGATCGAGGTGGTTGGGCAGCATCGCCTCACCGTCAGCCGGCGGCTCGATGAGGTGGCCTTCAAATCCGTGCCGGCGCGCCTGGCCTCGGTGCTCCTCGAAATGTCCGAGCATCACCCGGCGGGGCCGAAGCCGCAGCAGCGCGTGCCGCGGCGCACCCACCAGCAACTCGCCGAGATGATTAACGCCTACCGCGAGACGGTTACCAAAGTCATCAACCAGTTCCGCGACGCCCGACTGCTCGATGTGGATCGCTCGGGGATCACCCTGCTCAACCCCTCGCGGCTGCGAGAGCTGGCCCAGAGTTGACCATAGGCCCCATGCGCGGGGCTCACAACGCCAGAATGAATAATCCTGGGAGGGCGTAGCCCTCCCAGATCCTCCCTCAGGGAAGGGTGTGGGGAAACCCGGTTTCCCCATATGCTGACAGGATGAAGCCCGGTTTTTTTCTTGGGAGGGCGTAGCCCTCCCAAACCCTCCTGCCCGCGGGCTATTTTCACATCAGCGGGATCCGTTACATCCCAGGAAACAACCCGACAGCGAGTGCAGGTGTGAGAGAGCCTGGCCCTCCCAGAACCCCCTCTGTCACGCCCACTGGAGGGACGCCCTACCCCGCGCGGCGCAGCAGATAGATGCCGCCAGCGATCAGCAGCGCCGGGAAGAGCAGTGACCCGATTCCGGGCCAGACCATCTGCAGGACCAGGTAAACACCCAGACCCAGTAATATGTAACCCAGGAGCCGCCCGCGTCCATCGCTGCGGCTGGGGGTTGAACCCGTCCCCAGATTAGAGATCGGGATCTCCTCTGGCTCGTTCGGAGCACCGGTCATCGGGTCGAGCCGCAGGCGCTGCGTCTCGCCCGTAGCAACGAACACCTGCCCGGGTGACGCCGGCGTCCCGGGGGCAGCCGGGCGCTCGCGGGGCATCACCAGCCAGAGCAGCGGATAGATCAACAGCGCCGGGCCGCTGAAGGCCAGCAGCACAAACACCAGGCGCACAATCGTCGAGTCGATATTCAAATAACGGGCCAGGCCGCCGCAGACACCGGCGATCATGGTGTCGGAACGGCTGCGCTCAAGCCGGGGGGCTGGATACATGGTTGCACTCCTTCCGTCATCAGCCAGGCGGCTTCTGGGTATCAGACGGCTGGCAGTGCGGCTTTGTTGCAGCTACCAGTAGTGCTCACGGTGCTCGCGGTAGAACGCCAGGGTGCGCGCCAACCCCTCGCGCAGACGCACCCGCGGCGACCAGCCCAGACGCCCCTGGATGAGTCGGTAATCGCCGTAGTAGTCTCCAATGTCGATCGGCTTGCGGTCGGCAGGGAAGGGGATGATCTCGTAGGAACCCGCACCGTTGATCTCGATCAGCAGTGCCGCCAGGTCACGCAAGTTAATCGTCTCATCGCTGCCCAGGTTGAACACCTGACCGTGGGCGCCCGGCTCCTTCGCCGCCAGCAGCAACGCCTCCACACAATCGTCCACATAGGTAAAATCGCGGATCTGCAAGCCATCTCCCCAGACCTGGATAGGCTCGCCGTCAATGACCCGTTTGAGCCAGATGCCCAGGAAGGTCTGCCGGGCGTCTTTGACGCGCATGCGCGGGCCGTAGGTGTTGGTCAGGCGCAGGGCGCAGGCGGGAATGCCGTAGACGTTGTTGTAGAGGATGTGGTACCACTCCCCCGCCATCTTATTGATCCCGTTGACATCGGTGGGATGCAGGAGGTGCCGCTCGTCCACTGGCAGGTAGTCGGGCTTGCCGTAGATCTGGCGGGTTGAGGCGTACACCACCTTGATGTTAGGATTGTGTTTGCGACACGATTCGAGGATGGAAAGTTGAGAGCGACAGTTGATCTCCAGATCGGTATACGGATCGCGCATCGAGTCCAGGTGGCTGGTCTGGCCGGCCAGATTGAACAGATAATCCTGGCCCTGCACCAGGTAGTTCATCGAGTGCTCATCGCGCACGTCGGCGATGTTCAGGCGCACCCGGTCGCGGATGGCGAAAAGATTGTGCAGATTACCGCCGTATTCGGGAATGAGGGAGTCGACGATGGTGATCTCGGCCCCCAGGTCGCACAGCGTATGGGCCAGGTTCGATCCGATGAACCCCGCTCCACCGGTGATCAGGACCCGGCTGCCCTCGAAGGCCGTGCGCAATTCAGTGATTCGATCCATGGTTCGGTGTTGGAGAAAGGAGAGGGATAGTTTCACCTGGAAGGGCGTCGTGGTTGTCAACGCTCCCTGTGGGTAGGGGCGCGGTTCGACTGGCTTGCCGCCCGCGGTGAACCGGTCAACCGCAGGTGGGGAAAGCCGGTTTCCCCATCTGCCTTCCGAAGAGAGGCGGGGGAGAGCTGTGCCTTCCCAGATCCTCCCGGCGGAATCGCTACGTCACATCGCTTATCACCTGGGCGGCCTCAGCGCGGCGCTGCGTGATCTGCGCCATATGTTCGCGCCGGACAACGAGTTTCCACCAGAGCTGGATCAGTTGTATCCCGGTGCGCCAGAGCCGTGGAAAATTGAAGAACTGGCTCTGGCCGTAGGTGCGGTGGTAGTGGTGCACCGGCACTTCGGCGAAGCGATAGCCGGCGTCCTGGAGCTTTTTCACCAGTTCCAGGCAGATAGTGCCGCTGTCTGACTCCAACTCGATCACATCGAAGACGTGGCGCCGGATGAGCCGGAAGTCGCAGTCCACGTCGCGCAACTGGAAACCGAACAGAAACTTGACGGTGTGGTGGTAGACCCGCCCGATGATCTTGCGGTGCAGCGGGTCAC
>JBDNDG010000255.1:0-6655 GCA_046719255.1 Chloroflexaceae bacterium
ATGCGACACGGGGCCGATTATCATATAGTGTTAAGTGTACACTAAAGTGATCGTAAGAAGGGAAACCCGGGATTGCCCGAATTCCCTGCCCGGCGAGGGTTCCGGAGGGCCAGGCCCTCGCGGGAAGATTTCTTGTTCCTGTGGCATCGTGCGGCGCAGCCGCACGGCAATCAGTAGTGCTTCCGGCACGTTCCCGTACCCACTCGGCCGGGAAGGAAGGTTGCCGGGAGGGTAAAGCCCTGCCCACCCCTCCCGTTCAAGCGCTTCCCGGATGGCCTACGTACTGGCGCGCCCGGCACGTTCCCCCAGGGAGGATACGATGCGACCAGAGCAGCAGCGCACGGCGGAGGGAATCCTCTTCACCGACCAGTACCAGCTCACCATGGCCCAGCTCTACTTTCGGGCCGGGCTGCACGAACGCCCGGCTCAGTTCGACCACTACTTCCGGAGCTACCCCAACTATGGGATGCACGCCGCCGGCTACTGCGTGGTCGCAGGGCTGGAGTGGCTGCTGGACTGGATGCGCGGGGCCCGTTTCCGCGAGGAGGACCTGGACTGCCTGCGGGCGCAGCGTACCCGTGCTGGCGTGCAGCTCTTCGGCGACGATTTTCTCGACTACCTGCGTCGTCACGGCCATTTCGAAGCCATCAGCCTCAGCGCCATCCCCGAGGGACGGGTGGTACACCCCGGGGTCCCTCTGAGTGTTGTGCGTGGCCCCCTGATTATGGCCCAGATCCTGGAAACGGCGCTGCTCAACCAGCTCAATTACCAGACCCTGATTGCCACCAAGGCTGCGCGTATCCGCGAGGTGAGCCGGGCGAGCATGGTGCTGGAGTTCGGTCTGCGTCGAGGACAGGACCGCGGCGCCAATGCCGGCACCCGCGCCGCGTTGATCGGCGGGGCCGATTTTACCTCCAACGTGGGCCTGTCCAGCACCCTGGGCCTCCCGCCCAGGGGCACCCACGCCCACGCCCTGGTGCAGGCGTACATGGCCCTGGGCCAGAGCGAACTCGACGCCTTCCGCGCCTTCGCCGAGGTCTACCCCGACGACTGCATTCTGCTGGTTGACACGGTGGATACCCTGGAGAGCGGTGTGCCCAACGCCATCCGGGTGTTCGAGGAACTGCGGGCGAAGGGTCACAAACCGGTGGGCATTCGCCTCGACTCGGGCGACCTGGCCTACCTGGCTATCCAGGCGGCGCTGATGCTCGACCGGGCGGGGTTCGGCGACACGGTCATCGTGCTCTCCAGCGACCTGGACGAACTGGTGATCTGGCAGATCCAGACCCAGATCGCCGCCGAGGCCAGGCGCTACGGCGCCGACGCCGACGCGATTATCCGCCGGCTGGTCTACGGCGTCGGCACGCGCCTGGTCACTTCCCACGGCGAAGGCGCCCTGGGAGGCGTGTACAAACTGGTGGCGATCCACGATGGGGCGGGCTGGCGCCCGGCGATCAAGATCGCCGACTCGCCGGCGAAGATGACCACGCCCGGACTCAAGCAGACCTGGCGGCTCTACGATCAGCGCGGCCTGGCAACCGCTGACATGGTGTGTCTGGACGAAGAGGACCCTACACGGATGGACCCGGTTGTGTTACGCCACCCCAGCGAGCCATCAATGTTCCGCGTGCTGGAGCGTTCGGCGCTCTCGGGAATGGAACCGCTGCTGGTCGAGGTGCTGCGCGAGGGCCGGCTGGTCTACGATCTGCCGTCATTGGAGGCAATGCGCGAGCGACGCCGCGCCGATGTCGAGCGGCTCGATGCCGGCGTGCGCCGCATCGTCAATCCGCATATCTACCACGTCTCGCTCTCACAGCGGCTGTGGGAGTTGAAGCAGGAGTTGCGGCAACGTCTGGAACATGGCGATTAGTGGCCTGTAGAGGCATGGGGAAACCGGGTTTCCCCCATCCGGTGGGGAGGACGTGCCACCCCGGCAGGCAGGGGCACAGGGAAACCCGGTTTCCCCATCCCCCAACCGGTGCCGGGGTCGCCTGGCGCCCCGATGGGCAGGGGCATGGGGAAACCCGGGTTTCCCCATGTTCACATCAGGAGAAGCGAAAAAAACTACGTATGCGTATCACTCACTCCATCGCCGCGGAGGACGCCGGGCTGACGCTGGGCGAGCTGGCGGCGCGCCTGGCCGACGCGGCGGGCAGTGCGGCTGTGGCTCGCGGTGGCGCCTGGCTCGACGGACGCCGCGCGACCGATCCGGGCGCGCCTGTGCCCATCGGCGCCATGCTGACGCTGTGCCTGCCACCGCTGGAAGGCTATGCCGAGGTATCCCTGGGGGTGGAGGATCTGGCCTACGAGGACCCCTGGCTGATCGTCCTGCACAAACGCGCGGGCTGGTACGTCGGGGCCACACCCTGGGATGTCCGCGGCAACGTCCTTGCGGCCCTGCGGCACTACCTGGCGTCCCGCGACGGTGCAGCGCCGCCGCTGCACCTGGCCCATCAGCTCGACCGCGACACCTCGGGCCTGCTGCTGGTGAGCAAGGCTCCCGCGGCCAATGCCGCGCTGCAGGCCGCCTTTGCCAGAGGCGAAGTCGCCAAAACCTACCACTGTCTGTGTGCCGGAGTGCCGCAGTGGCGCACCATCGAGCTGCGAACCGGCCATGGCCGGTCGGCGGGAGGGCGCTGGCGCCTCTACCCGCTCGAGGCGGTGGGAACGGAACTACCTGAGGGCGGCGGGCGTGTGCGCGAGGCCCATAGCACCTTCTGCGTGGCGCGGCCTCTGCACGATGCGGCACTGGTTGTCGCTACGCCTCACACCGGGCGCACCCACCAGATCCGACTGCACCTGGCGCACCTCGGCCATCCGCTCCTTGGCGACATCCGCTATGGTGGGCCAGCGAGTTACGCCGGCCAGCCGCTGCCCGGCCACCTGCTGCACGCCGCCGAATTGCGCTTCCAGCATCCCATCACCGGCACAGTACTCGCTCTCGCCAGCCCCCAGCCGCCACTGTTTGCGGCACTGCTACGGTGAAAATGGGGAAAGCCGGGCTTCCCTGTGCGCCTGCCCGGCGGGGCGCCAGGCGCCTCCACCGACGATTGGAAGGGGGGAACCCGGGTTCTCGCACCTGCAGTGCGCCCGTCGAACCGCGCTCCTCCCGATGGGGAGGGTGTGGGAAGGCATAAAAGCGCAGCGGCGCTGCGTCTCTACGCCCTCCCGAGAAACTCCCTCCCCCGCGTGCGGGAGAACACCCCCCAACGTCCATATGTTCGTCCCCACGAGCCGTATGCCCGACCCGCGTCTACGGTCATTGGGAGGCTCGTCCGCGGTTGGAGAGCAAAGCCAGCAGGCCCCCTAGAGCGCCGGCGAAGAGACTCAGGGCCTGCACCGCCACGAGCACGCGTGGCACCGGCACCAGGCCAGGGTTGCTCACCACCGCCGCCAGAATAGACGTCACGCCGACCAGGAAGCCGTGAAGGGTGAAGGACTCACCGGCGATGCGCGCCGCAATAAAGCCGCCGGTGGCCGTAGCAGCGAGGATAAGGGCGAGGATGAGCACGTGTAACGGCTCGTGAAGGCTCGGCGCGATGAACACGCGCGTCGCGCCGAGCCAGCCGAGCGCCACCTGGATCAGGATACGAAGCGAAAAATCAACGAGCCAGCCAGAGGCTACCGCCGCCCATTGTACTCGCAACTCGGCGCGCGGCACTGCCTAACGGCTCATACCCCAGGCGATCAGGAAAATCATCACCGTGATCTCCATCGCCCGCAGGCAGTCGGGGATCACCCCGCGCCAGAACTCCTGCTGGCCCAACCACCACCAGATCCGATTCACTCCCGAGCGAAGACGCACCTGATCTTCCCACCGAGCCAACTGCTCGACGCGAGCGAGACGAAACAAACGGCGCGTGTGAATGACGACGGTTGAGGCCCAGACCCCGGCCATCATCAAATGCAGCAGCAGCGGCATCGATTGTAGCTCCTCCTCGACACGACAGATACCTGTGCGGCTTCGCCGCGCACCACGGGGATGAGAATGGCTTCTCGTGGGTGAGCCCTGCCGTCGCTCCCCCCTCCGGACCGCGCTTTGACAGCCTCACCGCAGGCGAGCAAGCGCATGTTCTTTGTTATCAGTATGCACCGACTTTGCCCAGGATGGCAAGGCGCTATTTGATACTTCAATGATCGCCCGGGCGGTACTACCGCATGTCGGGAGATCTGTACTTGCCGGACGAGCGCCTGGTGCGGCTGAGAGTATCGAAGCGGCGTTTGAGAGCAAAGGCGACGGCCAGGGAGAGGATAGGAATGCTGGACAGGCACAGGAAGGCGAAGAAGATGGCCCGCGAACCGCGCGAGGACGTTTCTTCGGCGCGATCCGGGGGCGCCTGACCCAGCGGCGCAGCGGAGCCAGGGACAGGGGCCAACGGGCGCGACGGGCGGCCTGCCGCCGCGGCGAACAGCAGCCCCCAATGGTCAGCCCGACGTTCTGGCCCGACCCGGTCGCCGGCCAGCAGCACTGCCGGTGCCAGACTGAACAGGGCGGCCATGGCGACCAGCGTCAGACGCACGCTATGAACAAGCATATGCTGCCGGGTGATTTAGAACCTGCGTTTCCTGATCCAGCCAGGGCGTACTGATGTGAACATAGCCTGCGCGCGGGAGGGTCAAGGAAGGAGTGCGCCCTCACGGAAAACAACCCACCAGCGGGGAGAGTTTGGGAGGGCTGCGCCCTCTCGGGAGCACTGCTTTCCATGCGACGCTCTAGCGCGGGCATGCGCCGTCATCGCAGACATCGGTGCGACCGCCGAGGAGGTAACGGTTCCGGGCGATCCAGGCATAGACGGGACGGGCAAAGAGCATCGCGCCGGGCAGACGCAGCAGCTCACCGAGGCCTTGCAGACCCGGCAGGCGCAGCAGCGTCTCGCGCACGGCATCGGCGCCGCGGTAGAGGGTGCCGTCGGGGGCCACCAGATGCACCTCGCGCTGGGCGTCTTCGGGCGCAACCTGGGGAAAGCGCGCGCGGGCCTCGGGTGAACGCATATCGAGCACTTCGATCAAGCCGGCATCGTTGTAGGCCTCGATCCAGCCGATCTGCCCGGTGCAGATCCGGCACGCCCCATCGTAGAGCAGCGTGTAGCGGGGCATGGTCATCGTG
The DNA here is from genome assembly GCA_046719255.1 of Chloroflexaceae bacterium. Taxonomy (GTDB): domain Bacteria; phylum Chloroflexota; class Chloroflexia; order Chloroflexales; family Chloroflexaceae; genus JACAEO01. Next base: position 5,108 of record JBDNDG010000255.1, read on the forward strand.
TGTAAGCCTGTCGTAATATACGCAGCTTGGGCGTATCAGGTTCCTATCAGTACTATATCATCACACGCTGCCGGGCGCAAAGGCGCCCACCCTTCCGGCCAGAATGCTGGAGCGTACCCCCTGGCACGACCCTGGGGTCGTGCAGCCCGGGCGGGAGCGTCCCGCCTGTGGCGTCTGACGAGAGGAACGAGCTATGCAACAACGACACAGGCTGCGGCTCGCTGCCACCGGTTTCGCGCTGACCCTGGCGCTTGTGCTGGGGGTGTTCGCCTACTCCTCATCGGCTTCGACAGCTTCGTTTACCATTTTCAGCGACGGGCCGCGGGTGCTGTGCGACCGCGTGGGCATCAGTGCCCCTTCGGTCTTCCAGGGCGGGCGCTTCCAGCTCAAACTGTCGCGTTACTGGACCGAGCCGGTCGAGGTTGACATCTCGTTTCCCGATGGACGGCTGTTCACCGTGCCGGCTGCCCGGCTGCTGGACGGCACCATTGACCAGGTGATCAACAATCCGGTTGCGAGCCGCGCTCCGGCCAACATCGCCGGTGAGGTCTCGGCAGTGCTGACCGTGCCGGGTACCTGGCCCTACGGCTGCTACTTCTTCACCGGGCGCGGCCTGCTCAGCGGCAAGGTCGCTGGCGCGGCGCTGGTGGTGGTGCCCGGCGGCGCGCCGGGGCCGAACCCCGGGCCGGCCTTTGCCGCGGTCACCCGTGTGGGCAGCAACGAGGCCCGGGGCGTGCAGGGCTCACGGGTGGACATCAACGGCGGCGGGTTCCGGGGCGGCGAGCGCATTGACATCTGGATCACCGCGCCTGATGGGACGGTGCTCAACTTCCCTCCCGGCTCCCCGGTCTTCGCCGACAATTCGGGCGACTTCCGCGCCGCCTTCACCTTCGATGGCCTCAACCCGGTGGGCACCTACCAGTTCACCGTGCAGGGCGCCAGCAGCGGCTACCGCGTGATCACCACCTTCACACTCACCTCGCCGCCGGTAGTGCAGACGGGCTGGGCCAGGTTCCGTGTGGCCTTCCCCCCTGACCAGGCCGATCCCCAGCGGAGCGTCTTCGAGGTGCAGGGCTCGCTGTTCTTCCCCGGCGAACGGGTGGACATCTGGCTGACCTTGCCGGATGGCGCGGTGCGCGGGCTGCCTTCACAGTTCGCCGACGGCGTGGGCGATTTCTACGCCGTGCTCTACCTCGACGAGCGCCTGCCGACCGGATTTTACCAGGCGACCGCTCAAGGTGCCCTGAGCGGGCATCTGGTGATCACCACGTTCACCTTGCAGCCGGCCATTCCGCAGGACACGGTTTTCAATCCGTTTCCCGGGCCGGAGATCATTGGGAGCAGCAGCGGCTTGGTAGGCCCACCCCCTGCGGTGCTTGATCCCTTCAACCAGGGCACAATTGGAGATCGCCTGCCGTAGACTCACGTACCTGTTCGGATGTACCACAGAAACCCATGCGAATTCGCCGCACAATGGCAAGATGAGCATGAGTTTTTCCCGGGGGGCGCAGCCCTCCCAGACCCTCCCCGGCGGGAGCCGATCTTGAG
>JBDNDG010000256.1:0-6626 GCA_046719255.1 Chloroflexaceae bacterium
CTCTCGCCACAGTCGCAGTTGAGATCGATCACGGGCATAGCAGATTCCTGAAGTGAAAATGGGTGAACCAGGGATTCTCCACACCCCCCCTGAGGGAATGAGGTATGGGGTGTTCCGCACTCCCCCAGCCTCCCCCACGGGGGGAGGAGCCCGCTTCCCTCCCCCAGCGGGAAGGGTTTGGGAGGGAAAAGCCCTCCCACGCCTCCCGTGAGGCTGTGAAGGGGAAACCGGGTTTTCCCGTGCCCTACCTGTAGACCGGGAGGAAACCCGGCCCGGCCCCCCGGCGCTGTCAAGGGCCTGATTGTTCCCTCACAAACGGTTGCGGTTGCGATATTCAGTATAATCAGTGACTTTTTTCCTCGCAAATGGAGGGTGTGTCGTGGTATGATTGTCGCATTCACGGAACGTCGGCCCATCATTCGGTGCGCGAAGAAGCAGCACTACTAAGGCAGGGAGGGAGGCATGAGCACTCCAGGGATTGTGGTGGCGAAACCGGAGGAGATCGCATTTCCGGACTACATCAAACACGAGCAACTGAAGGAGTGGATCAAGGAGTGGGTCGCTCAGTGCCAGCCCGAAACAGTGTATTTCTGCGACGGGTCCCAGGAAGAGTACGACCAGCTCTGCGAGCAGATGGTCCAGAGCGGAACCTTCATCCGGCTCAACCCTGAGAAACGGCCGGGTTGTTTCCTGGCTCGCTCCGATCCCAGCGATGTCGCCCGGGTTGAGGATCGCACGTTTATCTGCTCACTCTCCAAGGCCGACGCCGGCCCAACCAACAACTGGATGAATCCGCGGGAGATGAAGGAGATCCTGCTCGGCCTGTTCAACGGTTCGATGCGTGGGCGGACGATGTACGTCATCCCCTTCAGCATGGGGCCGCTGGGTTCGCCCATCTCGAAGATCGGCATCCAGCTCACCGACTCGCCCTACGTGGTAGTCAATATGCGGATCATGACCCGCATGAGCAAGGCGGTCTACGACCACCTTGGCGAAGACGGCGAGTATATCCCGTGCGTCCACAGCGTCGGTGCACCGCTAGAGCCAGGCCAGCAGGATGTGCCCTGGCCATGCAACCCCACAGTGAAGTATATCGTACACTTCCCCGAGGAGCGGGCGATCTGGTCCTACGGCTCGGGTTACGGCGGGAACGCGTTGCTGGGCAAGAAGTGCTTGGCCCTGCGTATCGCCTCGGTTATGGCCCGCGCGGAGGGGTGGCTCGCCGAGCACATGCTGATCCTGGGCGTGAAGGACCCGACCGGTCGCAAGACCTACGTGGCAGCGGCTTTCCCCTCAGCCTGTGGCAAGACCAACTTTGCCATGCTCGTTCCGCCGAAGTCGTTCCAGGAAGAGGGATGGCAAGTAACGACGGTAGGCGACGATATCGCCTGGATTAAGCCCGGTCCCGATGGCAAGCTCTACGCGATCAACCCTGAGTCGGGCTACTTCGGTGTGGCGCCCGGCACCTCGAACGAAACCAATCCCAACGCGATGGCGTCCGTCTCAAAGAATACCATCTTCACCAATGTTGGCCTGACCGACGATGGCGATGTCTGGTGGGAAGGTATGACCAGGGAGAAGCCGGCCCATCTGATTGACTGGCGCGGCAACGATTGGACACCGGAGAGCAGCACGCCCGCTGCACATCCCAACGCGCGCTTCACCGCTCCGGCCACCAACAATCCCGTTCTCGATCCGAGCTGGGACGATCCGAATGGCGTGCACATCGAGGCCTTCATCTTCGGCGGGCGGCGCAGTACCACGGTGCCACTGGTCTACCAGGGTTTCAACTGGATCTACGGGGTCTACATGGCCGCCACGATGGGTTCGGAGACTACCGCTGCGGCCTTCGGCCAGCAGGGCGTGGTCCGACGCGACCCCTTCGCTATGCTGCCCTTTGCCGGCTACCACATGGCCGACTACATTAACCACTGGTTACAATTCGGACGCGAGATCTTCAATCCGCCGCGCATCTTCAGCGTCAACTGGTTCCGCAAGGACGAGAACGGCAAGTTCATCTGGCCTGGCTTCGGCGAGAACATGCGCGTGCTCAAGTGGATCGTGCAGCGTGCCCACGGTGAGGCCTTCAGCGTCGAGAGCCCGATTGGCTGGATCCCCTGCTACGAACATCTCGACTGGCGAGGCCTGGACTTCAGCCGCGAGCAGTTCGACAAGGTCATGCACATCGATCCTGAGGCCTGGCGCCACGAGATCTTGCTCCACGAGGAGCTGTTCATCAAGCTCTACGACCGGCTGCCCAAGGAGTTGATCTACGTCCGCGAGCTGATCCTCTCCAGCCTCTGGCGCACACCCGCAGACTGGGGCCTCAACCACGAGTAGCCCTCGCCACGGACGGAGGGGGGAGGAGCAGCCAGCCTGCTCCTCCCCCTTGCCTTTGGCGCACGCGGAAGGGTCGCGGAGAGCATCGCTGTCCGGGGTAGCCCCGGTTTCGTTCCCGTGGCAAGCGACGGAACCACGCGGACGGCCCCCGCGCAGCCGGCACACCCGGTTGCCTCACCCTCTCAGGGGTAACGTTGTTTGCGGAGCGCATCAGGAGGCCATAGCTGCCGCAATGATATGGTCGCGCGCGTTTGCATGCGTTTATTTGTTTCCCATTCCGTTGGCGGATCTTCTGGCCCCGCGTCCACGAGGCGTTCCGTTGCGTCAGGAAGGCCTTCTCAGAGCAGGTGACACCCTTTGAAGGGAGAGAAATGCGCCAGCGAATGGGAAACGAATAAACGTATGCGAACGGGGTGCCTGACTCTTCCAGGGAGGTGCACCAGCCCGGCAGCCGCGCGAGGACGAGCGCCGTGATCCGCGCATGCCGTGAACGCGATGGTCGCGTGATGCCCGAGGAGCGGCCGTGGCCCAAAACATCTACCCGTGAAAGGAGGAGGGCAGGAGGGTGAGGACCAGCGGCGCATCAGAACGCCATTCGCCAGAAACCCTGCACCTGAGAGGGGGGTAGGGCAAGCCCCACCGTATACACAGCCTGCTTTGACAGATTCTGCCAGAAGCGGTACTATGGAAGGCGCGCATGTTGCGTTTCCAACTGTTCGCGTAACAACAGTTTCTGTTCACACGTGCCGTTCGCCAGGTCCGCATTGCGAACGGCAGGGCTCCTGGTACGAGCCTGATGGCACCCGTGCGCCGAAGGGCGAACGATGGCTCACCCTGTTGTACCCATGGAGGTGGTCTCGTGCAGGGATTGCTGCGTCTTTCAAAGGTGATTGACCGTTTCACCGAAGTGGTTGGCAACATCACCATCTGGCTGGTGCCGATTGTCGTCGGCGTCGGGGTGTGGAACGTTGCGAATCGCTACGTGGGACGCGCCATTGGCCGCACGCTGGGCTCGAACTTCTACATTGAGGCCCAGTGGTACATCTTCTCGGTGATCTTCTTCCTCGGTAGCGCTTATGTGCTCAAGCACGGCGGCCACGTGCGGGTTGACCTCTTCTATGCCAACTATCCGCCCCGCCGCAAGGCGCTGGTCGATCTGCTGGGGACGTTGTTGTTTCTGATGCCATTTTGCGTACTGTTGATCTATTTTTCCTGGCCCGTCGTACAGACGGCCTTCAAGATCCGCGAAATGTCCTCTGATCCTGGTGGCCTGCCACGCTACCCCCTGAAAGCCTTCCTGATCGTCAGCCCGACCTTGTTGTTGATCCAGGGCATCTCCGAGGCGATTAAGAATCTGGCGGTCGTGCTGGGTTTCGCCGATCCCTCACTGGTCGCCGAGGAGCAGCAGCGCGACACGTTGGAGCTGGAGTAGGCCGGGTGTGGTAAGCTCCTCGCGCCGGGAGGGTTTGGGCGGGCGTAGCCCTCCCGGGAAACAACCTGCCGGCAGGGAGGGTGCGGGGGTGTAGCCCTCCCAGGAAAAACTCGCCGGCAGGCGGAGGTACGGGGCAAATCGGCTCCATCGTATCAGGAAACGCTCAAGAAAAGACCTGAACATCGTTGTTGGAGGTTGCATGAGCGAGTGGCTCGGTCCGTTGATGTTTCTCGGCGCCCTGGTGATTCTCTCCATTGGTTACCCGGTGGCATTCTCCCTGGCCGCAGTGGGTGTCATTTTTGGCCTGATCGGGGTGAGCCTGGGGATCTTCGATCCAATCCTGATCCGCGCCTTGCCGTCGCGTATCTTTGGTATTGCCTCGAATTTCACGCTCCTGGCGATCCCCTACTTCATTTTTCTGGGCGCCATGCTCGAAAAATCGGGGCTGGCCGAAGATCTGCTCGACACAATGGGCGTGCTATTCGGGCCAATACGCGGCGGGCTGGCGATTGCGGTGGTGGTGGTGGGCGCCTTGCTGGCGGCGACAACGGGGGTAGTTGCGGCCACGGTGGTGGCGATGGGCCTGATCTCACTACCGATCATGCTGCGCTACAACTACAACAAGCAACTGGCCACCGGGGTCATTTGCGCTTCGGGCACCCTGGGGCAGATCATCCCGCCCTCGGTCGTGCTGGTGGTGCTGGGCGACCAGCTCGGCGTCTCGGTGGGGCGGTTGTTCATCGGCTCGCTGATCCCCGGCCTGCTGCTGGCCGCGGCGCTGGCCTTTTACTGCTGGACCGTGGCCCAGATCAAGCCCGACATGGCCCCCGCGCTGCCGCTCTCGGCACGCACGCTTCACGGTCGCGCCCTTGCGCTGCGCGTACTCAAAGTCATGGTGCCCCCCCTGCTGCTGATTATGGCCGTGCTGGGATCGATTTTCTTCGGCCTGGCTACCGCTACCGAGGCCGGCGCAGTAGGCGCCCTTGGAGCGACCATTCTTGCCGCCTTCAATCGTCGCTTGAACTTTAAAACTTTCCGCGAAGTGTCCGACGCGACGCTACGCACCACCACGATGGTGCTGTTCATCCTGATCGGCTCGACGGCCTTCTCACTGGTGTTCCGGGCCCTGAGCGGCGATAAGTTCGTCTATGACATTATGGCCAACCTGCCCGGCGGCTTCTGGGGCTTCATGGTCGCCAGTATGCTGATCGTTTTCTTCCTGGGGTTCTTTATTGACTTCTTCGAGATCTGCTTCATCGTTATCCCCCTGTTCGTTCCGGTCGCGCGCGATCTGGGGGTTGACCTGATGTGGTTTGGCGTTATTCTCGGCGCCAATCTGCAGACTTCGTTCCTGACCCCTCCCTTCGGCTTCGCGCTGTTCTACCTCAAGGGCGTCGCCCCGCCCGAAGTCACAACCCAGGACATCTACCGCGGGGTGTGGCCGTTTATTGCAGTGCAGCTTGCAATCGTGATCCTGGTCATTTTGTTTCCCGCCCTGGTAACCTATTTGCCGTCCATCTCGTTTGGACAGTAAGCACGACCTGCCGGCTTCCCGCGAAGAGACAGAGGGGGCAGTGGGGAAATCGGGTTTCCCCACTGCCCCCTGCCTGTGGGGGGGGTTTGGGAGGGCGATTCCTCTCAAAAAATAAACCTGTTTTCATCTTGTTGTTGTGCGGCTCAACCGCATGAACGGGGGAAACCGGGTTTCCCCACCCTTCAGCCACTGCCGGGATGTGGGGAAACCCGGTTTCCCCGGGTTCACCTTAGATCAGGTTGTTGTAGGCGAAACTGGCGAAGGGGAACTCGTTGGTCTGGTGCCACTTGTAGATCTTCTCGCGGAACTGCTTCCAGGGCTCGAAGATCTCCTTGAACTCGGGCGACTTGCTGGCGTTCTCGTCGTAGAGTTCAAAGGCCGCCTTCTGCGCAGCCTTGAGGATCTCGTCAGGATAGACCTTGAGTTGAATCTTCCCGCCGGAGAGGATCTGACTCAGCGCGTCCTGGTTGAGCGCATCGTACTTGGCGAGCATGTTCATATTCGACTCCCAGGCCGCCACGACGAAGTAGCGCTGGTACTCCACCGGCAGCTTGCTCCAGGCGTCATTGTTGACCACTGCGTGCAGTGTGGGGCCCGGCTCCCACCAGCCGGGGGTGTAGTAGTACGTGGCTGCATCGGGCAGGCCCAGCTTCTGGTCATCGTAGGGCCCGACCCACTCGGCGGCGTCCACCGCGCCGGTGGAGAGAGCCTGGAAGATCTCGCCGCCGGGAAGCGTTTGCGTCACCACGCCGAGGCGCCCCCACACCTGGGCGCCCAGGCCGGGAATGCGCAACTTGATGCCCTGCACGTCGGCCAGAGAGTTGATCTCTCTGCGCCACCAGCCGCCCATCTGCGAGCCGGTGTTCCCTGCGGGAAACACAGTGGTGTTGAAGCCAGTGGCCAGCTTGTTGAGAGCCTCGTTGCCGCCGCCGTGGTACAACCAGGCATTCTGCTGCTGGGCCGTCAGGCCGAAGGGCAGTGACGTGCCAAAGGCCCAGGCCGGGTTAAGGCCGACATAGTAGTACAGCGCCGTATGACCTGACTCGACCGTGCCCTGCTGCACGTTCTGCAGCACCTCCAGACCAGGAAACAGCTCGCCAGCGGGAAAAGTGGTAATCTTGAACATCCCGCCCGACAACTCACCGACCCGCTCGGCAAGCACCGTTGCACCACCGTAGATCGTATCGAGCGCGATGGGCCAGCTCGTGCCCATACGCCACTCCACTGCGGGGAGCGACGACCCCTGCGCCGGAGCCTGCGCTTGCGGCGCGGTCGGCTCGGCCTGTGCGCCGCCTGCCGGCGCTGTCGCCCCACCACCAG
>JBDNDG010000257.1:0-6574 GCA_046719255.1 Chloroflexaceae bacterium
CCCTCCCAGGAACAGGTATATTCATGCTAGCGTTGTGGGGCACAGCCGCGTGGACAGCTCAGTGGAAGGAAAACCTGGTTTGCCCACATCCCTGTCGGGAGCAAGCGGGTTTTCCCGCGCCTCAAGCTGACGGAAACGCCACCCGCCCCGCGTCTTCAGCAGACGCGGGGCGGGTAAACGAGGGAGCAGGAACCGCGGAGGAGTGAGGTCTGTGCTCAGGCCACCTGAACGTCCCACTGAGGTGAGCGGCGGTAGGGAGCGTAGGTGGCAAGCTGGCGGATGAACTGCTGCAACTGTTCACGCTCCAGGGGATCATCGTAGTTGCGCACCAGGCGCCGGATCACCTCGACCAGATCCTCGCGTGGCGCGTAGCGGTAGACCGGCTCACCGTGGGCCGTGGCCGCGCGCAGCAAGATCCCATCTTCGCACAGTTCGTGCAGACCCTGCGAGATGCTCCAGATGTCGCGACATAAGCGATCGGTGATAGCCCCGGGCGTTGCTTCCATCCGCGGGTTCTCGTGAAACAACAAGAGCAGATGAAGCTTCACGGGCGTGTCAATTGCCTGCTCCAGCAGCCGTTGAACCTCTGGGTCTATCATCGACCTGCCTCCTTCCACGTTCGATAGGTATGCGTTACCGCCGGGCAACGGAATTACACCTTTCGCGCGCGCAGGTGTTATGCCGTCTGCTCCGGCAGAGCCTGCAGCGTGGGAGAACCTAGCCGGGGGGATAGGTAACGTGCAAGACCATTGCAGAGTGGTGACAACTTAGTGAAGATTATACTCGATCGATTCGCCCTCTGCCAGAGGGTTTTTACTTAATCTTTAGCCCATTACGGTTGTTTGTTATCCACAGTTTAAGCCCGGCGGCGCCCGGCCCCGCGCCGCCTGCGCTCGAGGACGTTGCACCGGCCTCCTGTCCGAAGGACGGCCAGTTTGCCGGTGGATGCGCATCGCGTATAATTAATGACGAAAAGGATGTCACTGGTAGCGCCTGGACCGCCCACGTCCTCCGACTGAGCAGGGGCGTGGGGAAACCCGGGCGTCCCACCCCTTTCTACGGGTAGCGTTTTTTGGGCCACGGCTTCTTTTCGTCACCCCAACAGCCCTGATCGGGAGAGGGGTGAGCGGGCGCCCCGCCGGGCAGGGGCGTGGGGAAACCCGGTTTTCCCATATGTTCACGCTGGCCGTCCATACGGCTGCGCCGCACAACAAAAGGTGAAAACAGGTTTATTTCTGGAAGGGCTATACCCTCCCAAACCCTCCCTGAGGAGAGGGGCGTGAGGAACCCTGGATTCTCCGATGTCCACATCAGGAAGGAGAGGCAGATCATGAAGGTTCGCGTCGCGGTGCTGGGGGCCACGGGGACGGTGGGACAGCGCTTTGTTCAGTTACTCGAAGGACATCCCTGGTTCGAAGTAGCGGCGCTTACCGGCAGCGAGCGGAGCGCCGGGCAGCCCTACGCCGAAGTGACGCGCTGGATGCTCGATACGCCGATCCCCGAGCGGCTGCGCGCCATGCCCGTGCTCAGCGAAGACGCGGAGCTGGATACACCCCTGGTCTTTTCGGCGTTACCGAGCAAAACCGCGCGCCCGATCGAAGAGCGCCTGGCCGCCGCCGGGCACATCGTCTGTACCAATGCCTCGGACGTGCGGATGGACCCCGACGTGCCGCTGCTGATCCCCGAGGTCAACCCGGACCATCTGGAGCTGATTCGCGTGCAGCGACAGCGCCGGGGCTGGACGGGGGCCATCATCGCCAATCCGAACTGCACGGCAACCGGCCCGACGATGACCCTGCGCCCGCTGCTCGATGCCTTTGGGGTGACGAAGGTGCTGCTGGTGAGCATGCAGGCCCTTTCGGGCGCGGGTTACCCTGGCGTGCCCTCCTACGATCTGATGGAGAACATCATCCCCTACATTGGCGGCGAAGAGCCCAAGGTCGAAACCGAGCCGCAGAAGATGCTCGGCACCCTCCGCGACGGCGCGGTAGAGGTGGCGCCCTTCACCCTCTCGGCTCACTGCAACCGGGTGCCGGTGCTGGAAGGGCACCTGGAGTGCCTCTCGATCGGCTTTGCGCGCCGACCGGCGCTCGACGAGGTCATCGCCGTACTGCGTAGCTTCCGGGCACTGCCGCAGGAACTCAACCTGCCCTCGGCGCCGCCCCAGCCGATCATCGTGCGCGATGAGCCGGACCGGCCCCAGCCGCGACGCGACCGCGACGCTGGCCGGGGGATGAGCACGGTCGTCGGGCGCATTCGCGAGTGCCCGGTTCTGGATTACAAGCTCCTCTGTTTGAGCCACAATACCATTCGCGGCGCCGCTGGCGGCTCAGTGCTCAACGCTGAGTTGATGTATGCGCAGGGTCTTGTGAAGTGAGCACCACCCCGATGTACGCCACCATTGCCGATCTCACCGGTGACGCGGTGCTCTACCGCGACCTGGAACCGTGCGACCCCAATCTGCCGCGCCTGGCCGAACTGCGCGCGCGCCTGCGCCTGCCCGCTGGTCCCCCACCCCGTAAGCGTGATGCCGCCTATGCCGGCATCGTGCGAGCGCTGGCCGACATGATGCAGGCTGAGCGCGGCAGCGGGCCGCTCACCGCAATGGCGGTGATCGGCGACACCGAGAATGACCGCCTGCTCGCCGCCCATCTGCGTCAGACAAGCCCGCTACCGGCCTACGCCTTCATCGGCGAGGATCGGCCCGTGGTCCCGGAAAGCCTGGTCTGGCACGGGGACACGGCCAATGCCACCCGCTGGCACCTCATCCACGCCTGGACCGCTGAGCTTGACTGGCGCGGCGTGGACTGGGCGCGCACCGCCGTACTGATCGACATTGACAAGACCCTGCTCGGCCCCCGTGGCCGCTCCGACGGAGCGATTGACGACGCGCGCGCCGAAGGCGCCGTGGCTGTAGCCGCGCGACTGGTTCCCGACCTCAATGTGGCACTCTTCCGCCGCGTCTACGCCGAGTTGTGTCGGCGTGACTGGCACTCCTTCACCCTCGACAACCAGGACTATGTCGTTGCCACTGCCCTGTTCATCGCGACGGGGGCCATAGCCCTGGACGACCTGCGCGCCCGGCTCGAGACGGGGAGCCTGGAGAGTTTCGCCGCCTTCCTCGACCTCACCGGGCCGACCGTCCACACCGCCCTGGCCCACCTGCATGCCGAGCTACGCACGCTGGTGGCACAGGGCGATCCCACGCCCTTCAAAGCCTTCCGCCGCGCCGAGCTAACATCCACCCTCGCCCGCATGGCCGATGGACGATTGACCCTCTGCGGCGATGTATACCACCTCTGCTGGAACCTGGCGCAGCGCGGCGCGCTGCTACTCGCCGCCTCCGACAAGCCGGCCGAGTCGGCTATGCCCACCGCCGAACAGCTTGCGCAGGGCCTGCGGCCCCTCCATCGCACCCCTGCCCGTGTGGACTAACGTGAAAACAGCTCGCGCGCGGCAGGGTTTGGGAGGGCGAAACCCTCCCAGGAACAGGTATGTTCATGCTAGCGTTGGGCGGCGCAGCCGCATGGACGGCTGGTGTGGAGATATGGGAAAACCGGGTTTCCCCATAACACCCCCTGGAAGGGGATCAATCCCGTTCCCACTCGCCTTCCGCTTCACCGCCGAACGTCGCCAGCAATCCAGCGATGAACTGCTGCTGCTCAGCGGGCGAGAGGCGCGCCGAGGGATGCAAGGGCAGATAGAACCACGGCGGCATCTCCCCGTTCTGGACCAGCTTCGCCGCCTCATCACCTTCGTTATCGGGACGCCCCCACTCGGAGACGTTAAAGGCTGCGCGGCCTTCGCGCACATCACGAGTGATCAACCAGGAGGCCGGCGCAATCGCGCTGTACCATGGCCAGACAGTCTGATTGCTATGGCAATCGCCGCAAGCGCGCATAAAGACAGCGCGGGTCTGGGGGCTATCCCAGGCTGGCTCGGCCGTAACCGGCGGGTTGGTGTAATGGCGGCCGTAGGGCACGAACTGGATCACAACGAACAAGATGAGCAGCGCGCCGAGCGCCCATGCGCCAATGCGACGCGGCGACCAGCGCCGCGCATTCGTGGTCGGAAGCGTGCCGGTAGCCATATGGGGGTTCCTTTCCCTGGTATCAAACCACCCGGTTAGCTCCAGCATACTGCGACTGGATTGGAAATACCTTGGAAAGGCGCCCGAGAATGAGAGCGGTTGCGTCCAATCATTGTATCGGCCAGCTCCTCATGCCCGTCCTGGCATGGTTCTTTCGTATCCGTTTTGCGGTGGCCAATCGGGTGCCCGGGCAGGCTCAGAGTTACAGGCGGCCATTGACAGGCCGCTGGTCCTGATCGTGCCACGTGAACATAGGCCGTGTGCGGGAAGCTTTGGGAGGGCGAAGCCCTCCCAACAAAAAACGTGCCTTCATACTGTCAACGTATGGGGAAACCGCGTTTTCCTCATGCCCCTGCCTGTGGGGAGGATTTGGGAGGGTTATACTTTACCAATCAACCGGCTGCGTGCCGCCCCATACTGACCATCCGGCGCCGACGACCGACGCCCAGCCCGCCAGTACCCTCCTTCCTGGTCGGCATCGATATCTTCTGGGGCTACGCCGCCAGCGTGGTCACTACCCGTCTGCCCGGCCACACCGCGATGGTGCTCGCCGAGTGCACCCGCCCCTTCAAAGAAAGCGACTCATCCTACGTTCAACCGCTTATGGCGCAGGTCGAGGCCCGCCTGGGCCGCCGACCGCGCTTCAGCACCTGGAATGCGGCCGATGACGCGCACGATGCCTACGAGTCCTGATCAACCGTACCCCGGGCCTCAAGAATCGGTTCTTCTTCCGGATGACGCGCACGATGCCTACGAGTCCTGATCAACCTGCGCGCACTGCAGCGCATCCGCCGTACTCAGAGCCTGTTTGAAAAGCATCGGGACGCCAGCCGCCTGAGCATCAAGCGCGTCATCGCCAGACAGATGAACGCTTCACTGCTGGTGGTCAAGCATCCATAGTCCATGGTGAGCCGACGACACCGGGTGAGCCACGCGAATGTGTGCTCGACGACCCGGCGGCGCGGCAGCTCTCGAAACCCGGAGCGTTTCTCGGCATGCATCATGGTCTCCAAGACAAACCAGAGTGTTGCGCGTACCCAGATCTGCAGACCGTTGCGATAGCTGCCATCGACCCAGATCCGGCACACCTTCTTGCACGACCCGCCCGGACGCGCCAGCAATCGGCGGGCGCCAGCGCCGTCCGACGGTGCGGCGCTGGTCACCACGACGGCCAGCAGCAACCCCATGGGATCGACCAGCAGGTGGCATTTGCGCCCCTTGACCCGTTTGCTGGCATCAAAGCCCAGTTCCCCGGTGATGTGCCCTGTCTGGACGCTCTGGCTGTCGAGACACCCGGCGGTCGGATGCTTGTGCCGCTTGGCCGTGCGTCGCACGTCGGCACGCAGGGTGTCGTGGATGCGCTGCCAGGTCTGGTCATCACGCCACTGGCAAAAGTAGGTGTACACGGGGTTTGCCACTTCGGATACGTCTTGGGCAGCATGCGCCATTGGCAACCGCTCACCACGATGTACAGGATGGCGTTCAGGATCTGACGCATATCCACACGTCGGGGGCGGCCACCTGGCTTTGCCGCAGGCAAAAGGTCTTTGATATACTGCCACTGGCGGTCGGTCAGGTCGGTTGGGGAGGCTTGGTTGTGCATATCCACAGTCTACCCAATCGCTCCTCCTGACCGCTCCCTTTTCAAACAGCCTCTCAACAGGCGACTGCCGCGCCGCTGACCCGCTAGCCCCACAGGCGCACGCCACGGTGGCCCGCCGAAGACACTGGTGGATGGGGATGACACTGGGCCACGGGCGTATGCGCTGCCCGAACAACCACCTGACACCGCAGCCTGCATGCGCCGTGCACAACGGGGGGATGCTTGCCTGCGCGCCGATCGGCTGCGGATGTCGGATCACGGACGGCCGCCCCCCCCACGCTGTGCTATTCGTCACACGTTGATCGCCCAGATCGCCTACCGCGCCCAACTCATGCGTCCGCACACACGTGACTGAGCGGCCGCAGCGCGTTATGTTCAGTCCAACCCCGGCCACGCATGATTATGTTCAGTCCAACCCTCCTACCGTGAGCCGATGTGGTTGAAACCCACAATCTCTGCCGGCGCCTCCTCGCCAAAGGAGAGTTTCAGTGCTCTACCGTGAGCCGATGTGGTTGAAACCCATCGCGGGCCACCTGTGCCGGGTGCAGTTCCGGCGGGGTTTCAGTGCTCTACCGTGAGCCGATGTGGTTGAAACCCTGGCCGCGTCGGCGGGCAAGGCCTTCCGCGTCTACAGTTTCAGTGCTCTACCGTGAGCCGATGTGGTTGAAACAAAGCGCCCGGCGAGGTAGGCGCGGAGCGCTATCCTGTTTCAGTGCTCTACCGTGAGCCGATGTGGTTGAAACAGCGGATCGTGATGCGGTCCGGTACGCGGTGGAGCGGTTTCAGTGCTCTACCGTGAGCCGATGAGGGACCTGGGCTGGCGCGTCTGACACGCGAACGCTGTGATTTTCTCGTGCGGCTGCCGATGCGCGGACAGATTG
>JBDNDG010000258.1:0-6525 GCA_046719255.1 Chloroflexaceae bacterium
AGACGTAATCCTGAAACTGTCCGGCGCCGGTCTTGTACTGCACGACGTCTACAATAGTCAGGTTCTCAGTGGGTCGATCGCCGCCGTTGGTCACGCAGATCTGACCACGCACGCCGTATACGTCGGTCTGGGATACGGTGGCGCGGGTCGCCGTCAGCATGTACTCAACTGTGCCGGACCCGCCAGAAGCGATCTCGGTGGGCGTCACCGACTTGGTCAGAGTCGAGTCATAGACGATATGTCCCCAGAAACCCGCTGCGGTTTTGTACGCGCTGAGGGTTGTGCCAGCCTGTCCTTGAGCAACCACCTGGGCTGTTCCTGACAGGATCAGAACAGTTGTCAGACTCACGAACAGTATCACGGTCGTGATTTTTCTGAGGATCGCCATTCATCTCACTCCCTTCCTGGCATCTAGTTTGCTGCTGGTCACAGGCGCTTCTGTTCAATGCCCGTCTACCTCAACTATCACCCCCTTCTGCCACCTCGAACAACCGGGCGCCACACGACCACTGCGACGCCCCTGCCGCAGCGTGCTATGGAGCCTCTGCGGGCGCGCATGCCCGCGTCCCCGCGACAACCTCTGGCGCACCGCACACCGGAGGCGCCACGCGGCTGTAAGGCCCGTGGTTGCGATCTTGCAATATTATAGATACGCAAAAGACCGTAAAAATACGGTCAACTTCGTAAACGTTTTGTAAGAAGTGACTCGACAAAGGGCACTGATCGGGTAAGCTGTAAGGGGTAACAAAAGCAAGCTGAGAAAGCCTGTGGACGATGCGACACTGATCGACGCATGTCGGCGCAACGATGAGGCGGCCTGGGCGATTCTCGTCGAACGTTCCAGCAACCTGATCTTCGCGCTCGCCCGGCACGCCGGTCTGAGCCCGGAGGACGCCGCCGACGTGCGGCAACGCGTCTTCGTGGCCTTACTGGAGCACCTCGGTACGATTGAGCACCCCGAACACCTGGCCGCCTGGCTGATCACGACCACGCGACACATGGCCTGGCGGCTCCGCTGCCACGAACAGTATCTGCCTGTGATCAGCGTCAGCGACGATGACAACCCGCTCCTCGCCGACCAGGACGACCCGGCGCCGCTCGCCGAGGCGCTGCTAGAGCACCTCGAACAACACGCCATCGTTCTGCGCGCCCTGGCCGCGCTCGACGAGCGTTGCCGGACGCTGCTGACCATGCTCTTCTTGCAACCCGAGCCGGCCTCCAACGCCGAAATCGCCGCGGCGTTGGGTATCAGCGAAGGTGCTATCGGCCCGACCCGCGCGCGCTGCCTCGAGAAGCTACGCCGGATCTTGCTGTGCGCCGATTCGACGAACATGACGGCGTCCCGAGCCGGGCGTTGACCAGATCCCGGGGCGTATCCCTTACCGCCCTCAAAGCCGCGTCGTCACACTGTCCTCAATTCAATTGTCCGGGCGCTAACGCCCGGACAATGGTGGTCACCCATTCTCGCGCCTCGCTGCCTCGGGTTCGGCTGGCAGGTGCGTTGTGCCTGCGTTCTTGTAATCGCTCACAACCCGAATATTGCCGGTGATGCCCCCGTCGGCTATCCGAAGGAGACATCAGCGACCGTCGTTCGCAGGCGATTTAAGGCGAGCAGCGAACTGCTTGCGAAACCTGGCCACTTTCGGCGCCACGACGAACTGGCAGTAGGGCTGCCCGCCGTTGTTGACGAAGTACTCCTGGTGGTAATCCTCCGCCGGGTAGAACGCGCTGAATGGGGCCACCTCGGTCACGATCGGGCGTGGCCAGACCTGCGCGGCGTTCAGCTCGGCAATCACCTGGCGGGCAATCTGCTCCTGCTCCGGCGAATGGTAGAAGATCACCGATCGGTACTGTGGCCCGACATCGTTGCCCTGGCGATTCAACGTGGTCGGATCGTGAATGCTGAAGAATACCTCCAGGATCTCGCGGAAGCTGATCTCGCGGGGGTCGAAGCGCACCTGCACCACTTCCGCATGGCCAGTCTTGCCCCCACAGACCTGCTCGTAGGTCGGGTTGGGCACGCGCCCACCCGAATAGCCCGAGACAACGTCGGTGACTCCCCGTACCTGGTCGTACACTGCCTCAAGGCACCAGAAACACCCTCCGCCGAGGGTGGCGATGTCGGTGATTGTTGATGGGTCGCTCATCGGGCACACCTCCAGAAGAGAGCGGCGGCCGGTGTTATGCCTCCCGGGAGGTTCCCGGCCCGCCGCTCGTAGATTGTCGTAGACAACTCGTGCTGCTCCGTAATTATAGTACCTCGATACCCCCGCTTGAGCCAGGGCGAAGGCGGCCCGGCCCGCCAGCGGGTTGTTCAGGGATGCACCTCTAACGAAACGCTAACGTTCCGTTTACAGCCGACTAACATACCTTCACTATCTAAAGAAGTGTATGCGCCCGCATGATCAGCCCCTTGCCCTGGAGAGGGCCGGGCCCTTCGCTCGCGCAGGTGACGTGGGGACATGGCGCTGCTTTATCCCCCTCCCGGCGGGGCAGGTGTGGGCAGGCAATGTTCGCCCACAAATCTCTCCCAGAGGAGGTGGGAATAGCGGGTTTTCCCCATCCTGTCATTGTCCGGCGAAGCTACACGGCGGTCTCAGATTGCAGATTGCCGCGACAATGCGCTCTGTCTGGAGCGCGTATGCGGCCTGAACCGGTAGTTAGGAGGAAATGCTGATCTGTAGCAGGCGAACTATTGTCGGTAGTATCGAGGGAGTGTAAGCCATGGCGAAACAACTGATCTTCGATCAGCAGGCGCGCGCGGCGCTCAAGCATGGCATCGACACACTGGCAACGGCAGTCAAAACGACCCTTGGGCCGCGTGGCCGCAACGTTGCGCTTGACAAGAAGTGGGGCGCTCCTAACGTAACCCACGACGGTGTTACCGTCGCTAAGGAGATTGAACTCAAGGACCCCTTCGAGAACCTCGGTGTGCAGCTCTTGAAGCAGGCCGCGGTCAAGACCAATGACGTTGCCGGTGATGGGACAACAACGGCAACGGTGCTGGCTCAGGCAATTATTACCGAGGGGCTGAAACTGGTAGCTGCGGGCGCGAACCCGATGCTGCTCAAGCGCGGGCTGGATAAGGGTGGTCAGGCCCTGGTGGCTCGTATCAAGCAGCAGGCGATTACCCTCAAGGGGCGCGAGGAGATCCGTCAGGTGGCGACGATTTCGGCTCAGGACCCTGAGGTAGGCGAATTGCTGGCGACGGTTATGGACAAGATTGGCCGCGATGGGGTCGTAACCGTCGAAGAGGGCAAGAGCACCGTCCTGGAGCATGAACTGGTCGAGGGTATGCAGTTCGACCGGGGCTATATCTCGCCTTACTTCGTTACCGATCCGGCCCGTATGGAGGCGGTCATTGACGATCCCTACATTTTGATTACCGATAAGAAGATCAGCGCCATCAACGATCTGGTGCCGATCCTGGAGGCGGTGTTGGCGACCGGCAAGAAGGAGCTGGTGGTTATCGCTGAGGACGTGGATGGCGATGCTCTGGCGACGCTGGTGGTGAATAAGCTCCGGGGCACGCTCAATGGCCTGGCGGTCAAAGCGCCAGGCTTCGGCGATCGCCGCAAGGCTATGCTGCAAGACATTGCTATTCTGACCGGCGGCACGGTGATCTCCGAGGAGATCGGGCGCAAACTGGAGCATACCAGGCTGGAGGATCTCGGGCGGGCGCGCCGGATCAGGGCCGATAAGGATAACACCGTCATTGTCGAAGGCCACGGCGACAAGGCGGCCATTCAGGCTCGCATTGCCCAGCTCAAACAGCAGATTGAGACCACGACCTCGGATTACGACCGTGAGAAGCTCCAGGAGCGGGTGGCCAAGCTGTCGGGCGGCGTGGCGGTGATCAAAGTCGGCGCGCCGACCGAGCCGGCTATGAAGGAGCGCAAGGCCCGGGTCGAGGATGCGCTGAACGCTACCCGTGCCGCCGTCGAAGAGGGCATCGTGCCGGGCGGTGGTGTGGCGCTGCTCAACGCGATCCCGGCCCTCGATGAGGTGCAGGTGCAGTTCGATGAAGAACGCATGGCCCTCAACGTCCTGCGCCGGGCCCTCGAGGAACCGCTGCGCCAGTTGGCAATCAACGCTGGCGATGATGGGTCCGTGGTGGTAGACCAGGTTCGGACGACGCAGCGCAAGCACAACAATCTCAACTATGGCTACGACGTGATGACCGGCGCCTATGTGGACCTGATGGCCGCCGGGATCATTGACCCCGCCAAGGTGGTGCGAACGGCGCTGGAGAATGCGATCAGTGTGGCAGGGATGATCCTGACCACCGAGGCGCTGATCGTAGAGGCCCCGGAGCCGAAGAAGCAGCAGACGCCGCCGGTGCCGGATGAGCTTTGAGGTGACGTACGGACCTATGCGCGGAAGGGGTTGGGAGGGCGACGCCCTCCCAACCTTCTCTTTAAGGCGTGGCCTGGCATACCTTTAAACACGGACAGAGTGGGACATTCCGGGTCAAGACGGGTCCATACTCGTGGGGCATCTGGCTGTCAGTGCAAGCAGACCTCTCCTTTGTGACTCGGGCACAGAGGTGATACACCATACCTTGCCTGAGGCGAGGCTCAGGACTGGTATAATGCCCCCAGCGAGTCCGCGCGCCCTCCTCCTCCGGGCCATGCTGAGAGTTCAGGAGCCACTATGCCCACCCAGGCCGAATGGCGCTCCGCGATTGAACGCCACCTGCCCCCGTCAGAACACTTCTGTGATCGCAACCGGGCCATTACTGCCGCCTATGCCGGCTGGTACCTGCAAGAACCCTGGCTTTTCAAATGGGCCGGAATGGCCGCCTTCGCCTCCGATCAGGTGGGGATCGCCCTCGCCACCGCTGAGATGCTCATGGCGCCGCACCGGGCGCTGTGGGAGGATGGCGTTCCGCCCCCGAACACGGCGCTGCTCGACCTGCTGCGCGACCTCTATGGCCGCGGGGTGAGTCTGGCGCTGTTTGTGCCCATTACCCTCCACGAGGGAGCGACCGCGCAACTGCTGGAGGATCTGCGGGTGATCAAGCAGGCCAACGATGCCATCTTCCACGACACCGGTTGGGCGCACCTGGCCTACATCCACGGGGGCCTGGCCGCCCTGGAGTCCTGCCTGACATCCAGCGACGAGCGCCCGTTGCTTGAAGCATTCCGCATGCTCGACGAAGGCGCCCACTACCTGTGCGATCCCTCCACCGCCGAGCGCGGCCGCGCCCTGATCGATCAGGCGGCAGTGGCCATGCTGCGCCACGAACAGATGACCGTTCTGCCACCCTATATGGAGCGACTGTCCGACCTGGGCCGGCGCCTGGCCTCCCTGGGCACCTGGCTCGACTTCGAGGGCGTGCCGGGTATGCTCGGCCAGCCCTCGTTCAGCGGCTACTTTGGCCCCCTGGCAGTGCTTCTGGGCACACGCAGTATCGCCCACACCGGCGACCGCTGGACGTGGATTGAAAATGATGTGCTGCCCAGATGGTTCGCCCTCAGCGCCGCGTATACCACCGGCTGCCCGGTTGACCGCCGGCTGGTGGCGTTTGCCGAACGCCGTCCCACGCTGCTGCAACGAACCGCGGGGGCAATGACCACCGTCTACGGGGCGATTGCGCTGCGGCCACCAGCCATGGGGTAGGGTGTGGGGGAGAATGGGGGGGCTATGCTGCTCGCGCTCTCTCAAGCCCTTCCCCGCCGGGAGAGATGTCGAGCACCCTTCCCCGGCGGGGAAGACCGGGAGAGAGAAATCAGAAAATTTCGTTGCAAGACTACCAAATATATACAAATTTTTGTCACATCCCTTCATTGACTCGGCGACCACGGCCATGATACACTTGCTGCAGGTGGCGCCGAGTTGTGATTCTTGGTATAGAAATCGAGGATTAATTATGTCAGGTTTTGCTGCTTTGTTTTCAGGTGCGAATTTTCAGGGGACGATTCGTCGTTTTGCCTCAGACAACGGCTGGACCGTCAGTGACATCAACAACAAGCAGGCTGTCCTGCGTTTTTCGGCGCGTTCGGGTAATTCGCAGACCCTCTACATTATACGCTACGATACCACCCTCGAATTTTCGGTGCCCAGCGCCATTATGTTCAACTCCGAAGATCAGATCCCTCATTATCTCTCCACCATTCTGCTCAAGCGCAATACTCAGCGCAGGGTCGGTTTCTGGTGTATTGAAGAGATTCAGAATCGCCAGGTATTCTCCTGTATGCATAATGCCGAACTGCAACTTATTGACAGCAAATATTTCCGCACTGTGGTCGTGGCACTGATTGAAGAGTGCGATGAGTTTGAGCAGATTATTGCCAGAATGCTCGACTAACTGGTATGTACCGCCTCTCCTCTGACATCTGAGATGAACATCGGGGAAACCTCGACCTGATGCCGGAGGACGAAGTCGCGGGCGTCATCGCGCATGAACTCGCGCATATCCGAAACCGCGACACCCTGATCATGACGGTGACGGCGACGCTCGCCGGCGCGATCAGCCTGCTCGCGCAGTTCGGCTTCCTGTTCCGCGACCGTGACGGGCGCTCC
>JBDNDG010000259.1:0-6511 GCA_046719255.1 Chloroflexaceae bacterium
GGAACCCGGGGTTCCCCCCCCGCCCCTTGCGCGGGGGCAGGCAGCGCGCTCCCGGCGGCTGGAGGGCGGGGACCCCGAGGTTCCCCACGTTCTCCTGATAGTCGCGCGCGAAACGTTTCGCTACCTTCAGCATAGGTCGGGGATGCAGGGTTGTCCAGTACCTCTTTGGTTCCAGGGTGATACGCCGATGCGAACGATGGGAAACCCGGGACTCCCCCGTGCACGGGTAGATTTTTGGGGGCCACGGCCTTCAAAGAGTGTCACCAAACCGTCGGGCGCGCGGCATCTGAGGGCCACGTAGCCCGTCCTCATGCGGGGTTCCCCACGTCCTGGTCTGAGGGGGAAATGCGGGAATACCGGCGTTCTCCGCGTCCTGGCGCGAGGATCGGGCGGCCGCGGCCCGGCGAGGGTGAGCCGCGGCCCTACACCGGGCGCACGCAGGCGATACTCTCGGTGACGGCGGTGATGAACCCTTCGGCCACCGCCGAAAGGGTCGCCTCGCGCCGATACACCAGGGCGAAGGTAAAGATGTCGGGCAGATCATGGATGAGCAGGGCGGCCATACCGGCCTGGCGGTCGGCGGGGGAGAGGAGCGACTGGGGCAGCACGGTGCTGACACCGCCGTGCTGGACGATCAACTTGAGCGTGGCGACGTTGTCAATGTTCAGCACGGGGTTCAATTCGCGGGAGTGCTGGGCGAAGATGCGCTCGAGGATGCGGCGCATGGCAAAGCGCTGGTTGAGCAGGGCCAGGCGCTCAACGAAGAGTTGCGCCACACCGACCGGGCGCGCCTCGCGCGCCAGGGGGTGATCGGCGGCCACAAGGAGCGCCAGGCGGTCACGGTACAACTCGTGAACCACCAGGAAGGGTTGCGGGCGCATCCGCTCCGGGGCCAGCCCGAAGAGGCCCAGCTCCAACCGTCCCTCTTCCACCAGCCCGAACAGCTCCTCCGTGCCGCTCACCGTCACGTTGACGTGGGCGGTGGGGAAGCGGCCTTGAAACAGGGCGAAGGCCGGGGGCAACAGGGTATCCGAGAGCGGCTCGATGCAGCCGACGTTCAACACGCCGCCGGCCTGGTTGCGCCGCGCGGCCATACTGTGCCGGGCGGCCTGCATGCGTTCGAGGATGTCGCGGGCGTGGGGGATGAAGGCCGTACCGGCGGGGGTAAGCGTCACCCGGCGGCTCTGGCGGGTGAACAGTTCCACACCCAGTTCCTGTTCGAGCGCGGCGATCTGCCGGCTGAGCACCGGTTGGGCTACATAACACAACTCCGCCGCCTTGCGGAAGTTCTGGGTGTGTGCGGCGGCTAGAAAGTAGGTCAGCTTCTGTGCGTCCATTGCACGTGATTCGAGGCGCTTACGGCGCTGCCGGTGGGAGAGCAGTCCTTCCGGACCATTGTACCAGCCGGGCGGGCTGTGCGTCCACTCGATGACGCGCAATATCCCTTTGAAGGATTATGGTTGTGCATCATGTGTGCAAATGACCATCGCTTGCACACGATGACAGGGCGTGTAATCTGTGCTATACTGCAGCAGCATCTATGGAAAGAGGATAACCTTCGCAGAAATCCGACCTGCACTGCCGTTGTCACGCACGCTTCGGTAGCCGATGGGGGCCTATCGGCAGATGGAACTATATGGCAAGGCGGCACTTTGCTTCCCGGCCCGACGGGCACGCAGCGGCCCATAACGGTGCCGGCCGCGCAGCCAGAGCAACCTGGCACGGCCGTAGATGAAGGCTCTGCGGGTGTGCCGCGCGATCAAAGGAGCGAAGCGATGGGGCGAACCAGCAACTGCCAGCGCCTGGCAACGCAGTTCACGCAGCAACGGCTCTCCACGCCTGTTGGCGCGATTTTCGTTCCGCACCAGCCTGTGGATCTTGAGCGCTGTTTCGTGTTCGATGCAAGCGGCGATAGCGATGACGATCCGACGCTCAGCGCCTTTGAGCATCTGCTGGAGACCCGACAGTACCGCCTGGCGCTGAGCCTGAGCTGGCGCTGTTACACCGGCTACCACACGCTCGATCTCGGGTTGCTGCGGCTGGACAACGACCTGATCTTTGCAGTACACCAGCTTAACGACGACGCAGGCACGTCGTTGCTGGTCGCCTCCCTCACCTCGGCAGCGCCACAGCGCTTGTTTCACCTCTTTCTGGTTGACTACCTGAGCACCCACGGCTCGGCCTACGCGGTCAGCCTCCCTACCAGTCTGCCCCAGATTATCTGGATCGCCGACCCGGAACTGGCGCCCCAGGCGATGGTCGCCGCCGGGCTGTTCGGTCTGGTCGCGCCGGCTGGCGCCGCGCTGGCGGTGCGTCAGGTTGTTGGCGATACCGCCTACCTCGGCCCGCGCTCCGAAGGCGAACCACTGTTCTTCGCCTGAAGCCGGTCGCCCCGGGCGCTTCAGCCTCCTGTCTGTTGCTGGCGTTCCAGAAACGCGCGCGGCCACGTTTATCCATCGAAGGCATATCCGAGCGGGCCGCGGCCACACCCCTCCCGGCGGGCGCTGATGGGTAGCGTTTTGAGCCGAGCGCACCAGGAAGCCATTGGCTACCGTGCGCCCTCGCCCCCGGCGGAAGCGGGGGAGCCTGCGTCCAGCGTCCCAACGCCCGCTCCCCCCCCGCTCCCGATCAGGGTTCAGGGGCAGACAGAACGCATGGACTCCGACGGGCGTGATGGCGTTGGGATGGGCTGATTGGCCCTCACCCCCTCCTGCGCGCGGGAGCGGGGAGACCAGAGCCGCCCGCGGGGGCGTTCGCACTGTCCAGGCCTCCCGCGCGGGGGCGCGGGGAAACCGGGCTTCCCCACGTTCATGGACCACACCGCACCCTGCACCATGAAACACCTCCTCCTTCTCACCCTCGTCCTTTGCGTAGCGCTCACCACCGGCCTGCCGCGCAGCCGGGCGCAAGAGGGGCCGACCCTGTTTGCCCCCGACCTGCCCGCGCCACTGCCGCCAGCCTTCCACCTCGACACCGCTGAGCGCCTGTCCCCGGCCCAGATCAGCCTGCGTTGCACCCAGGCGCTGGCCGACCCGCGCGTGGACGTGGCGCCGACCAGTTCTCCCTGGCGCGTCTTTCGCGAGGGCTGGACCTTTGTCACTGATGTGGCCTACTCCCCACCCCGGGCGCTGTACTTCGGGGCCGCCGGCGACGCCACCCCCCCCGATGCCTCCGTGGGCCAGGAGATCGCCATCCCGGTCAGGCTCACGGAACTCGAAGGCAACCTGCGCTACCGCTACGCCTCCGGCACGACCGGCCCTGGCGACGGGCTTCAGGTGGAGCTGTACGAGGTCAATCGGATTAACCCGGCCGGCCTGATCGCCCGCGTCGAACTCAACACTGCTGGTGATGGCGACGGAGCGTGGCGGCTCTTTGAATGGGAGGTGACCGCTCCGGCGGCAATCGAACGCCTGCGCTCGCTGGGCCGGGCCGCGCTACTCGTCACCGCCCTCAATCCCCCCAACGGCGCGACGCCGCGCCTCTGGCTCGATGACATCAACGCCAGGGTCTGCGAACCGGCAGCGAGCCTGGGCGGCCAGGTGCGCCTGCTGGGCACGCCGGCATCCGGGGCGAATGTGCTGCTCACGCGCAACAACGCCGCTGGCGCCACCATCGTAGCCAGCGCCACATCGGGCATAGACGGCGGCTACCGTTTTGGTTCGGTGGCGCCCCTGCCCCCTGAAACGCGCTACCAGGTCTGGTTTCGCCCGGGGCTGGAGACGCCGACCCTGGAACGCGAGCGCATGGGCCTCTGGGCCGGCCCGCAACTGGCCGCTCTGGCGGACGGTGACACTGCCACCCTCCCGCCCTTCGATGTGGCCAGTGTGCAACTCGAAGCGCCCGATCCCTTCGCCGTCGTGGTTGCCACCGATGCGCAGCCGGCCACGTTCACCTGGCGCAGTGAACGCCCCGGCGCGAACGAGCGCCATCAGTTCTGCCTCTACGACCCGCAGCAGGCCGATCCAGCCACTCGCCTGCCAGCGCAACTCTGCGGCCCGCTGCTGGTTCCGGGTCGCGATTCATTGCGCTTCAACCTGGGGCCGCGGAGCTTCGCCAGCGCCCCCGGCTTTCCCTTCACCTACGGTCGCGAGTACCGCTGGTACGTGGTCGTCTACGACCGCGACCCGCAGGCCGATGCGAATTACCAGTACGGCTTCAGCCACTTCGAGCGCGCCGTGCAGCTGCTGCCCACGCCGCTGCCCGAGCCGCCCACGCCCCCTGCGCTCCCGCCCGGCGACCCGGCAGCGGGCGCCCCCGGCGCACTCTGGACCCTGCTGATCTACGTTGCCGCCGACAACGCCCTGAGCGACGCGCAGCGGGCGCCGCGCAGCGCCCGTCCTGCCACCCAGCTCGCGCGGCTGCCCGTGCTGGCGACGGCTCACCCTGGCCTGCGCATCGTCAGCCTGGTTGACGAGTACGGTCCCGGCGGGCTGCGCCTCTGCTTCTACGCGCCCACTGGCGCGCCCGACTGCCGGCTGCGCCCCGAGGCAAACAGCGCTGACCCGGCGACCCTTGCCGACTTCATTCGCTTCGGGCGTGAGCGCTACCCCGCCACGCGCACCGCGCTGATGATCGTGGCGCCAGCCCAGGCCAGCGGGTGGCTGGCCCTCGACGAAACCAGTGCCGGAGCCATTCTGAGCCTGGATGGCCTGCGAGCGGCCTACGCCGCCGCAGGGCTGGGCGCGAGCCAGCCACTCGACCTGCTGATCTACCAGGCGCCGTACATGGGCACCCTCGACGCCCTGCGGGCCAGCGCTCCCTACGCGCGCTTTGCCGTCGGCTCAGCCGGGCCGATGTGGCAACTCGGCCCCTACGAGCGGCTGCTGCCCGCGCTCAGCGGCGTGAGCGACCCTGCCACCGCCGCCGCCGGCGCCGTTGCGGCCTACAGCGCAACCGCCGACGCCTCCCGCGCGGGGCTGGCCCTCAGCCTGGCCGCCTACGACCTGAGCCGCATCGAAGAGACCGGCCGGCGCGTAGACACCCTGGCCGACGCCCTGCGCGGCGCGCTCGTAACCGACCGTGATCCCACCCGGTCCCTGGTCACGACCGCCCGGGCGGCGGCGCAGGTCTACGACGCTTCGGGAAACGGGCGCCACGACCAGTTGATTACCCCGGGCGGCCAGGTCATCCCGGTTGAAGAAGACGCCCTGGTGGACGTGCGCGACCTGGCCCTGCGCCTGCGCGACAGCACGGGCATTGACGCCAGCGTCCAGGCGGCGGCGAGTCAGATTGTAGCACTCCTGGACACCCGGGAAACCTCGCCGCTGATCGCAGCCACGCAGCGCTCCGGCCTGGGGAGCAGCGGGGCCCCGGTCAGCCTGGAACGGGCCACGGGGCTGGCGATCCTCTTCCCCAGCGGCGACCGGCTCGGCGGGCAACCGGCCCTGGCTGCCGGCTACCTCTACGGCGAACAGGGCAACGCCCCGAACACCAACCCCTGGGCGCGCATGCTACGAACCTATCTCCGCGAGACCCTGGGCGCCGGGCCGGGCGGCATCACCGAAGGTCCACCGGACGCACCGCGCTTCCAACCCCTCATCGGAGCAACCGTGCCGACCGACATCTGGCTGCCGTGGGTGGGGCGGTAGGCGCCCGCCCCTTCGCCCTGCACGTCCCACGCACTCTCGACGATGCGCCGGTCGGCACGGCGATGACGGCAGAGGTGTCGGAGTAGAGGAGGGTAGGAAGGAGCGCCAGGCCCGCAGGTTGGCAGCGCCTCTCGTGAGAGGAGCGCTGTTTTTTTGTCTGTTGTCGGCTCCGGGCCTGGCGCAGCAACCAGGGGCTCCTGCATAACCTCTTTGCTCCAGAAGAGACCTGCAAAGCACGGGGCGTGTTGCGTTACTTGCAACACCAATATGCTATACGTATGGCTGAGCGCTCCTGCCCGGCAGCCCCTTTCCTGCTCCGAGCAAGAGTTATAAGAACATATATGCTATAATAGAAATGATGCATCCGGCACGTCACGCTACAAAATGCGGGAGCGTTTGGAAGGGCGCAGCCCTCCCAGAAACAATGCACCGATGGAAGGGCCGCATAGAACAACCTCGCTAATCGCAGGAGGCCTCGTGTGAAACGAGCAGCAAACAAGGCCGAACGATTACTTCAGATCGAACAATTGCTTCTTGCTCATCCTGAAGGACTCACCCAGGCCGAACTGGCACGTCGGTTGAACGTGAATCGTTCCACCATCTATCGTGACCTGGCCGATGCACCAGGACATATTTATGAGGAAGAAGATGGACGGCTGAAGATCGATCGCCACGCCGACCTGATCAACATTCGTCTAAACCTGCACGAGGCGCTGGCAATGCATCTGGCAGCGCGGCTACTGGCGACCCGCATGGACCGACAGAACCGACACGCGGCGGCAGCATTGCGAAAGTTAGGGCATGCGATGGAGCGTTGGGCACGGCGCATCAGCCAGCACGTGTTGCAAGCAGCCGACGTCATGGACGGGTCGGCGCAGCGCGACGACCCGGTATACCTCAGCGTCCTCGAACGCCTGACCGAA
>JBDNDG010000026.1:0-21257 GCA_046719255.1 Chloroflexaceae bacterium
TATCCCCCGGCCCCCCCCTCCCTGATCGGGAGAGGGGGGGGCGGGTGTTGGGACGCCAGCAGATGCACGCCGCGCCAGGAGCGCGGGCGTCCCGCCGGCAATGGTCTGGATGCGGGCAGGTTGCCCGCGCTCCCGGGAGGAGGGTGAACACACCACGCCCACCGCAATTGCAAGAAATGAACTCCCCCGGTATAATACGGGAAATCCCCACGACATCCAGACCAGGCTCGCCCGGCGTCAGGGCGACGGGAGCAGCATGATGGCAGGCAGCAACGGCGCCACCTTGCCGAATCCGCAGATGGAGATCGACGGCGTGAGCCTGAGCTTCGGCGGGGTTCGCGCCCTGACAGGTGTTAGTTTCAACATCTACCCTGGCACGATACAGGCAATTATCGGCCCGAATGGAGCCGGCAAGACCAGTCTCCTGAACTGTATCAGCGGCCTCTACAAGCCGCAGCAGGGTCAGATCCGCTTCGAGGGCCGCAACCTCATCGGCCTCGCCCCCCACCAGATCGCCCGCCTGGGAATCGCCCGCTCGTTTCAGAATATCGAACTGTTCCGCCATATGACCGTGGTGGACAACCTGATGCTCGGTCGCCACGTGCATATGCGGGGCGGCGTGCTGAGCGGCGGCCTGTACTGGGGTCGCGCGCAGCGCGAGGAGATCGAGCACCGCGAGGCGGTTGAGCAGGTGATTGACCTGCTGGAGATCCAGGCTATTCGCAAGAAAGTGGTTGGCGCCCTGCCCTATGGCCTGCAAAAGCGGGTTGAGTTGGGGCGCGCGCTGGCTATGGCCCCGCGTCTGCTGTTGCTCGACGAGCCAATGGCCGGTATGAATAGCGAGGAAAAAGAGGATATGGCCCGCTTTATCCTCGATATCAGCGAAGAGCAGCGCACCACCATCGTGCTGATTGAACACGATATGGGGGTGGTGATGGACATTAGCGACAACGTGGCCGTGCTTGAGTTCGGCCAGTTGATTGCCTGTGGCACGCCCGCCCAGGTCAAGGCCGACCCGAGGGTTATTGACGCCTATCTGGGACGCGAACACGCCGCGTGAGCTATCCTTCGGTCACCTCGCCATCGTGCTACCTGCTAACGTGACAATAGCCTGCGCGCGGGAGGGTTGAGGAGGGCGACGACCTCCCGAGCAACCCGGGGGAAACCCGGTTTCCCCATACCCCTCCCGGATGGGGGGTTGGAGAGGGCATAGCCCTCCCAGGAGAATCTCGTTTCATCCCTGTCGTGTGCGGCTGCGCCGCACGTACGTTCGACAGCGTAACTAAAGGTGCGGTTCTTATGAGCGACTGGACCCTGCCCCGTCTGTTGATGCACAACGCCGAACGTCTGGGAGACAAGGTCGCCCTGCGCGAGAAGGACTTCGGCATCTGGCAGACCGTAACGTGGCGCCAGTTTGCCGCGCACGTGCGGGCATTTGCGATGGGCCTGCGCGCCCTCGGCCTGCAACGGGGCGACAAGGTGGCGATCATTGGCGATAATCGCCCGGAGTGGCTCTATGCCGAACTGGCCGCTCAGGCTATCGGCGGCGCCTCGGTGGGCGTGTATCAGGACTCGGTGGCAAACGAGGTCAAGTATGTGCTTGAGGCCGCCGAGGCGCGGGTGATCGTGGTCGAGGACCAGGAGCAGGTTGATAAGATCATCGAGATCTGGCCCGAACTGTCCAACGTGCTCAAGGTGATCTACTACGAGCCGAAGGGTATGCGTGGCTACCGCGAGCCCTACCTGGCCCACTTCCCCGATATCGAAGAGCTAGGGCGCGCTTACGACAGCGACCATCCCGGGCTGTTCGAGGCTGAACTGGCTCAAGGTCAGCCCGACGACGTCGCCATCCTCTCTACCACCTCGGGCACCACCGGCACACCCAAACTGGCTATGCTGACCCATCGCAACCTGATCAGCCAGGGGGCAGGCCTGCTTGCGGTGGACCCTCTCGGGCCGGACGATGAGTTCGTGAGCTTCCTGCCGCTGGCCTGGGTCGGCGAGCAGATGATCACGGTGGCCGCGGGGTTACAGTGTGGTTTCACCATCAATTTCCCCGAATCGGCAAGCACGGTGCAGGAGAACATCCGCGAGATCGGCCCGCGGGTGATGTTCTCGCCCCCGCGCATCTGGGAAAATATGCTCTCGCAGGTGCAGGTGAAGATCCAGGACACCACGCGCCTCAAGCGAGCCATGTACGAGTGGGCCATGCGCCAGGGCTACGCCATGGCCGACGCCCGCTTCAGCGGCCAGCGCCCGGGGGCGCTGCTGCGCCTGCAGTACGGGCTGGCGCGTCTGTGCGTCTTCGAGCCGCTCAAGGATCAGTTGGGGCTGCGCTTCCTCAAACGGGCGTATACCGGCGGCGCAGCCCTCGGCCCCGATGTGTTCCGCTTCTACCACGCCCTCGGGGTTAACCTCAAGCAGGTCTACGGGCAGACCGAGAGCGCCGGTCTGAGCGTGATCCATCGCGATGGGCAGATCAAGTTTCAAACGGTGGGCACACCGCTGCCCAATACCGAGATTCGCATCGCCGACAGTGGCGAGATCCTGGTCAAGAGTCCCTCGGTGTTCATCGGCTACTACAAAAACCCCGAGGCCACCCTCGAGGCCCTGCACGACGGCTGGCTGCACAGCGGCGACGCGGGCTACTTCGATGAGGACGGGCAACTGATCGTCATTGACCGGGCCAAGGATGTAATGACCCTCCACGATGGCACGAAGTTCTCGCCCCAGTTCATCGAGAACAAGCTGAAGTTCAGCCCCTTCATCAAGGAGGCGGTGGTCTTCGGCGGCGACTGGCCCTTCGTCACGGCGATGATCAATATTGACTTCGGCAATGTGGGCAAGTGGGCCGAGAGCCGGCAGATCTCCTACACCACCTACACCGACCTGGCCCAGAAGCCGCAGGTCTACGCCCTCATTCGCCGCGACGTCGAGCGCGCCAACGCAGACCTGCCCGCCGCGGCGCGGATCAGGCGCTTCCTGTTGCTGCACAAAGAGCTTGACGCCGATGACGGCGAGCTGACCCGCACGCGCAAGGTGCGCCGGCGCCTGGTGGCCCAGCGCTACGAGGAGATCGTGGACGCGCTCTACGGTGACCAGCAAGAACTGGAACTGGAGACAACGATCACCTACCAGGATGGCCGCACGGCGCTGATCAAGACCCGGCTGCGGATTGAGGAGATGGAGGCGCCGCCAGCGCCCGCTGGCGAGCGCCAGCCGGCACGCGTGGCGCTGGGCTGAAACACGGGGGGCCGGGTTTCCCCTATCCCCTTCCCGCCGGAGTGGCACGCCCGCAGCACCGGGCGGGTTCGGGGGAGGGTTGCGCCCTTCCAGGAAAAACCCGGTTCTCGTCCTTCGTTGTGCGGCGCAGCCGCAAGGAAGCCTATGGAGAAACTCGTCCAACTCACGATGAGCGGGGTCGCCAACGGCGCGATCTTCGCCCTGGTGGCCCTGGGCTTTGTGCTGATCTACAAGAGCAGCGACGTGATCAACTTTGCCCAGGGCGAACTGCTGCTGATCGGCGCCTACCTGACGTACATGACCGTCGAACAGATCGGCCTGTGGTGGCCGGTGGGCGTGGTGGTAGCCGTGCTGCTCGCCGCGGTCGTCGGCGTGCTGATCGAACAACTGGTGCTGCGCCCGTTGATCGGCGAACCGGCCATTTCGGTGATCATGGTCACCATTGGCATGTCGTCACTGCTCCGGGCCATCGTCGGCACAATCTGGGGAGTGACGCCCCGCCCCGCGCCGCAGTTTCTGCCCCGCGATACGCTGACGATCTTCGGCGCCAGTGTGGGAATGGACAAGATCTGGGCCATTTTCCTGGCACTGGTGCTCTTTGCCCTGCTGACGCTCTTCTTCCGCTTCAGCCGCGAAGGGATCGCTATGCGCGCCGTGGCCGATGATCAGCAGGCTGCCCTGAGCATGGGCATCAGCGTGAAGCGGGTCTGGGCCGTCGCCTGGGCCATCGCGGCGGTGACGGCGGCGGTAGGCGGGATTCTGCTGATGAGCATCTTTGGCGGTGTGTCAGGCTCGATCGCGCGTGTGGGGTTGCTGGTCTTTCCCGTGGTGATCCTCGGCGGTCTGGATAGCATCCCCGGGGCGATCGTCGGCGGGCTGATCATCGGGTTGCTGCAATCCTACGCCGGCGGCTACCTGCCACCTGAACTGGGTATGGGTGAAGTGGCTCCATTCATTATTCTGCTGTTCATCCTGCTCGTGCGCCCCTACGGGCTTTTCGGCCAGCGGTTCATCGAGCGAGTGTAGGAGGGGCGCGCGCCTATGCAAAGCGGAACGTTTCATACCACCTACGCGGCGGATATGGCCCTGCGCCCCTACTGGCCGCAGCGGCTGCGCATCGCCCTCGTGCTG
Organism: Chloroflexaceae bacterium; assembly: GCA_046719255.1. Taxonomy (GTDB): domain Bacteria; phylum Chloroflexota; class Chloroflexia; order Chloroflexales; family Chloroflexaceae; genus JACAEO01. The sequence goes on from JBDNDG010000026.1 coordinate 4,375, forward strand.
GTGGCCGTGCTGGTCTTTCCCTGGTTCGCCGACCGCTACTGGCTCAACCTGGCCAATACTATCGCCATCGCTGCCATCGGGGCGATCGGGTTGAACATTCTGGTCGGGTATACCGGCCAGATCAGTATCGGGCAGGGCGGCTTCCTGGCCGTGGGAGCCTTCAGCGCCGGGTTGATGGCCGCCCGGCTCGATCTGCCAATGTGGCTCACCGTGCCGATTGCCAGTCTGTTTACGGCTGCGGTGGGCGCGTTCTTCGGGCTGCCCTCGCTGCGCCTCAAGGGCCTCTACCTGGCGATTGCCACCCTGGCGGCCCAGGAGATTATCACCTGGGTGCTCACCCACGGCAAACTGCTGGGCATCGGCGAGTCGCTGTCGATCCCCCGCGAAACCAGCAACATCTTCGGCATTCCGATGACGGCGATTGGCAACCCCGATTTCGCCTTCTACTGGGTGACGGTGGGCTGCCTCATCCTGACGGTGATTTTCGTCAGCAACCTCTTCCGTAGCCGCGCCGGACGGGCCTTCGTCGCTATTCGCGACCAGGACATCGCCGCCCAGGTGATCGGGGTGGACCTCTTCCGCTACAAGCTGCTGGCCTTCGCTACCTCGTCGTTTTTCGCCGGCCTGGCAGGGGCGCTCACCGCCCATTACCGCGGCATCATTTCCTGGGAACGCTTTACCATTGACACCAGTATTCTCTACCTGGCGATGATTATCATCGGCGGGTTGGGCAGCGTCTCAGGCTCGATCTACGGCGCGGCCTTCATTACGCTGCTGCCCGCGATCCTCTCGAACCTGGCTCGCCTCCTGAGCGGCGCCGTGCCGCAGATCAACAACTACCTGCCGTACATGCAGCAGGGCGCCTTCGGCCTGGCGATCATCCTCTTCCTGATCTTCGAACCTGAGGGTATCGTCAAGATGTGGCGCAATGTCAAGGATTATTTCCGACTGTGGCCATTCAGTTACTAAGCCCCGGAAACCGAGGGGAGGGTTTGGGAGGGCTGCGCCCTCCCGAGAACGATAGATGTTCGGTCCTGTGGTGTGCGGCACAGCCGCAGCGAGTGGCAATGCACAAAGGAGGACACGATGAGTCACGACCAACGACGGTTCGGAATGCTGGCACTGCTGCTGGCGCTGGCGCTGGTGCTGGCAGCGTGTGGCCAGCCGGCGCCCGGCACCGGCGGAACAACCGGCGGTGGAGGCGCGACCGGCACCGGCCCGACACCGGCACCCGCCGGCGAGCCGATCAAGATCGGCGCGATCTTCGACCTCACCGGCGCGACGGCAGACGTGGGGACCCCCTACTCGAAGGGACAGATTGCCTACATTGATTGGCGCAACGCCAACGGCGGCGTGGCCGGACGTCAGTTGCAACTGATCAGCCAGGACTATGCCTACGAGGTGCCGCGGGCCGAAGAACTGTACACCCAGTTCGTCACCCAGGACAAGGTGGTGGTCTTCTCGGGCTGGGGCACGGGTGATACCGAGGCGCTCAAGGGCCGCATCTCCGAGGATCAGATTCCCTTCATCTCGGCGTCCTACTCGGCAGAGCTTGCCGATCCTGCCAAAACGCCCTTCAACTTCCTGGTAGCACCGACCTATTCGGACCAGCTGATCATCGCCATGAAGTGGGCACTGGAGGACTGGAAAGCGAAGGGCAATAGCGACGCACCGAAGTTCGCCTACCTCTTCAACGACAGCCCCTTCGGGCGCTCGCCGCTGGCCGATGGCACGGCTTTCGCTCAAGCCAATGGCGTCGAGACGCCGCTGGAGGTGCCCTCGCCCCGCGGCGCAACTGACCTGACGCCTCAGTTGACCCAGATCCGCGACTTCGGGGCCAACTACGTCTTCTTGCAGAACGTCTCCACCCCGGCGGCTCTGGCCATCAAGAACGCCAAAAGCCTGGGGCTGGATATACAGTTCGTCTGCCTGAACTGGTGCGCCAATGAACTGCTGATCAAGCTTGCCGGCGCCGATGCTGAGGGCGTGGTCGGCACCGTTCCCTTCGACCCCGCAGCCGAAGGGGCGAAAGTGGCCCTGGAGTTTGCCAGGGAGAAGGGTATTGACTACGGCGGCGCCGATAGCACTTTCGTCCAGGGCTGGACGGCCATGTCCATCCTGGTGGCGGGGATCGAGAAGACCCTGGCCGATGGTAAGGAGTTGACCGGCGAGAATATCCGCAATACGCTCCAGACCATGGGAGCGATTGAAACCGGCGGCGTGACTCAGCCGATCGTCTTCAGCGATACTGACCACGCTGGCGCCAAGTCCCTGCGGATGTTCCGGGTTGAGAACGGCAAGTGGGTAGCGATCACTGACTTCATTTCGGCCAGGTAGCGGCGCGGCCGCATACCGCCGGGACGAAACCGTCGTTTCCGGGAGGGCTGTGCCCTCCCGGACCCTCCCAACTCCTGGTGATCGTTGGCCTTCATCGCATATACCAGGGCGCCGCGCGCTCCCATGGGCAAGGAACTATGCTCTCCCTGAACAACATCGAGGTCATCTACAACGATGTGGTCCTGGTGCTCAAAGGTCTGTCGCTGGAGGTACCAGAGGGCCGTATCGTCGCCGTGCTCGGCTCCAACGGCGCGGGAAAGAGCACAACGCTCAAGGCCATCTCGGGGCTGCTCAAGCCGGAGAACGGCGAGGTTACCGACGGCGAGATCCGCTTTCTCGACCAGCCCATCCACAAAAAGGACGCGGCCTCGATTGTGCGCATGGGTATCTTCCAGGTCATGGAAGGGCGGCGCGTCTTCGAGCACCTGACGGTCGAAGAAAACCTGCGCGCCGGGGCCTATACCCGTGGGATCGGCGGTTTTGCTCAGGATCTGGAACTGGTCTACAACTACTTTCCGCGTCTGAAAGAGCGCCGTCATCAGACGGCAGGCTTCCTCAGTGGTGGCGAACAACAGATGCTCGCCATCGGACGGGCGCTTATGGCCCGCCCCCGGCTGATCATGCTCGATGAACCATCCCTGGGATTGGCGCCGCTGCTGGTTGAAGAGATCTTTCGCATCATTAAGCGCATCAATCAGGAACAGGGCACGACCATCCTGCTGGTGGAGCAAAATGCGCGCCTGGCCCTGGATGCCGCCGACCACGCCTACATCATGGAAAATGGGCGCATCGTGCTCGATGGCTCACCTGCGGACCTGAAGGACAACGCCGACGTGCGGGAGTTCTACCTGGGGCTGAACGAAGTCGGCGGGCGCAAGAGCTACCGCGAAGTCAAACACTACAAACGGCGCAAGCGCTGGCTATCCTGAGTATGGGGAAACCAGATTTCCCCATCCCTATCGCGCATAGGAGTACCCGCGTTGTCCCACGCCCCTCCCAAGCAACAACGAGGCGCTATGGATCTCCAGGCTTTCTACGCAAGTTTTGACCAGCGGGTGCGCGAGATTGTCGCCTATGGCTACGACCACTCGCCCGCCTTTCGCCAGCGGATGGACGCCGCCGGGTTGGATCCCGCCGCGATACAGAGCGCCGCCGAGCTGGCGCGCCTGCCGGTGTTGCGCAAGGAGCACCTGGTCGAGATCCAGCGCCAGGGGCCGGGTCTCGGCGGGATGCTGACGGTGCCGCTTTCGACCCTGCGGCGGATCTTTCAGTCGCCCGGCCCGATCTACGACCCGGAACCGGACGAGCCGGACTCGTGGCGCTGGGCGCCGGCCTTTCGCGCCGCCGGTTTTGGGCCGGGCGATGTGGTGCTCAACTGCTTCGGCTATCATCTGACGCCCGCCGGGGTGATGTTCGAGGAGGGCGCCCGCGCCGTCGGCTGCACGGTGATTCCGGCGGGGATTGGCGCGCAGCAACAGCAGATCGAGGCTATGGCCAGCCTCGGCGTCACTGCCTATGCCGGGCTACCGAGCTACCTGAAGGCCCTGCTGGAGAAGGCCGTGGAACTGGGCCACGATCCGCGGGCCTGGCCGCTGAACAAGGCCTTTGTGGCCGCCGAGCCCCTGCCACCCTCGCTCCGCGCGCTCTTCGAAGAGCAGTACGGCATCCTGGTCTACGATGGCTACGGCACCGCTGAGACAGGCAACCTGGGCTACAACGGCCCCGAACGCCAGGGCTGGCACCTGCCCTCCGACGCCCTGGTGCAAGTCTGCGATCTGAACAGCGGTGAGCCGCTGCCGCCCGGTCAGACCGGCGAGGTGGTGGTGACACTCTTTCGACGCGACTACATTCTGGTGCGTTTCGCAGTGGGCGATCTGTCAGCGGTGATGGAGCCTGGCCCGGCCACGGTCATCCCCACGCCGCGGTTGGTAGGCTGGCTCGGACGCAGCGGCGACAGTGTGAAAGTGCGCGGGCTGTTCGTGCATCCGCGCCATATTGACGAGACGGTGCGCGCCATCGCGGGCGTGGCCACCTACCAGGCAGTGGTCGTGCGTGAAAGCCACCGCGATGACCTGATCTGCCGGGTAGTGCCAGCAAGCAACGCCGACCCTGCCACGGTGAGCGCCGCCGTCGAGGCCGCCCTGCACGAGGTGCTCAAGCTCCACTGCCGCGTCGAGGTCGTCCCCAGCCTGCCCGGCGATGCCAAACCGTTTGTGGACGAGCGTCGCTGGGATTGATCAGGGCAGCCTCCTCCGCTACCCACCCGCGCCCACCCCCGGCGGGGCAGGGAACCGCGCGCCTCACCCTGGCGGGGGAGGTTGGGAGGGGGGCGGAATGCCCCGCACCCTCCCCTCAGGGAGGTGCCGGGGGAAACCCGGTTTTCCCACATGTGCACATCAGCACATCACTCACTAAAGAGCGCCACAATCAGCAGGGGCGCTCCGTCGGCCAGCGTGGGGGCGTAGCCGATCAGCAGCACCTGCTCGCTGGTACCGGGGCCGTGCAGCCAGCCTGCGCTGCTGAAGGAAGCGCTTTCTTTGCGCAACTCCGTGGCGGCCTTCCAGCCCGCGCCCTCCAGTGCCTCGCGGTAGAAACGTTCTACCTCGGGCCAGGCAGTGGCGGTGGGCAGGCGATAACGGCGGATCTCGCTCGTCAGATCGGCGCTGACGGCGCCCTCCAGCGACCCGGCCAGGCTGTCGGCGGCTGCGCTCGCGCCAGGCGTGATTTCGACGGCTCCGGGAACAACGGGAATGGCCGCCAGCGTGACCGGGCGGTTGCCGCACGCGGCCAGCAGCGGCAGGAGCGCAAGGATCAGGATCCCAGGGTGGATAACATAGCGCATCGGATTGGTTCCTTTGTAGGGCTGCAATCTGAACGGCGGGGAACCCCGGGTTCCCCCCCCGGCAGGGCGGGCGTGGCAGGGAGCACCGGTTTCCCCACGCCCATCGTGGTGTTGTGCGGCGCAGCCGCATGCACGACTGCGGTGAATATACCCAGAGTATACCCCGTTTGACGTCTACGCAGAAATATGCTATGCTCCCGCTAGCGCTACTGAACTAACGATGAATTAAGGATATGCAGCAACACCCTTCCAAGCAGGTCAAGCGGGCGAAGAAGCCGGACCAACGGTCTGGTTAGCACCGCTTGCACGCGAGGATCGAGTGTAGGCCCGGAGCACCAGACCAGATGGTGCCCCGGGCTTTCTGTTTTCCCGGAGGTGCGTGATGAAACCGCACGCCAGTGTTCCGACTACCGTGGCCCACACCCCACGGCACTGTCGTCCGGAGCTGTTTGGCGCCTGCCAGGTGAGAGAAGGATTCTACCGCTATGCCGCTTGAGCGCTTCTTTCTGCTCGACACGACCCTGCGTGAGGGTGAGCAGTTCGCCACTGCGCGCTTTACCAGCGCCCAGCGCCTGGCCGTGGCCGAAGCCCTGGACGCGGTTGGGGTCGAGTACATCGAACTGACCTCGCCTGCCGCCTCCCCCCAGAGCGCCCGCGATCTGGAAACCATCGCTGGCCGCGGGCTGCGCGCCCGCGTCGTCACCCACGTTCGCTGCCATCCCGATGACGCGCGCCTGGCCGTCGAGAGTGGCGCCCAGGGCGTGAACCTGCTCTACGCCACCTCCGAACCCCTGCGCCGCGCCAGTCACGGCCGCGACCTCGATCAGATTATTGCCGAAGCCGAGGTCGTCATCGGCTACCTCCGCCAGCACAATGTCGAGATCCGTTTCTCGGCGGAAGACACCTTTCGCACCGATCTCCCCACCCTGCTCCGCGTGTACCAGGCAGTGGCGGGAATGGGCGTGCATCGGGTGGGATTGGCCGATACGGTAGGCATTGCTACCCCACGGCAGGTGTACGATGTCGTGTCGCAGGTGCGCGCGGCGGTAAGCTGTGACATCGAGTTCCACGGCCACAACGACGCCGGCTGCGCGATTGCCAATGCCTTCTGCGCCCTCGAAGCCGGGGCAACCCACATTGACGTGACGGTGCTCGGCATCGGCGAGCGCAACGGCATCGCCTCCCTCAGCGGTATGATCGCCCGCCTGGCTACCCTTGATCCGGCTCTGGTGGCGCGCTACGATCTGGAGCGGCTGCCTGATCTGGACCGCATGGTGGCCGACCTGGTGGGGGTGCCGGTGCCCTTCGACGCGCCGATCTCGAGTCCCTTCGCCTTTCACCACAAGGCCGGCCTGCACACCAAAGCCGTGCTGCGCGATCCGCGGAGCTACGAAGTCCTCGACCCGGCCCTCTTCGGGCGCAACCGCACCGTGGCAGTCGCCCATCGCCTGGTGGGCTGGCACGCCGTGGCCGAACGCGCCCGAGAACTGGGCATCTACCTGAGCGAAACGGCCGCCCGTAAGGCCGCCGCGCGCATCAAGGCCCTCGGCGACGAGCACGAACTCGATAGCACCACCGTGGACGAGATCCTGTACGAGTTTGCCGAGTAGTATCGGCGACGAGCGGCGCGTGAGGCGTCATAAACCTGCGCCCTCTTACCACGAAGGTGTTTCGTGGCGGCGCCTGAGCGGAAACGAGAACCTCCGGGAGCTGGCCCGCCCGGCCGCTGCCGCTCAGGAGCTTGACGGCTGAACCAGCAAGAAAAGGTTCGTAACCATGGCACAGACCCTCAGTGAGCAGATCCTCTCCCGAGCCGCGGGACGGTTGGTCTCTGCGGGAGAGGTGGTAACGGTCAATGTTGACCTCGTGATGATGCACGACAGCCTGTCGCCGAGCATTATCCGGGTCTTGCACGAAGAACTCGGCGCCGAGCGCGTCTGGGACCCGCAGCGCGTTGCGGTGGTGATTGACCATGTAGCCCCGGCTGCCAGTGTGCAGACGGCAGAGAAGCAGGCCGAAGTGCGGCGATGGGTGCGCGCCCAGGGCATCGCTCACCTGTTCGATGTCGGGCGCGGCATTTCGCACCCGGTGCTGGTGGAGGAGGGCCTGGCACGCCCTGGCATGGTCATCGTGGGTAGCGATAGCCATTCTACGGCCTACGGCTGCGTAGGCGCCTTCGGCACCGGTATGGGCACCACCGACATCGCCCTGGCCGCCGCCACCGGTCGCACCTGGTTCCGCGTGCCCGAGACGGTGCTGGTGCGCGCCCGGGGCCGCTTTCGCCCCGGTGTGAGCGCCAAGGACCTGGCGCTCAAGGCCGCGCGCCTGCTTCGCGCCGACGGGGCCACCTATGCCGCTGTCGAGTGGCACGGAGTCGAGTTCCTCAGCGTGATGGAGCGGATGACCCTGGCCACCCTGTCCATCGAGGTCGGCGCGAAGGCCGGCATCGTACCACCCACCGGCCTGTTGCAAACGATCCCGGAGTGGCTGCGCGTCGAGGAGGGCGCCCGCTACAGCCGCGTGGTCGAAATTGACCTCGACGACCTGGAGCCACAGGTCAGCGCGCCGCATACGGTGGACAACGTGACCGACCTGCGCGACCTGGGCCGCGTCGCGGTGGATGTGGTCTACCTGGGCACGTGTACCAACGGCCACTACGAGGATATGGCTGCCGCGGCGCGCATCCTGCGTGGGCGGCGCCTGGCTCCCGGCGTGCGTATGCTGGTGGTGCCGGCGAGCGCCCAGGCGCTGCAACTGGCCGCCGAGGATGGCACCCTGGCAACCCTGCTGGCCGCCGGTGCGACCATCGGTACCCCGGGGTGCGGTGCATGCATTGGACGCCACATGGGCGTGCTTGCGCCCGGCGAGGTCTGCCTGTTCACCGGCAATCGCAACTTCCGTGGGCGCATGGGCAGCCCCGAGGCGCGGATCTACCTGGCCTCCCCCGAAGTTGCCGCGGCAACTGCGCTGACGGGGTACATTACCCATCCGCAGGAGGTGGTTGATATGCGCTACGCCGAGCCGTAAGCGGGCAACCCGGCTTGCCCTGCCTGACGTATGGGTTCAGAATCGGGGTAGCCACGCAAGCCCGCAGGCCGGGTCGGGCAGGGCCCAGCGCTCCCGGAAAACCTCTTTGCACCGCGTCGTTGTGCGGCGATGCCGCAGAGATGCTGACGCTGAACCACGGAGTACACCTATGGCCCGTGTCTGGATATTTGGCGCCGACATCAATACCGATCAGATCGTTCCGGGGCGCTACGCGCCGTACATGCTGAAGAACGAGGACGATCTGCGCAAGTACCCGTTCATCGAACATCGTCCCGAGTTTGCCGCCAATGTGCGTCGAGGAGACATCATCGTGGCCGGGAACAACTTCGGCTGCGGAAGTTCCCGCGAGTACGCGCCCCTGGCGCTGCGCATGGTCGGCATCGGTGCAATCATCGCGCCACTGTTTGCCCGCATCTTCTTTCGCAACGCCCTCAACCTCGGCATTCCTTGCTTTACTGCCGATCTTACCGGCGAACTGCGCGATGGCCAGGAGGTGGAACTGGACCTGGAGCAGGGACGCATCCATACCGATGATGGGCGCACGATCCAGTTGCCGCCGCCTCCGGCCTTCCTGCGCGAGGTCTGGGCCGCGGGGGGGATCGTGCCGTTCTATCGCATGTATGGACGGTTCCCCGGTGAGAGCTAACGTGAACAGAGCCCGCGCGCGGGAGGGTGTGGGAGGGCGTCGCCCTCCCAAACAAACAACCCGCCAGCAGGGAGGGTGTGGGAGGGCGACGCCCTCCCAGAACAACTATGTTCATTCTGGCGTTGTGCGGCGCAGCCGCATGGACGGCTGATATGAACAGATGGGGAAACCGGGTTTTCCCATGCCCCTCCCTGAGGGAAGGGTGGAGGAGGGAGCAGCCCTCCCAGGAACATCGCTTTGCATTGTTGTCTGCCGACGCAAGGACGATAGAATGCGAATCTGCATCATTCCCGGCGATGGGATCGGCCCGGAGGTGATCGGCGCCGCCGCGCAGGTGTTGCGCGCCCTGGTTCCCGAGGCGGCCATCGAGGAGGCCGAAGCCGGCTGGGGCACCTTTGAGCGGCACGGCGTCGCGCTGCCCGCGGCGACGCTGATGGCAGCGCGAGCCGCCGATGCCATACTCTTCGGCGCCGTGGCCTCGCCCAGTCACGCCGTACCTGGCTACCGCAGCCCGATTGTGCAATTGCGCCGCGACCTCGACCTGTACGCCAATATTCGCCCGGTCAGCGGCGCTGACGCGCGGCGAACCGTCGATCTGGTCATCGTCCGCGAAAATACCGAAGATCTCTACACCGGGCGCGAGCGGCTCGAGGACGACGGCGCGACGGCCATCGCCGAGCGGGTGATCACCCGACGGGCCAGCGCCCGCATCGCCCATACCGCCTTTGACCTGGCGCGCCGCCGCGCTGCCGCTCTCGGGCGGCCCGGGCGCGTTACGGTCGTACACAAGGCCAATGTGTTGCGCGTCAGCGACGGCCTGTTCCGCGAGACTGTTCTGGCCGTGGCCCACGACTGCCCCGAAGTTGCCCTGGAGGAGATGCTGGTGGATGTGGCAGCGATGCGTCTGGCCCAGACACCCGAGCGCTTCGATGTGCTGGTCACCACCAACATGTTTGGCGACATTCTCTCCGATGTGGCCTGCATACACGGCGGGGGCCTGGGATTGGCCGCCTCGGCGAACCTGGGTGACGGGCGGGCGCTGTTCGAGCCGGTACACGGCGCAGCGCCAGATATCGCCGGCCGGGGAATGGCTAACCCCCTGGCCGCAATCACGTGTGTGGCGATGCTGCTGGAATGGCGGGGCCTGCCGACCGCGCGCCTGCGCGCCGCTATCGCCGATGTGCTGCGCAACGGTCCCCACACGCCCGATCTGGGCGGCACGGCGCGGACCACCGATGTTACAGAGGCCGTGCTTGCGCGACTATAGTCATCGCTAACGTGACCATATGGGGAAACCGGGTTTCCCCACGCCCCTTCCTGAGGGGAGGGTATGGAGGGCTGCGGCCTCCCAGGAACAAATATGTTCATTCTGGCCTTGTGCGGCGCAACCGCACAGGCGCCTGCAGTGTAGATCACAACGAAAGGAACATCCCGAATGATTGCCACCTGTCCCGAATGCGGCGCCGAAATCACCCTCCCCGAAGACACCATGGAGAGTGAGATCATTGTCTGTCCCGAGTGTGGCGCCGAACTCGAAGTTGTCAGCCTGAACCCGCCCACCCTGGCCCTGGCCCCGGAGGTCGAGGAGGACTGGGGCGAATAGAGGAGCAACGTATGCGTATCGGTGTTCTCTGCTCGCGCATTCGCGCCGAGGAGAAACTACTCTTTACCGAGCTGGAGCGTCGTGGTCTCGATTACGAGAAGATCGACGACCGTGAGCAGATCTTCAACCTGCACCAGCGCGAATACCCCTTCGATGTGGTGCTGGAGCGTTCGATCCAGCACAGCCGGGCGCTGTACATGTTGAAGATCATGAACGACGCCGGAGTGCCGACGGTGAACAGCTACCACGTGGCGCTGACCTGCGGCGACAAGTTCCTCACCACCCAGGCCCTGGTGCACGCCGAGGTGCCCACCCCGCGCTGCCTGCTGGCCTTCACCCCGGAGAGCGCCCTTGAAGCGATGGAGCAACTGGGCTACCCGGTCGTGCTCAAGCCGGTGATCGGCTCCTGGGGGCGCATGGTGAGTAAAATCAACGACCGCGACGCCGCCGAGGCCATTCTCGAGCATCGCGATGTGCTCGGCAACTACCAGCACTCGATTTTTTACATCCAGGAGTATATTGACAAGCCCGGGCGCGATATTCGCTCGTTTGTCATCGGCGACGAGTGTATCGCCGCCATCTACCGCACCAGCGAGCACTGGATCACCAACACCGCCCGCGGCGGCATCGCCAGCCCCTGTCCGGTAACCCCCGAACTGGCCGACCTGAGCGTGCGCGCGGCCCATGCCGTCGGTGGCGGGGTGGTGGCAATCGACCTGCTCGAGACCCGCGACGGGCGGGTGCTGGTGAATGAGGTAAACTACACCATGGAGTTTCGCAACTCGATCGAAACAACCGGGGTGGATATCCCGGCGCGGATCATTGATTATGTGCTGGACGTGGGCCGCAGGTAGGGCCAGAGCACGGGCCGGGTCAAGGCCCTGGCCAACAGGAGAACCATGAGTATCCGGGTTTCCGTCGTGGGCGCGAGTGGCTACGTAGGGGGCGAGCTGCTGCGGCTCTTGCTCTGGCACCCCGCGGTGGAGGTGGCCCAGGCCACCAGTGGGCGCAACGCTGGGCGCTACCTCTACCAGGTGCACCCCAATCTGCGCGGGCGGACGAGCCTCCAGTTTGTGCATCCGGATCGGTTGGATCCGTGCGACGTGTTGTTCCTGGCGTTACCCCACGGCGAAGCGGCGCGTAGCTTCACCCGCTACGCGGAGCTAGCCGGGCGGATCATAGACTGCTCGGCCGATTTCCGGCTGCGCGACCCGGCGGCCTACACCCGCTGGTACGGCGAGGAGCACCCCGCCCCTGAGTGGCTCGACCGCTTCGTGTACGGGCTGCCCGAGGTCAGCCGCCCGGCCCTGCGCGAGGCGCGCTACGCCAGCGGAGTGGGCTGCAACGCTACGGCCACCAACCTGGCCCTGTTGCCGCTGGTGCGCGCCGGGCTGGTGGACCCGCAGCAGCCGGTGATCGTCGAAGTCAAGGTCGGTTCGTCGGAGGGTGGGGCAGGCGCCTCGGAAAGCAGCCACCACCCCGAGCGCGCGGGTGCGGTGCGCTCATTTGCTCCGGTGGGCCATCGCCACACCGCTGAAGTCGAGCAGGTGACCGGGTTGCACAACGTCCATCTGTCAATCACCTCGGTTGAACTGGTGCGGGGCGCCCTGGCAACGGCGCACGTTTTTGCTGCCCACCCGGTGACGGAGAAAGATCTGTGGCAGGCCTACCGCACCTTTGCGCGCGATGAGCCGTTTGTGCGGATCGTTAAGGAGCGGCAGGGGATCTATCGTTTCCCCGAGCCGAAGATCCTCGCCGGCAGCAATTACGCCGACATTGGCTTCGCCCTCGATACCGCCACGGGCCGGATAGTGAGCATCTGCGCCCTCGATAATCTGATGAAAGGCGCCGCCGGCAGCGCGGTGCAGTGTATGAACCTCATGCTCGGCCTCAATGAAACGGCGGGGCTGGAGTTTCCAGGACTGCATCCGGTCTAGAGCCAGTAGTCACATAAGGCGCTGCTCGCGCCATCTGGTTAAAGGGTATGGGCTCCAGGAGCCTGGAGGTAGGGAGGCGTGCAGGTGAAACCCCGTTATCCCCTCGCGCCAGCGCCTGCTCGCCTCCCCGCGCCAGCGCCCGCTTACCCCGGCGCCCCCGCGCTCCACCGGGCCAGCCTGCTGATCCTCGGCTGGTCGCTGGTGGCGCCGATCCTCCTCTTTGCCATCTTCCACGCCTACGGCTTCGACGACCCCTACATCACCTACCGCTACGCCGTGAACCTGGCCGCGGGCCAGGGCTTCGTCTACAACCCCGGCGAGCGCGTGTTGAGCACCACTGCCCCCCTCTACGCGCTGCTGCTGGCCCCTTTTGCCGCTCCGGGGTTGGATGTTCCGCTGATCAGCAACCTGATCGGCTGTGTCAGCCTGGGAGCGGGAGCACTGGCCCTGTGGCGGCTGGGGAGCCTGGCGGGAATGCCGGTCGCCGGCGGAGTGGCCGCCCTCCTCTACCCGCTCAGCCCGTACCTGGTGCTGACCCTCGGGGCGGAGACGGCGTTCTTCATGGCCCTGACCCTCTGGGGCTTCGTGGCACTGGCGGCGGGCTACCCTGCTGCAGCCGGTCTGCTTCTGGCCGGGGCGACCCTCACGCGCGCCGATGCGGCCCTGGCCGCGGTCATTGGCGGATCTGCCCTGCTGCTGGAGGCTGCCAGAGCGAAGCTGCGACGGGACGGGCCGGCCTCGCCTGCCAGGCTCTCCGCTCACGGGATTGATACTCCAGGCGCAGCTCGCGAGTCGTCAGGAGAGCATCCCCGGAAGCCGTCCCCTTTGCCCAACGACGGGACAGCCGCCCCGCAAGCCTCTCCGGCGGGCAGGTGGGTGGGGCGCATTCCTCCCCTGCTGCGCTTCAGCGGCGCCTATCTGCTCATCGTGGCACCCTTCCTCGGCGTGGCCTGGATCTATTTTGGCACGCCATTGCCGGCGACACTGGGTGTCAAACGCAGCCAGGCCCACATCCCCGGCAGCCGCAGCTACCTGGCCGGCCTGGGCCAGCAACTCGCCGGACTGGCGCAACGTCCCCTGTTCTGGCCTCTGCTCGGCCTGGTGCCGCCGGGGCTGATGATAGGGTTATGGCGGCGGGGCCCGCTGCTCCTGCCGCTGGTGTGGGGCGGCCTGCACGCCCTGGCATACGGCCTGCTCGGCGTCACCGCCTACTTCTGGTACTACGGCCCGGCTGCCCTGGCCCTGATCACCACCGCCGCGCTGGGAGCCGAGGCCCTGGTCGCCTGGCTGCGCCCGTGGCGGAGAGCGTGGGCCAGCGCCATCGTCGTCAGTACCCTGGTTGGCATGATTCTGGCGGCCCAGGGCCTGGCGCTGGCCCGGATGGCGAGCCATCCCGACCCTCGTCTGCCACTCTACCGCGCTGCCGGTCAGTGGCTGGCCTCCAGTACCACCTCTGACGACCGCGTTGGCGCCCTCGAAGTTGGCGTCATCGGCTACTACAGTGGCCGTCCAATGGTAGACTTCGCCGGGCTGATCCAGCCCGAGGTGGCCCGAACCTTCGAGGCGGGGGGAGGCTACGAAGCGGCGGCGCGCCGGGCCGTGGCGGCCTACCGGCCCGCATATCTGGTGAACCAGGAAGCCGCCATGCCCCTCGTCAGCAACGACCCGGACCTTGCGGCCCGTTGCGTAGGGGTAGCCGAATTTCCCGATCCGCGTTATCCCACACCGCTGACCATCTACCGCTGCGCGTGGTGACCGGGCCGGCCCCCGATCACTGGCGCCCGTCGCCGGCCCCCCTGCCACCCGACTTCAGGTACGGATAGAACATCTGAGCCAATGCGAAGGCGGAGGAACGCCCCAAACCCTCCGTTTCACGGGTAGATTTTTTGGGGCCACGGCTTCACCTCCTCACCCCCCCCGGCTCCCCTCGGGTACGGAACCCCGGGTTCCCCGAGGTCATATCAGCATGTTTGCCTGGCGTAGTATAATAGGAATCCAATTATTTATACCCTCTCAGCGAGTTACTGGTTCATACCGAGGAACGTTCGCGATGAAACAGTGCCCTAACCCTTGCCCGGTTGTCAACGCCAATCGGAGCAGCCTGGCTGCGCTGCGGGCACACCTGCTCGAAGGCTACCAGTGTCTCGACGCATGGCTGGCACTGAGTCAGTTGGTAACGGATGTGCGCCAGCGTCGCGACTGCCTCGAGCGTGCCGCAGTGCTGGCGCCGGAAAATGAAGACATTCAAGTCGCCTACCTCGAAGCCGTGCTGGTGGTCGAACCCGATAATCGGGCGGCCATTACCCGGCTCAATGAGATACGCACCCTGCGTCTTCTCTCAGACGTTAAAACCTCGCATTTCCATGAACAGCCCCGGGCGCGGCTGCTGGGCGACATTCTTGTTTCAATGGGCGCGATTTCGCCGGCAGAACTGCGGGAGGTGCTGCGCACCCAACAGACTGGCACCCCGATCACCACGGATCGGCGGCTCGGGCAGTTACTGCTCCGCCAGGGCATGATCACGCCGAGCAAGCTCGCCCATGCGCTGATCATTCAGCAGCAGGAACGCAGCCGGCTACGCATTGCTCCACAGGTGCTTGGCGAGTATCTGGTGGAACAGAACTACATTACCCCACAGCAGCTTGAACTGGCCCTGGCCGAACAACTCCGCCTCGATCAGAAGAACCAGCGCCTCAGCCTGGGGCAGATCCTGGTGCGTTTGAACATGATCAGCGAGTCGCTGATCGAGCGCGCTGCCAGGGAACACGAGCAGGCCTTCTGGGCCAAGTATGGTTATTGAGCCCCCATGCGGCTTCGCCACACCACGCCAGAATGAACAGCATTTGTTCCCGGGAGGGTTGCGCCCTACCCAACCCTCCCTGAGGGGAGGGGCACGGTTTGCATGTAGCCAGCGTTCACACCGCCATGGTATAATCCGCGTGTGTGTCCATGTCTGTTTCTCTCCCCTCACCATCGAGGTAGTGCCATGCCGATGTACGAGTACCGCTGTCTTGCCTGTGAAAGCCGCTTCGACCGCCTGCGCCGGATGGACCAGGACGATGCCGATGTGACCTGCCCCCACTGCCAGAGCGTCCAGATCCAGCGACGCCTGTCGCTCTTCGCCACGGCGACCCGGAGCGGCGCGGCGCACAGCGAGGCTCCAGCAAGCGCATCGGGTGGCGGTTGCTGCGGCGGGGGGTGCTGCAGCGCGCGAACGGCGTAGCTCCAGCCGGCCTCCGCCCACCAGCGCAGGACTGACCGTGGCGCCAGCGCCGTAGCTGGCGAACCTTGCAAGCGGAAGGCTCTATGATCGCCTATAACTCCACTGCCGCTGGCAACGCTGCCGCCGGCACGGCCAATGGGGGCCACGTGACAGGAGATCCTCTGGCGAGCACACCCGCTTACCGCGCCCGACTGGCCGGTAACGGGGAGCAGCACCTGGTTCACCACCTCGTTACAACCCTCGGCGACCACTTCCCTCGGCCCCTCCTGATCAATTACTACGTCACGCTCAAAACCAACCCCTTCGTCGTCCTCACCGGGCGCGAAGGCGCGGGTAGGGCAGCCCTGGCCGCCGGTTTCGCCGCGGCACTGGTCGGACACGAGAGTGGGCAGGTGATCACGATTGGCTCGGATCGCTGGGCGCGACGCTACAGCCAGAGCACGTACTACCGCGGCATTCACGAGCGCTTCAGCGTCAGCCAGTACCTCGAGGCCCTTCACGAGGCCGCCGCCCCTGAAAATAGCGGCAAGGTCTATCTGGTGCTGCTGAAGGGCCTGACTACCGATGAGCTGGACCTGTACCTCAATCGGCTGCTGCGCCCCGGCCGCCACGGAGAACGCTACCTTGCGCTTCCCGGCGTGCCGGTGACCGAACAGCCCCCGGTACCACCGAATTGCTTCATCACCGCGACGATGCACGTTCCGCGAGGCGCGACCACCCTTGAACTGGAGGGGCTCCAGCACGCCGGCCAGATCGAGTTCAGCCCCGACCTGCGGCGCGCGCCTGCCATCCCCGCCATCCCCCTGCCGCCCGTGGGCCTGCAACGGGTGATGCTCCGCGCCGTTTGCCACGACCCTCGCAAGGCTCGTGCCCGGCTCGCCGCCATTCTCGGCCCCAACTGGCCGTGCCGGCTCGGCCCCTCAGCCGAAGTGGTGCGCCTCCTGGTCGAAGGGGGCGCCAGCATCCCCCGCGACGTTAACGATGCCGTGATCCTCTACGTCGCCAATAGCTTCGATGAAGAAGGACGCGGGTTGTTTGACCCCCTCGATGCCTGGCGCAATGCCCGCCAGGCTTACGATGCCCAGATCATCCAGCGCCTGCTCTGGCGCGTGAACTGGCACCAGCGCTCCCTGCGCCACCGCCTCGCCGACATGTTGCGCCGCCAGGGCTGATGCAACGTCGGTGGGGCAAGCCCCACACCCCACCGCCGGACGCGGTCGTTGCTCCAGCGCTGATCGCGCCGCGAC
>JBDNDG010000260.1:0-6505 GCA_046719255.1 Chloroflexaceae bacterium
TCCGAACCTCGTTGGTGACGGGTGAGGTCCGGGGGGTGGGCGTTGCCCTCCCCGCACCCCGCCCCCAGAACCACCTGTTGGGCCGTAGCAGCGGTACAGCCAATGCTACGGCTCAAACACCAGAGATGATCACCTGGCTCACTCAGACCGAACGTGATCTTCCAGCACTGGCTCCGGCGGCGTGGTTAAGCCTGCCGGAGCAGGAGCGTCTGGCCGCCCTGCGGGTGGAGAAGCGCCGCCGCGAGTGGCTGCTGGGGCGCTGGACCGCCCGGCGCCTCATCCAGCGTCACCTGGCCGGCGCGGGCCTCACCTGCGACCTGCGCGACCTGCAGATCCTGGCCGCGCCCAGCGGCGCGCCGACCATCAGCGTCAGCCGGCCGGAGTTGCAGGCGGCCCTGACCGGCTGGCACCTGACCATCAGCCATAGCCGGGGCCGCGCCTTCTGCGCGCTGGCGCGTACACCGGCCATTGGCGCGGATATTGAACAGGTGGCGCCGCGCCACCCCGCCTTTGCCGGCGACTACTTCACCCCTGCCGAGCGCGCGGCGGTTGCGGCCACGCCACCCGAACAACGCGAGATGCTGATTACGGCCATCTGGAGCGCCAAAGAGGCCGCGCTCAAGGCCCTGCGCCTGGGCCTGAGCGTTGATACCCGGCGCGTCGAGTGCCGCATGGCGCCCCCCGGCGGGGGCGCATGGGCCACGGTTACGCTGTCCTGTGATCCGATCCTGGAGGCCCCGCCGCTCCGCGGCTGGTGGCGCGTGTCTGAAGGCTATGTGCTCACGCTGGCCGTGGGAGCTGCGTAGCGCATTGCGAAGGGGAAGAGCCCGATGGAGATGGAAGACTACGTACGGAAACTCCGCGAACGGAAGGCCATCGCTGCTGGGACGCCGAAGGATGCCGAAGCGCAACACCAGAAGGGCCGGCTCACCGCTCGCGAGCGCATCGCCCTTCTCTTTGACCCCGATAGCTTCAACGAAATTGATACGCTGGTGATGCCGCGCTACGAGCACTATATGGGCGGCAAAGGCTCACGCTATGGCGATGGCGTAGTCACCGGTTTTGGACTGGTCAACGGCCGGCAGGTCTTCGTCGCGGCTCAGGACGCGAGTGTGATGGGCGGCTCGCTCGGCGAGATGCACGCCAATAAGATCGTCAAGGCTATGCGTATGGCCCTGGCCTACGGCTGCCCCTTTGTCGCCCTCAACGACTCGGGCGGCGCCCGTATTCAGGAAGGCGTGGATAGCCTGGCCGGCTACGCGCGGATCTTCGATACCAACTGCGAAGCCTCCGGCGTCATCCCGCAGATCTCGGTCATTCTCGGCCCCTGCGCCGGGGGCGCGGTCTACTCGCCCGGCCTCACCGATTTCATCTTCATGACTGAGAACAGCTATATGTTCATCACCGGCCCGGAGGTGGTGAAGTCGGTGATGCAGGAGAACGTTAGCCAGGAGGAGCTCGGCGGCGGGCGCGTGCATGCGACCGAGAGCGGTGTGGCCCACTTCCTGGCTACCGACGACCGCGAGTGCCTGCAAAAGGTGCGTGACCTGTTGAGCTACCTGCCCTCCAACAATGTCAACGACCCGCCCTACGTCCCCCCACGCGATGACCCGGACCGCCGCTGCCCCGAGCTGGAGCATATCGTTCCGGTGGACCCACAGAAGCCCTACGATGTGCGTCAGGTGATTGCCAGCATCGTGGACGACGGGCGCTTCCTCGAGGTCCACGAACTCTGGGCGCAGAATATGGTTGTGGGCTTCGCGCGCCTCGACGGCTACGTGGTGGGCATTGTGGCCAACCAGCCCCAGGTGCTGGCCGGCACGATTGATATCAAGGCCAGCATCAAGGCAGCGCACTTTATCCGCATCTGCGATACCTACAATGTGCCGATCATTACCCTGCAAGATGTGCCGGGCTTCCTGCCGGGCACCAGCCAGGAGTACGGGGGAATCATTCGCAACGGGGCGCGGCTGATCTACGCCTACTCTGAGGCGACCGTGCCCAAGCTGATGATCATCCTGCGAAAGAGCTACGGCGGGGCCTACTGCGTGATGAGCAGCAAGGGCCTGCGCGGCGACCTCCTCTACGCCTGGCCCAATGCCGAACTGGCAGTGATGGGCGCGGCTGGCGCCGTCAACATCCTCTTCCGTAATGAGGTCAAGGCGGCTCCCGATCCCGAGGCGCGACGCAAGGAGTTGATCGATGAGTATCAGGAAAAGTTCAACAACCCCTACGTTGCCGCCGCGCGAGGCCTGATTGATGATGTGATCGAGCCGCGCGACAGTCGCCGGGTGCTTATCCGCGCCCTCCACGTAACGCTCTCCAAGCGCGAGCGGCACGTGCCGAAGAAACACGGGATCTCGCCGATGTGAGGCGCGACAGCCGACGCTCCGGGCCAGTCGCCTGGCGTCAGAGAAGGTGAACCCATGTTCAAAAAAGTGCTTATCGCTAATCGGGGCGAGCCTGCTGTTCGCGTCGTGCGCGCCTGCCGCGACCTGGGGATCCCCGCAGTGGCGCTCTACGAGCCGGAAGACCGCGGCGCGCTCTACGTGCACCTGGCCGACGAGGCCTACCTGGTCGAACCACCGGCCAGTTACCGCGACCCGGACCTGGTGATCGCCCTGGCCCGGCAATCCGGCGCCGATGCTGTCCATCCAGGCTACGGCTACCTCGCCGAGCATCTTGAGTTTACACGCACCTGCGAAGACGAGGGGATCGTGGTCATCGGGCCAGGCAGCGCGTGCCTCGAACTGACCACGAATAAGATCGCCGCGCTCGAGCGGGTGCGCCAGGCCGGCTTCTCTACCGTCACCGCCTCGAGCCGCGCCTTCACGCCCGACGAGGCCGATGCGCTCCACGCCGAGGCCGAGCGCCTGGGCTACCCGGTGATCGTCAAGCCCTGGTCGGGAGGCCGGGGACGCGGCACCCAACTCGTGCGAGAGCCGGCACGGCTGCTCGAGGTGGTACGCGAGGCCGCTGCCGCTGCTCAGGCCGTCTTTGGCAATCCGCGTGTCTACCTCGAGGTCGCAGTGCTTCCCTCGCGCTACATCGAGGTGCCCCTCCTGGCCGACAATTACGGCGCCCTGGTCCATATGGGCGAGCGCGATAGCACCATCCAGCGCAACAAGCGTAAGGTGATCGCCGAGGCTCCCGCGCCAGGCCTCACGCCGGCTCAACGCGCGGCCGTGCGCGGCGCGGCGGTGGAGATCGCGCGCCTCTTTGGTTGCCGCGGGGCCTGCACGGTTGAGTTCGTCGTTGACACCGATGGCCAGTACTACTTCACCGAAGTGAAGCCGCGCCTGCAGGTCGAACATCCCGCCACCGAGATGGTCACCCGCATTGATGCAGTGCGCGAGCAGATCCGCCTGGCCGCCGGGCAGCCCCTGGGCTTCAGCCAGGACGACGTGCGCATCGCTGGCACCGCCTTCCTCTGCCGCATTAATGCCGAGGACCCCTGGCGCGACTACCTGCCCAGTCCCGGGCGCATCGGTATGCTGCGCGTGCCGGGTGGCCCCAATGTGCGGGTGGATACCTACGCCTTCAGTGGGGCCGAAGTCTCGGTGCGCTACGAGTCGCTCTTCGCCAAGCTCGCCGTCTGGGGGGCTAACCGCGAAGAGGCCCTGCATCGCCTCCGCCGCGCCCTCGCCGAGTTCGCCGTTACGGGGATCAATACCAATATCAGTATGCTGCGGCAAATGGTGAGTGACCCCGATTTCATTGCGGGCGCCTACGACTCCAACTTCAGCCACCGGCGCCTGGAATCCGCGGCGCGCCCCGATAGCGAAAGCCTGCGCGACCTGGCCGCCGTTGCCGCGCTGGCCTTCCTGGCCCGCGCCCAGGCTGCCCGCCCCATCACGCCGCCCGATTTCACCACCGGCTGGCACCGCGATAGCAGGAGGCTCCCGCAATGAGCAAGCTGCACGTAACCGTCGAGGGCCACGAATTCGTGGTCGAGGTGGGCGCCCTGCCCAGACACGATGAGCCGGTCAACATTACCATTGACGGCGCGCCGCTGACCATCAGCGTCTCGTCGCTGGCCGGGCCAGAGGCCATCGAGTGGGCAGTGGTCGGCACCCACCCCTATGAACTCAGTGTTGATACGGACCTGCGCTGGATTGACACCCCCCAGGGGCGCTACCAGATCCAGGTGCGCGACCTTGAAGCCACGGTGTCCCGGCCCCGCAGCGGCGATGGGCGCGTCAAGGCACCGATTCCCGGACGCATTGTTCGCGTGCTGGTGGAACCCGGCCAACCTGTCCAGGTTGGTCAGCCGGTGGTGGTGCTGGAAGCGATGAAGATGGAGAATGAGATTCAGGCCCCGCGCGCCGGCACCGTCAGCGATCTGCACGTCAGCGCAGGGCAGGTGGTCAAGCTCCACGAGTTGCTGCTGGAAATCAGTTGAAGGCTGCACGAGCTGACCGCGCGGCTACGCCGCACCCTGCCAGCTTGAACGTGGAGGGTTTGGGAGGACTTCGCTCTCCCAAACCCTCCCCCGGGCAGGGGTGCGGTTCGATCAGCTTACCGCAGGCGATGCGCCGGTCGAACCGCAGGTGGGAAAACCCGCGTTCCCCCTTTCGTCATCCTTCGGCCAGGCACCGATCCAGTACCAGCCGGAATATATCCGTCTCGGTGATGATCCCCACCAGCCGGTCATTCTCCACCACCGGCAACCCGCTGAGATGATGCTGAAGCATCAGCGCTACCGCGTCGCGCACCGGCGTCGTCACGGTCACCGCAATTGGATCGCGCGTCATTACCTCTTCAACGACCGTGCCGGCCAGGGCGAAACGCGCCTCGTGCCAGCCTGCCTCGGTGCGCTGGAACGAACCCGTGCCCTCGATATCGCTGCGTGTCACGATCCCCACCAGCCGCCCGCCCGCAACCACGGGCAGACGGTGGATCTTACGCTGCCGCATCCGCTCATACGCCTCGACTGCAGAGGTGTCCGGCTCTACCGTCAGAGGATCTCTGGTCATCCAGTCCTGCACTAGGAGTTGCTGGCGGTCCATCATCATCTCCTCATCTTCGACACAGCTTTCGGAGCAGGCGAAGGGGTTGCCACAAGCCCGCACGCCCCTGGAGCTTCGCAACGATCACGCGGGGTGTCATGGGCATTATAGGGCTTCTTGCCGCTTCGTGCACGAGCAGGGTGCAAAAACGTACCCCAGAGGCGCGAAGATTGCGAACATCGCGGAACAGGCCCTGGAACAGGTGCTCGCCGAACTGGTCAGCACGGCCAGCCGGCGGCTACGCCTCCCCCGGAGCATCGTCTCCGGCCAGACGCACCGCGTTCACCGAGGCGTCAACCAGCACCTCGCCGAGGCCCGCGAAGTGTACCCGCAGGATTTCGCGCCCGTTTTCAGCCCGGCTCGATACGACCGTGCCACGACCGTGGGGCACGCAGACGATGCTGTCGCCGGGGCGGAAGCGCGGCTCGCCGCCGGTTGCCGGCTTCGGCGCCGGGGTTGGGTCTCCTCGCTGGCGCTGCATGCGCTGCGCGCGCAGACGCGCCACCAGTTCCACGGGGTCAGCCGGTCCCGGTGGGGGCACGGTCTGGCCGGGGACGCTCTCCGGCGGCGCAGGCTTGCCCGGTTCTTCGGGCGCTGCTGGTGGGGGTGGCGAGGCGGACGCCTCGCGCTGCGCCGGACGGTCCTCGCGCTTCGGGGTGGCCGGCTCCGGGCGCGGGCGCGCGGAAGGCTGCCGATCCAGTCCCCCGGGCGCCGACCCACGCGGCGCGGTGGCGCGGGCCGCCTTGCGTCGGGGTGGAGCCTTCTCCGGCGGTGGGGCCGGCGGCTCGCCCCGGGCCACCGGCGCATCCACCGGCGGCGGCGCGGCGCGGGGTCCTTCCTGCCGGGGCGCCTCGCGCCGCAGGGGCGCTGGCTCGGGCATCACCAGCTCCCGGTTCCGGTCAACTGGCGCCGCGGCCACCCCGCCGAGCAGCGCAAGCATCCAGTCCATATCGGCGCGGGCCAGCGGCTTCAGCAGGGGATCAGCGCGCCCGTCGAGCGCCACGGCGTAGGCCGTGGGCAGTACACTTTCGAGGGCCTCGAAGAGCCAGACGGCAAGACCATTGCCCCCCGGTTGGGCATCCACGAAGTAGATCCGCTGCGCTTCGGCGTCGTAGGCAGGCACCACATCACTCGTGCCGGCCAGGGTCAGCAGGGGAAGCGCGGCCACCAGTGACCAGCCTACCAGTTGCCCCTCGGCATTCAGCGCCATCGGCAGATCGATCCACAGCGCTGGCGCGCTCCAGCGCGCCGCCAGGGGTTGGGCAAAGTGCTGCTCCTCCATCGCGGCGCCCGGGCTAACCTGCCGAAAACCATACACCTCCTCATCCACCATCACCCGCCCCCAGGCCACGCTCTGCCCCCGAACCAGCCGCTGATCGAGACGGTCGCGCACCTGCACAGCGCAACGGCGTAGCGGGAGCGTGCGCCGCGCCTCGGGCAGGCTGTGCAGGGTGAGGGTCAGGCGATTGTCATCACGCTCGCGCACGCGATGCACC
>JBDNDG010000261.1:0-6490 GCA_046719255.1 Chloroflexaceae bacterium
GTCAGGGTCGTTTCTCGTGTATCATGGGCATCATGGTGACCATAGAAGATCTCCGTTCCATTGCCCTGTTTGCGAGCCTCGACGCGCCCACCCTTGCCGACACGGCGCGGCGGGTGCGCCGGTGCAGCTTCCGTCCGGGCCAGCACATCATGCTCGAAGGCGAGCCGGCGCCCGGCCTGTTTATGGTGTTGCGCGGGCGCGTGCGGCTCTCCCGCACCGCGCCCGATGGTCGCGAGCAGGTGCTGGCGATGATCGGCGCTGGCGAGCACTTCAACCCCGTGCCGCTCTTCGACGGCGGCCCCAACCCCACCACGGCCCGGGCGATGAGTCCCGTGGTCTGTCTGCTGTTGCCCCGCGAGGATCTCCTGGCCCTGATCCGGCGCCATCCCGACCTGGCCCTGGCCGCCCTGAGCGCCATGGCCGGGCAGTTGCGCGAGCTGGTGACCCTGGTGGAGGATCTAGCCTTTCGCTCGGTGCGCGCCCGTCTGGCCCGGCTGTTGCTGGCCGAGGCCGGCGAAGGGGCGGCCGAATTGACCCATCAGGAACTGGCCGAACGCACCGGCACCGTGCGCGAGATCGTCGGGCGGGCGCTGCGCCGCCTCGCCGAGGAGGGCCTGGTGCGCCTCGAGCGCGGCCGGGTCATTGTGCTCGATCCTGTCGGTCTGGCTCGGGTCGTTGAGGAGTAGCGCGAACCTCTTCTGCCCGGTGCGAGGGCCGGATAAGGGGTGGTTTCACGGGAGGGCGCAGCCCTCCCAAACTCTCCTCGCTGGCAGGTTGGTTCCTGGGAGGGCTACGCCCTGCAGCCGCAAGTCGAAGCAATGAGACTTTAGTAGTAGATCGGCGCTGCCGAAATTAGTAATCTGTCTTTGAACAACCATTCACGGAGCGCCGCCCGGCGCAACCGCGTAGCTGGCTAGAGGAGTAGAGCCGTGGCCTACATCATCGCTGAGCCGTGTATCGGTACGAAGGATGCATCGTGTGTAGCCGTTTGCCCGGTGGATTGCATCTACGAGGGTGAGGATCAGTACTACATCAATCCTGACGAGTGTATTGACTGTGGCGCCTGCGAGCCGGAGTGCCCCGTCGAGGCGATCTTCCCCGACGACTCGGTGCCCGAACAGTGGAAGAGCTATATTGAGAAGAACCGCAATTTCTTCGGCGCCTGAACGGGTGATGCTCTGATGTGAACGCCCTCCCTGATGGGAGGGTGTGCAAGGGCGCAGCCCTCCTAAAAAAGACACCGGTTTTCATCTCGTTGTCGCGCGGCGCAACCGCATGGAAATCTCACGGCAGAGGGGTGGGGAACACAGGTTTCCCCACCCCTCTGCCATTACAGTGGACCGCGCCGTTCCAACCCCGCTCCGCGGGCGGGGATGTCGGGACCCCTCCCCTGCTCGCCGAAAGGCGCCTATCCTGCTTCACGCAGCACGTGTTCGTAATCCTCCGGCGTATCCACGTCCTCGACCACGGCGGGGTCGTCCACATCGAGCCAGCGCACCGCATCGGCGTAGCGTGCCAGCAGCGGACGCGCCCCCAGGTCGCCCTCCAGGGCGCGCACCTCAGCGAACAGGCGTTCCGCCAGCAACACCGGTGTGCCCCGCTGCCCCTGGTAGCGTGGAACCACTGCCACGGCTGCCGGCGCGGCCTCGAAGGCGGCGATCAGGCGGTTGATCAGCACCGGGGTGACGAGGGGCTGATCAACCAGCAACACCACGACGGCCCTGACGCTGTCCGGCAGGGCCTCCAGGCCGCAGCGCAACGAGGCTGCCTGCCCGCCTGCGTACTCCGCGCACATCACCTGCCGCAACGACCCGTTGAGACCATCGAGCGCCCGGGCCACCTCCCCGGCATAGGCCCCCAGCACCACCACCACCCCCGCCAGGCGGCTCGCCAGGGCCACTTCGGCCACGTGGCGCACCAGCGGGCGCCCCTGCCACGGCAGGAGTTGCTTCGGGCGGCCCATGCGCGCCGAGCGCCCCGCGGCCAGGAGGATGCCGTGCACGGTCATACCCGCCTCCACCCTACCCTTCCCGCGTGACCGCGATCACCCGCTGGACGAGTGTCGGTTCGTCTTCGGCAAGGACCGTGCGCAGGTCGAACAGCAGCCAGTCGTCAACGATACGCGCCACAATGGCCGGCGTGCCGAGGCGCAGGCGCGCCGCGCAACGTTCGGCGCCTTGTGGACCGGGGAGTATGGCCACCCCTGCACCGGGCAGGGTTTCCCCTGGCAGCGAACCGCCGCCCACGGCACTCTGGCAGGCGACGACTTCGGCCTGGAGTCCCGCAGCGCGCAGCGCCGCCGCTACGGCTGCGGCGCGCGTCTGGAGCTGCTCGAGGGGCGCGGCAATCATGCGCCACACCGGAATCTCGTCGGTCGCGCGGCCTCGCAGGTAGCTCTGCAGCGTCGCCTCCAGGCCAGCAATGGTGGTCTTGTCGACGCGCAGCGCCCGGGCCAGGGGGTGCCGGCGCAGTCGCTCGACCAGATCGCGCCGGCCCACGATCAGGCCGGCCTGTGGCCCGCCGAGCAGCTTATCGCCACTGAACGTTACCAGATCCGCCCCCGCGGCCACACTTTCCTGGACCGTCGGTTCCGGCGCCAGGCCGTAGGGGGGGGTGGGGAGGAGCGTGCCGCTGCCCAGGTCATCGAGCAGGGGTACGCCGTGGGCACGGCCCACCTCCGCCAGTTCGCTCAGCGTCGGCTGGTGAACGAAGCCGATCAGGCGAAAATTGCTACTGTGAACCCGCAGCAGCAGGGCGGTGCGCTCGCTGATTGCGGCCACATAATCGCGGGCGTAGGTGCGGTTGGTGGTGCCGACCTCGACCAGCGTGGCGCCGCTCTGACGCAGCACATCGGGGATGCGAAACCCGCCGCCGATCTCCACCGCCTCCCCGCGCGAGACGATCACCTCGCGCCCGGCGGCCAGGGCGATCAGCGCCAGGTAGACAGCAGCGGCGTTGTTGTTCACCGCCATGGCGGCCTCGGCGCCGCTCAGGTGGGTCAGCAGGCGCTCCAGGTGCACAGCGCGGCTGCCCCGCTCGCCGCGCTCCAGATCGTACTCCAGGTTTGAGTAGCCCGATCCCACCGCCGCCATGGCCGCCAGGGCTGCGGCGCTGAGCGGCGCGCGGCCCAGGTTGGTCTGGATAATCACACCGGTGGCGTTGATCACCGGGCGCAGGCTGGGTGTCAGCAACTGTTCTACTCTGCTGCGCACCCTGTGGGCCAGGGCCTCGAGGGATATGCTCTCCAGGGCGGACGGCCCGCCCTCCTGGAGGGTGCGGCGGGCCGCATCAAGTTCGGCGCGGGCGGCTGCGCGCACCAGGGCATGGGGCGCCGCGTCGCCCAGCCCGGCGCGCGCAGCCAGGATGAGCCGATCAACGCTGGGCAGATCGCGCAGGCTCGTCATGGTCGTGCCCTATACCCGCACCGCCTCAGCCTCGGCGCGGGCCAGGGCAGCTTCACTCTCGGGCGTTGGGGGAGGCGTGGCACCGCGGCCCGGCCGGGTGCGCTCAAACGCCGCGCGCAGCACTGCTTCGTATTCCGGGGCCAGGTGCCGCTTCCGCCGGCCCATCACCGTGCGCGCCACGCTGATCATACTGTCAATGCGGTACTCGCGGAAGACCTCACCGCCCCAGGTAAAATGTGGCACGTTCTTGGGCGCGCTGTGCAATCCAAAGACATTGCTGCCGGTGCCAATCACTGTGCCTCCGGTAAGGTGCAACCCGATACCAAGTTTGACGTGATCGGCCAGAAAGCATCCCAGCTTGATCAACCCGCTGTCGAACTGCCCCAGACCCTCGAGCACCACCCGGATGTGACCGTAGTTGTTCTTCAGGTCGCTATTCGTGGTCATCGCGCCAATGTTGACCCACTCGCCCAGCCAGGAGTGACCCAGGAAGCCATCGTGATGCTTGTTGCTGTAACCGTGAATAATGCTGGCCTCCACCTCGCCGCCAACCCGGCAGACCGGGCCGATCGCCGTTTCACCGCGGATGCGGGCGCTGGCGATCAGGCTGCCCGCGCCAATATACACCGGCCCCTGGATGAAGCTGAACGGTTCGATGTGCGCGCCACTATCAATAAAGACCGGCCCATCACGCGCATCGAGCACCAGCGGCCCGTCGAGACGCGCGTCAGGCGCCACATAGATGTGCTCGCCGCGCACCACAACCTCCCGGTCGTCCCCGCTGTAGAGCGGCAGGCGCTGCTGGAGGGTGGGCAGGTCGCGCACCAACTGCTCGCCACAGTGGGCGATCATATCCCACGGGTAGCGCACCAGCAAGGGCGGCCCATCGGGACCGACCTCGCGCGCGCGGGCGAAGCGCAGCAGCTCGTCGCGAGCATCGGTCGCGGCCTGGTCGCGCAGGAAGTAGAGCACCGCCGAGGCCAGCCCGGGCGACAGGCGCGCGCCGAGCAGCGTTGCGCCCGCGAGGTAGACTGTATTGAGCGGCTCGGCAAGCAGTTGCCCCAGCCAGCTCAGGTCGAGCGCGCGGCCATTGACCAGCACAATCGCCTCCCCGACGCGGAGGAACGCCGCCATCCCTTCCTTCGGCCCGTAGAACCCCATCAGGTACGACCGGCCCAGGCCCAGGGCCTCACACCGGTTCGCCTGCGCCACGCCTGCGACCGCGGCGACCCGCTCGCGCGTAGAGAATGCGCCGCAGCGCATCTCAAACACCGGACGAGCCTGGATCAGCGAGGCGAAGTTACGCCACAGCTCATCTTCAAAGACAATGATAGTCATAAGTTGTAGGGATTACCAGTACGGAGGAGCCAGCCAGCCGGGCCTACGTTCGCCGGATCAATTCAAGAATAGCATGGCCGAGTTTCTGACTATCGTGGCGCAGTACGCGCACGGCGCGACTCTCCGTCGGGTTGTTGAGCGACGCAGTGTACTGAATGACCGATGAGGCCAGGTCGGCCTCGATTACCACGCTGCCCTCGATCATGACCTGCTGTTGCGTAACCTTACCGCCGGGCAGCAGGGTGGTCTCCTCGTACTCCTCAGGGTCGAGGTACACCGGCGACTGGTTGGCCGCCGCATAAAGCTGGTAGATCTCAGGATCGATGCGCTGGGCATTCACCAGCACATAGTCGGGGGTGATGCCGCCCAGGCGTTTGATCGGCGACCCCGAAACCGGTGGTGCGTCCGGGTTCGGTCATAAGGTTACAGATGTAGATCTTCCGCGCCGGGCTGTTGGCGAGAGCCTCGCGCAGCTCATCGATCAACAGGTTGGGCAGAATGCTCTCGAACAGGCTGCCTGGCCCCAGCACAATCGCGTCGGCATCGCGAATAGCCTCGGCGGCCAGGCGGGTGAGCCGGGGCGGTTCGGGGCCGTGGTGCTCAAGAAACAGCCGCTCCACGTGACGCTCGGCGATCGTCGGGTCGAGGTTGAGCCGCCGCACGTCCATGCGCGTCCCGTCGTCGAGTTCGGCGACGACGCCGATTGGCTCGGGCGTGGGCACCACGTAGTAGACATTCTGCATGTTGAAGAGGCCGGCGGCCCGGTAGTAATACTCAAGCGGGTCCTGTACCGGCACGATACAGGTAAGCCGGCGCACCTGCTCGCCCATTGCGCTGAGCACCAGCAACCCCGGCCCACCCGAGAGCACGGTGATCGCCGGGGGCGTGTCGCGCCGATAGCCGAGCACCAGGTCATCGCTCCCCTCGGCCTGCGGATCGGGTATGGGGATGACCACCACCCCGCTCAGGCGCCAGATCCCGAAGGCCAGCATGCCCAGCCCCACCAGCATCAGCAGCACGCCACGCAGGGGACGGGGGAGGAACTGCAAGGTCAGTAGCGAGACGAAGGGAGGCAATCCTTCGACGGTTCTGTACACGTGGATGAACAGGTATGCCACACCCAGCGACAGCAGCACGACACCTACAAACGTCAGCGCGAGTGGCCAGGTAAGATGACTCAGCGACGAGAGGCGACGAGTGACTGATTGCATAGAGTTTTGGAGAAGGAATTGAGGGTTATGCGCCGGAGGAGCGGTGCGTGGTGGCTCAGGTTCGGAGCAACTGCTTCCGTTGCGCGTCGATCAGGTCGCGCAGATTGCCGCCGCTGCGGGCGACCATCTCGGCGCAGAGCAAGCCGGCCAGGATCCCATCGGGATATCGGGCATAGCGTCCCAGCATGAATTGCCCATCGGCAGTCGCGGCCAGAACCGGCAGGAGGCGATCGCGGTCCAGCAGCGGCGCCAGCCGCGCTTCCGGATCGGCGGCGACCTCGATCTTCAGGCCGGTCGCATCCTCCCAGGCGGTCAGGTGCGCCGAGCCGGCGAGCGGCGTGCCGGCGGCGGGCGCGGGGACGACGACCGTTCCCCGCTGGCGATGCTGGCGTGCCAGGTAGGCCGCGAGCAGCATCCCCGTTTCGGCCGGGTCGAGTTGCTCGCCGTGCTTGTCGATCAGGGCCATGGCGGTGCCATCGGCAGAGATGGCCAGACCCAGGTGCGAGTCGCTCTCGCGCACCAGCTTTTTCAGGCGGT
>JBDNDG010000262.1:0-6489 GCA_046719255.1 Chloroflexaceae bacterium
TACCCAGGGCGCGCCCGACTTCCTCCAGCGTGCGCCGGCGCCCGTCCACCAGGCCGTAGCGCAGGTCAATGATCCGGCGCTCCCGCTCGCTCAGGTGATCCAGCGCATTGGCCAGATCACGGCGGAGCAACTGGTTCGAGGCAAACTCAGTCGGCGAGGGAATCTCCTCATCGGTAAGGAAATCGCCCAGGGTGTGCTCGCCTTCGTCACCGACCGGCGTTTCCAGTGAGACGGGCCGGCGCGCGGCCTCCAGCACGCGCTGGATGCGGTCAACCGGTTGCCCCAGGGCAATAGCGATCTCCTCCGCAGTGGGCTGTCGCTCCAGCGACTGCGCCAGCCGCTCGGAGGCACGCTTCACCTGCCCAACCGACTCACTCATATGTACCGGCAGCCGGATGGTCCGGCCGTGCTCGGCAATCGAGCGCGTCACAGCCTGGCGGATCCACCAGGTCGCGTAGGTGCTGAAGCGATTACCTTTGCGGTAATCGAACTTCTCCACCGCGCGCATCAGGCCGATGTTGCCCTCCTGGATGAGGTCCAGCAGCGACAGACCACGCCCGACGTACTTCTTGGCGATGCTGACCACCAGGCGCAAATTGGCCTGGATCAGGTGGCGCCGCGCGTCCTGGCCGAGCTGCACGTCCTGCTCCAGGGCGCGCCGCAGCGCCGGCGACAGATCCGGGTCGTTCAGCCGCTCTTCGGCAAGATTGCCGCGCTCGATCCGCTCGGCCAGTTCCACCTCTTCGCTTGCCGTCAGAAGTGCGACGCGACCGATCTCCTGCAAATAGTGCTGCACAGGGTCGAGGGCCGGCTCAGTGCCACGGGACTGCTCGGGGCTGTCGTGGGTCAGGTCCTCCAGTTCTTCGATGATATGTTCTATCTCGGGATCCTGCGCCAGAGCCTGTGCATCAGTCAGTTCCCAGATGGGTGTTGTCCGTTTGAGCATCGATCCGTGCTCCTCGCCTAGGATTAAAAAAGACACAAGACAACTCCTCCCTTGCGGGCAGGAGTGGCACCTCCACAGCCATTCTTAACTTGCACTTAACGTGTCGGGGTCAAGCGCGCGCGGGTTGTGTTGAGGGTGCATTCCAGCAGCCATCATTCTGATAGCCGCGATGCCAAGTATAGTTGCGATACTTCAACTTGTCAAGGGTTTTTTTACCAGGATGTGGAATTTTGTGGCGCATCCGGCAAGCTGGCTGAGCCTCGGGTGGGGCAAAGGGCTTCTGGGAGGCGAAGCGCAAGCACTTGCCGCGCGGGGTTACCAGGGCCGGTTAGCCAGGGCACTGGCGACGCGGGCGGCGACGCGGGCATTCTGGCGCAGAAGGGCGCTATTGACGGCGATGCTTTCGTCCCCGGTCTCCTCGGCCACTGCGGCCAGCAGAAACGGGGTCACCGCAGGACCGCGCACGCCAGCGGCCCCGGCACGGGCCAGCGCGCGGCTGATAGCGGCCTCAACCGTGGCGGCAGGCAGGGCAACCTCGGCGGGAGGGGGCACGCACAGTACCATCCCTCCGGGGGAGGCTATGGCTGAATGAAATCGTTGGGCAGCCCAGAGGCTGGCGACCTCCTCGGGGCCATCGGCGCGCACCGACAGGGGCAGCCCGCTGCTCCGACTGTAGAAGGCCGGAAACTCGGCAGTGCCGTAGCCCACTACCGGAACGCCCAGGGTCTCCAGGTACTCCAGCGTTGCCGGCAGATCGAGAATGGCCTTGGCCCCGGCACAGACCACCAGCACCGGCGTGCGGGCCAGTTCGGTCAGATCGGCCGAAACATCCCAGGTGTGGGCGGCGTCGCGATGCACACCGCCGATGCCGCCGGTGGCGAAGACGGCGATGCCCGCGGCGGCGGCCAGGGCCATGGTCGCGGCGACGGTGGTGGCGCCATCGGCGCCCTGGGCGATGCACGCGGCCAGGTCGCGGCGCGAGAGTTTACGCACCGCGGCGCCCCGGGTGGCAAAGCGCTCCAGATCGGCTGCTGCCATGCCGACGGTCGGGACTCCGCCCACCACGCCACTTGTCGCCGGAACCGCGCCTTCGGCGCGGACCGCGTCTTCCAGTGCCCGGGCGATCTCCAGGTTTTGCGGGTACGGCAGGCCGTGGCTGATCAGCGTGCTTTCCAGTGCCACAACTGGCCGGCCCTCGTCAACGGCAGTGGCTACTTCTTCGGAGAGACGAAGCATGGCAATGCTCCTGGTGGATCCGCGCGCCGCTACTGTGAACACAGGCCGCGCGCGGGAGAGTTCGGGGCGTTCGGCCCCCCTCCGAGCCTCCCCCTGCCGGGGGGAGGGCCCGGTTTCCTGCGCGGGGGGGTATGGGGAAACCGGGTTTCCCCGTGTCCCTGCCTGCCGGGGTGGGTAAGCCCTCCACACCAGGAAGGTTTTGGGAGTCGCAGCCTCCCCGCGCCCCGCTGCGAGAGGCGTGTTGCAGCAGCACAATGAAGGACCAGCTTTCACATGCGAAACACGCCAAACCTGGTTTCCCGGGCCGGGGCGTTGCCGGCGGCGGCCAGGCCCAGGGCCAGAGCCTTGCGCGTATCGGTAGGAACGAGGATGCCATCGTCCCACAGGCGGGCGGTGGAATAGTAGGGGCTACCCTCGCGTTCGTACTTTTCGAGAATGGGCGCCTTGAAGGCCTCCTGCTCCTCAGGGGTCAGATCGCGGCCCTGGGCGAGCAGGTTATCACGGCGCACGGTGAGCAGCACATTGGCGGCCTGCTGCCCGCCCATCACGCTGATGCGGGCGTTGGGCCACATCCACAGCAGGCGGGGCTGGTAGGCGCGTCCGCACATACCGTAATTTCCGGCGCCAAACGAACCTCCCACCACCACGGTGAACTTCGGCACGGCGGCGCAACTCACCGCGGTAACCAGCTTGGCGCCGTCTTTGGCGATCCCGCCGTTCTCGTACTGCTTGCCGACCATAAAGCCGGTGATGTTTTGCAGGAAGAGCAGGGGGATGCCACGCGCCGCGCAGAGTTCGATGAAATGCGCGCCCTTCAGCGCGCTTTCGCTGAAGAGAATGCCATTGTTGGCCAGGATACCGACGGGAATGCCCTCGATGTGCGCGAATCCGCAGACCAGGGTGGTGCCATAGCGCGTCTTAAACTCGTGGAGCCTGCTACCGTCCACCAGGCGGGCGATGACCTCGCGAATGTCGTAGCTCTTGCGGGTGTCGCGGGGAATGATGCCGTACAACTCCTCGGGATCGTAGCGTGGCGGTTCGGGTGCCTGCAACTCCCAGGGCGGGTAGCGACGGGGGCCGAGATTGGCGACGATATCGCGCACGATGCCCAGGGCCTCGTGGTCATTTTCGGCGAAATGGTCGGCCACGCCGGAGAGGCGCGTGTGCACATCGGCGCCGCCCAGTTCCTCGGCGCTGACCTCTTCGCCGGTGGCGGCCTTGACCAGTGGCGGCCCGCCGAGGAAGATCGTGCCGGTGCCCTTAACGATCACCACCTCGTCGCTCATTGCCGGCACGTAGGCCCCGCCCGCGGTACACGAACCCATCACGGCGGCGATCTGGGGGATGCCCCGGGCCGACATCTGGGCCTGGTTGTAGAAGATGCGCCCGAAGTGGTCCCGATCGGGGAACACCTCGGCCTGGAGCGGCAGGAAGGCACCGCCGCTATCTACCAGGTAAATGCAGGGCAGGTGGTTCTCCTGGGCAATCTCCTGGGCGCGCAGGTGCTTCTTTACGGTGAGCGGGTAGTAAGTGCCGCCCTTGACCGTGGCATCGTTGGCAACAATGACGCACTCGCGGCCGCTCACCCGCCCGATACCGGTCACGATCCCGGCGCCAGGCACATCATCCTCGTAGACATGGTACGCCGCGAGCGGGCTCAGCTCCAGAAAGGCGGTGCCTTCATCGAGCAGCAGATCGATGCGCTCGCGCACGAGCAACTTGCCGCGGGCGGTGTGCTTCTGGCGTGCGTCGGGGCTGCCGCCGTGCGAGGCGGCGAGCATACGGCCGCGTAACTCGTCGGCGAGGGCGCGGTGATAGGCGGCGTTGGCTTTGAACTCCTCGCTCTGCGGGTTGATGTGGGAATGGATGACTGACATACAGGACCCTGCTGCTAAGAAAAGGTTCACGCCTGCGCTGGCGGGTGGAGCGATGCGGGCGGGCGCAGCCTCTCCGCCGCCGCCCTCTACCCTTACGGGGAAATCGGTTTCCCCGTCCCCCTGCCTCTGGGGAGGGTTGGGGAGGGCGCAGCCCTCCCAACAATCAATCTGTGTTCACCTTGTTGTTGCGTGACGCAGCTGCATGGAAGGTTGATGCAAAAATATGGGGAAGCCAGGTTTCCCAATCCCCCTGCCTGTGGCGAGGGTGCGCCGCAGCCGCAAGGGGCTCTGACAGGCCGGGATGGAGAGCCCCCGGCGCCCCGGGTTATGCTAACAGCCCCTTGAGGGTCTCGGCGGCCTTACGGTTCATTCCCGGCACGGCGGCCAGTTCCTCGACGCTGGCCCGGCGGATGCCCTCCAGCGAGCCGAAGGCTTGCAGGAGGGCCTTCTTGCGCCGGGGACCAATGCCGGGAATCTCCTCCAGGGTCGAGGTCAGAGCGGCCTTACCGCGCAGCTTGCGGTGGTAGGCGATGGCGAAGCGATGGGCTTCCTCATCAATGCGCCGCACCAGTTGCAGCGCCGGGCCTGTCCGCTCCAGCGCGAGCGCCTCGGGCCGATCGGGGCGCACCAGGTCGAAACGGTCGCGGTCGGGGCCTTTGGCGACGCCGACGACCGGGATCTGGTCGAAGCCCGCCTCGCGGAGCGCCGCCAGGGCCACGTTCACCTGGGCGCGCCCGCCGTCAATCAGCACCAGGTCGGGCAACTCGGCCCAGGCGGAAGGCGCGGGCGCCCGACCGGCACCCGGAACACCGGCATCGAGGATCGGGGCCGCTGGGAGCGACGGTGCCTCTTCGCCCTGCTCCGCGGCGCCAGTTGCTTCGGCGGCGGGGGGTGGGGCGTCCGGCAACTCCTCGCCTTGCGCACCGCGGGTTGCGGCGAGGCGGCGGAAGCGCCGGCCAAGCACCTCGCGCAGCGCGGCCACGTCGTTGGCCCCTTCGACCGTCTTGATCCGGAAGCGGCGGTAGGCCGAGGACTTCGGCTCGCCATGCTCGAAGACAACCATGCTCGCTACCGTGTGCTGGCCCTGGATGGTCGAAACATCGTAGCACTCGATGCGCTGCGGGAGCGCGGGCAGACCCAGCAGGTCGCGCAGGGCGCTGAGACCGGCGATGGCCCGCTGTTCGGAGTTGAGCCACTGCTGGCGCAACTCGGCAAGCTTCTGGCGGGCATTGGTGGCGGCCAGTTCGACCAGTTCTTTCTTCTCGCCGCGCCGGGGTACGGCAATTTCGACCTTATGGCCGGACTTCTGAGTCAGCCACGAGGCAATGATCATCGGCTCTTCGATATGGTCGGCCAGCAGGAGCGTGGGCGGCACGGTCGGGGCGCGGTCGTAGAACTGGGTGATGAACGAACCCAGCAACGCGGCGTCACTCTCATCCTCGGCGCCCTGGAGGGTGAACGGCTCAGCGTTAACCAGCTTGCCGCCGCGGATAAACAGCACCTGCACGACGGCGGAGCCGTCCTCGCGGGCAAAGGCAATCACGTCCTGGTCCTCATCAACCGTGCGCAGCACCTGCTGGCGCTCGGAGATGCGCTCGATGGCCGTGATCCGGTCGCGGAGGAAGGCTGCCCGTTCAAAGTTCAGCGCCTCGGCGGCCGCCTCCATATCGCGACGAATATCGCGCACAACCTGTTCGGTTCGCCCCTCGAGGAAACGGCAGACGGCCGCGATGGTGGCCCGGTACTCCTCCTGCGAGACCAGGCCAGGCACACACGGGCCGAGGCAGCGCCGCATCTGGTAGTAGAGGCAGGGCTTGCCCAGCTTGCGGTGGCGATTGAACTTGTCGTCCTTGCACTCGTAGGGCGGGCGAAAGGCGAAGAGCCGGTTGAGCAGATCGAGGGTCTTGTAGACCGAACCGGCGCTGGCATAGGGGCCA
Source organism: Chloroflexaceae bacterium (assembly GCA_046719255.1). Classification (GTDB taxonomy): domain Bacteria; phylum Chloroflexota; class Chloroflexia; order Chloroflexales; family Chloroflexaceae; genus JACAEO01. The sequence continues at coordinate 5,997 of JBDNDG010000262.1, forward strand.
AAGTAGCGCGCTCCATCCTCGAGCACCGTGCGGGTGGGAAAGATACGCGGCCAGTCCTCCTGGAGGGTTACCTTGATATACGGATAGCTTTTGTCGTCCTTGAGCAAGATGTTGTAGCGGGGCCGGTGCTGTTTGATCAGGTTCATCTCCAGCAGCAGGGCCTCCAACTCGCTCTGGGTGACGACAATATCAAAATCGGCGATGTGGCTGACGAGGCGGCGCGTTTTGGCGTTGAGGCCGCGCGGCGAGCCGAAGTACGAGCGCATGCGATCGCGCAGGCGCTTGCTCTTGCCCACGTAGAGCAAGGTGCCCGCGGCATCCTTCCAGAGGTATACGCCGGGAGCATCGGGCACGTGCTTCAGTCGCTCCTCGAAGGCTGCGGGGTCACTGATCGCAGTGTATGAAAAATCGGGCATAGCTCATTCCAGGCCCTCCGCTCCGGGAGGGGGATGGGGAACCCTGGGTTCCCCTGGCCCTGCCCAGAGAGACTCCG
>JBDNDG010000263.1:0-6482 GCA_046719255.1 Chloroflexaceae bacterium
ACCGCCCTGCCGCCAGTCCTCCGGCTGACACCGAAACCGGACGACCCGACCGGGCCGTGTTGATCCCCCTCAACCCCGCGGATACGCCCTCCCCCGGACCTCTTGGCGGGGAAGACACGGGCTACGCCTATGTCTCGGCCGTAACCGCCGCGCCACGACCCTTCACCCACCTGCTGCTGCGTTGGGAGGCAGTCGTGCCGCCCGGCGCCAGCCTGGAGTTAGAGACGCGCGTCTCCCCCGACGGGCAACAGTGGTCGCCCTGGGGTGCGGCAGGCGAAGACGAGGATCTCTGGCAACCCCAGGACGGTGAACAGGTGTACTGGAGCCAGATTATCGCCGCTGGCATCGAGGCGCGCTTCTGGCAGGTACGCGCGCGCTTCGGCCCCGCGCTCGACGGGAGCATGCCGGAATTGCAGCGGATCGAGGTCAACACCGTTGACGCGCGCTTCGGGCCATCGGAGCCATTGCCCGAAACGCCGGGCGAAGCCGCCATCGCCCAGGTGAGCCGCCCGTCAGTGGTGAGCCGCACCGCCTGGGGTAATCCGGATGGACAGGGCAGCCGGGCGACGCCCGCCTACTACCCCGTGCGGCACATGATCGTCCACCACACCGCCGACGCCAATACCCTGTCGGGGAGCCAGCAGACCTGGGCCGACCGGGTGCGGGCGATCTGGTCCTTTCACACCTTCACCCGTGGCTGGGGCGACATCGGCTACAACTTCCTGATTGACCCCAACGGCGTGATCTACGAAGGACGGGCCGGCGGCGATGACGCCGTGGGCTTCCACGATACCGGAAACTACGGCTCAATGGGCGTGGCGCTGATCGGCACCTACAGCTCCGTCGCGCCACCCGGCGCCGCCGTGGACAGTCTGGTGAACCTGCTGGCCTGGAAGGCCGAACAGAAGGGCAGCGATCCCCTTGGTCGCTCGTACTACTACGGGTGCGCCATCTCCCGCTACTGTAGCCCCTTCAACCCCGGCGCGGTCGTCAATCACATCGCCGGCCACCGCACCGTCACCCCGGGCCACACCACCTGTCCCGGCGACCGGCTGGACGCCATGCTGCCCACCATCCGCCAGCGCGTGCGTGAGCGGCTGAACGGCAGCGCCTGGGACAATGGCGACCTGACGGTAGACGACCGCGAGAGCGGTTTCGAGCGCAGTAATGCCAACTGGTACCAGTGGCCCTGCGGCTACGATGGCAATACGAGCTACACCTTTGGCACCGATACCCCGGCCGAGAGCACTAACCGGGGCATCTGGCGCCCCAATCTGCCCGAGGCCGGGCGCTACCACGTGCTGGTCTACATCCCACGGGGGTGCGGGCTGCCCCAGGCCACCGCTCGCGCTACCTATCGCATCTCCGCTGCCGACCGGGTGTACGAAGTGAGTATCAACCAGGATACCGCCGAAGAGTGGGTCTCACTGGGCACCTACCAGTTTGCCGCGGGGCGTCAGGGGTTCGTCGAACTCAATGATCTGACCGGGGAACCGCTCATCCGCCAGCGGGTGGTCTATTTCGATGCCATCCGCTGGATCAAGGAAGACCCTACCGCGGCGCGGGTGGACCTCCTGAACGTGCGTTACGACCGGGTGAGCCTGCCCGCAGGCGAGTTGCTGAAGATCACCTTCACCATTCGCAACAGCGGCGCAGGGCCAGTTGAGAGCCAGGCACCCGAAGCGGAACGCGCCGCCGATGGGCGCTACAACCTGAATGAAGGCTATGTCTACGATGAGAGCGAGTGCTTCCTGGGAACGCCGGGGCAGGCCTACCCGACCTATCCGAAGGAGTTCGGGCGCATTCGCCTGACGCTTGGCCCGATCGAAGCCGAGCGGCAACCCCGGTGCGCGGGCGACAGCGGCGGCTACCCGTGGCGCTGGGGCATAAACGGGCGGCTGGCGCCGGGCGAAACCCGCGAGGTGGTGGGCTACCTGCGCCTGCGAACGCCGGGGACCTTCCGGCTACGCGCCGGGCTGATCAACGAATACGTCGTCTATTTCGCCCGCGACGTGGCTGTTACAACCCTGAGCGTCACTCCCGAACGCCAGTTCCCTGTTCCCGTAGCCTACGATCATCTGCTGCGCCCTCTGGCCCACGTGTACCGCGAGGGCGGAACGCCGGCCAATTTCCTGGCCCGCACCGGCGACGGTTCGGCCCTCGCCCGTGGCGCCCCGCTGGGCAGCTTCGCCTGGCAGGGTACCCCCAATGATGATCTCGGGACCGCGCTGGGGGTCGGGGTGGAGGCAAGCGACCGCCTGGTTCTCGAACAGACGCGCGTCTTCGTTGCCCCGGTGGACGGCAACTACACCTTCCGGCTGGGCAGCGACGATAACGCCTGGCTGTGGGTCAACGGCCAGCTGGTGGTCAGCGCAGCGGGCCAGCAAGACGAGACCGTGGTGGAGCGAACGGTGAACCTGCGCGCCGGACGGCACGTGCTGGCCTTCCGTTCGTTGGAGCGGGGCAACGGGCCCACGGCAGGCTACGCCGTGCGCGGCCCGGGCCAGGGACAGTTTGGCCCACCCCTCGACGGGTTGGCCGGGTCGGGCGCCGGGGCTACCGAGGGCCTGGGGGCAACGTTTCGGCAACTTGATGGCGTGGCGCTCGCCGCCGATGACCTGGGCGGCAGCGGGGTCGCAAATCTGCTGGTGGCGGTGAATGATGGCCCCTGGGAAGAGCGGGCCGGCCCGATTGCCACCCTGGGAAGCCTGCCCGATGGTCAGCATCGCGTGCGCTATGTGGCGGTGGACCGCGAGGGCAATCGCTCTGAAGAGCGTACCCTGAACTTCCGCGTCGACTCGCGTCTGGAGGTGCGGCGAGTACATCTGCCCTTTGCGGTGCGGCCATAGGACGTGTGCGCCGGGCGCCCACCGTCGGGATAGATATGGGGCCGCGCCCGGGGCACGGCCCACCCATCTCGCAGAGGCGCAGGGAAACCCGCTCTCCCCACCCCTCTCGGTTTTCTGCAGAGCGTATCAGGAAGCCATAGCTGCCGCGAGTCCTCCCACCCTTACCCTTAGCGAGAGAGGGGAGACCAGAGCCAGGCACGGGGGCGTTCCAATGTGGTATAACCGCATCGGCCTGGATGTTCTGTCCGCCCCTGAGCCACCCGGCGCCGGGGGCGCGCGTCTCCCCGCGGGCCGGGGTCTGGCCCATCTCACCGCTGCTTGAAAATCGAAAGGTGCAGCCTGGCGTTGTAGCCGCAGTTTGTGCAGACAGATCCCTCGAGGCCGACCAGGCTGGTCACCCCATTGACGCGGGTGATCAGCACCTGGTGGCACACGGGGCAGCGGGTCGGCTGATTCGGCTCGGCGCCGTAGATGAAGTGCAGACCGACCTCGTGGCCAATCCTACGGGCGCGCATCGTCGAAGCCGCCGTCTCGCTCCCCGCGTCACCGGGAAGCACGTGCCAGGGCGTATGTTCCCCCAGCGTCTCTCTGATCCAGGTCACCAGGGCGCGCACCTCAGCCGGATCATCATTGACGCCGTGATGGATGCGCGTGGTGACCTCGACGTGAACCCGCCAGTGGCGCAGCGCCCGTTCGGCAATCGCCAGTACCTCGCGCCAGGCGGGCAGACCACCCAGACGCGCATAACTGGCTTCGCTAAAGCCTCGGAGGTCGAGGCTAATGCCATCGAGGTAGGGACCGAGTTGATCGAGCGCCTCGACGGTCATCGCCCCGGTGGTGATGAGCGCCGTGTAGCGGCTGGCGGCGCGGCTGAGTTGCAGCAGCGCGCGCACGTACTCGTGATTGACGGCGGGTTCGCCGTAGGCCCAGATAACGCCGCGACACAGGCGCTCCAGGGCGAACGAGGCGGCGCGCTCGGCGTCGAGTTTGCGCCGCCGGGCCGGGTCATCGGGTAGCGCGCCGTAGAGGCCGCGGCTCTGGTCGGTGACCGTGGCGTAGCCCCATCCCCCGATCGCCAGGGCCAGCGTGTCAGGGAGAAAGTGCCAGAGCCGGTAGTCTTCGATCGGCCCGATCGTTGCAGCGCTGATCAGACCGTAACTGAGCAGATTGATGCCCTCCTCGGCGCCAACACGTACCTGGCAACGCCCCACGTCGCCGGGCCGTAGCGCGCAACGCCACTGGCACGCCAGACAGACAACGCTCCCGTCGCTGCCCACAACCATCAGGTCGGCCCGCTCGGTCACCATGCAAGCTCCTGCCCTCGCCCGGTGTCTGGCATTCTGAGCACCGTTCGAGTATAATGCGCCGGAAGGCCAGATACGGGTGGTGGGGAAGCCCGGTTTCCCCTCTTTATCATATCAGCCGTCCTCGCGGCTGCGCCGCACCCTGACAAGATGAAAATGGATGCATTCCCGGGAGGGCTGCGCCCACCCACACCCTCCCCTCGGGGAGGGCGTGGGGAAACCCGTTTTCCCCGTATTTTCAGGTTAGTGTAACATAACGACTGGACCATACGACACAGGCATATCATGGATCAGTTTCCCCAACGGCGCGGGTCCGGTATCGAGCCGGCTCCACCGTCTGTCTTCGATACACCCGTCCACGATGGATCGCGACCGCTCACCTTCGATCGCGCAACCGCCCTGGAACCGCCGGTGCGCGTACGCAGCGTAGTGCGTGAACTGGTTGAGACGGCGCTGTTTATTGTACTGGTCTTTTTCATTGTTCGCGGTATCGTCCAGAATTTTAAAATCGAAGGCTCCAGCATGGAGCCGACGCTACAATCAGGGCAGTACATTCTGGTCAACAAACTGGTCTACTTTCACTTCGATTTGAACGCTCCCCTGCGGCTCTTGCCCGGCCAGGAGCCGCTCGAACAGCGGGTCATCTATCCCTTCCACCAACCCCGGCGCGGTGATATTGTGGTGTTTGAGTATCCGCGTGATGTGTCGAAGGATTATATCAAACGCGTCATTGGACTGCCAGGCGATACGGTCGAGATCCGCGATGGACAGGTGTGGGTGAACGGTGCAGCTCTTGAACAGCCCTATCTGGGAGACACCAGAACCTTCTGCCTGACGGGGTATGCCTGTGAAAATGGGCCGCTCACGGTGCCCCCTGGCCACGTGTTCGTGATGGGCGACAACCGGGCCAATTCGAGCGACTCCCGCGAGTGGGGTCCCCTTCCGCTGGATCGGGTGATCGGCAAGGCCTGGCTGATCTACTTCCCCCTGACCGAATGGGGCCTGGTTCCTCACTACGATTACGGCGAGGCGTCGGTGGTTGCGGGCAGCCCGTAGCAGCGCTGCGCCACAGGTCGCCGATCCGGGAATCGCCGCATGCACATCGCGATCAACGCCCATCTGCTGGCCCATACGCGCTCGTTTCGACGCGCGGGTATCTCGCACTACGTCGAGCAGGTACTGCTCCAACTCGCTCAAATTGACCGCGCCAATCGCTATAGCGTCTACACCACCCGCGGGCTTGACCAGCGCGCGTTAGGGCTGCCCGACAATTTTCGGGTCATCCCCAGCCGCTTTCCAACGATCAACCCGCGGGTGCGCATTCCCTGGGAGCAGTTCCTTGCCCCTCTGCTGCTGCGACGCAGCGGCGCTGACCTCTTCCACGGCGTGCATAGCGTGGTGCCGCTGACCTGCCCCGTGCCGAGCGTGGTCACCGTGCACGACCTGGCCTTCATCCGCTTTCCGCGGACTTTTCGGGCCTACAATCGGCTCTACCTCGACCTTGCCACACGCCTGAGCGTGCGGCGCGCGGCGCGCATCCTGGTCGTCTCCGAGCACACACGACGTGAAGTGATCGGGCTGCTCGGCGTGGACCCCGAACGGGTCGTGGTGACCCCGAATGCCGTGCGCGAGCATTTCCGGCCGCCCGACCCCGCAGTGCTGGAGGCCTTTCGCGCGCGCCGGGGTCTGCCCGAACGCTTTGTGCTCTACGTGGGCACCCTGGAGCCGCGCAAGAATCTTACCACCCTGCTGGAAGCCTACGCCCAGGTGGCGCGGCGGGATACGGCGCCGCTGCTGGTGGGAGGCGGCAAGGGTTGGCTCTACGATGCCGTCTTTCAACGCCTCGAGGCGCTGGGACTGCGCGAACAGGTGCGCTTCATCGGCTACCTGGAGGAAGAGGAGCTGCCACTCTGGTACGCGGCGGCCACCGCGTTCGTCTTCCCTTCGATCTACGAAGGCTTCGGAATGCCGCCCCTGGAGGCCATGGCCTGCGGCACACCCGTGGTTGCCTCGAATACCTCGAGCCTGCCCGAAGTGGTCGGCGATGCGGGATTGACCGTCTCACCCTACAACCCCACGGCCCTGGCCGAGGCGATCTGCCGGGTCCTCGACGATGCTGAACTGCGCCAGGAGTTGCGCGAACGGGGGTTGCGGCAGGCGCGGGCCTTTAGCTGGCGCGTGACCGCCGAGCGCACCCTGGCGACCTACAAGGCCGCCGCGCGGTCCAGGTAAAACGAGATCACCGGGAAACCGGGTTTCCCCGTGACGGCGTCGGCACAAACCAGTCGTGCAAGGGAAATCAACGACTTACGAAGTCAGGTGGCAAAAC
>JBDNDG010000264.1:0-6463 GCA_046719255.1 Chloroflexaceae bacterium
ATAACCACTTACTCCGCCGTTGTCAGGCGCAGGAACAACTCCTCCAGGTTCTCCGCCTGGGCCCGAAACTCGCTGATGACGATCCCCGCCTGCACCAGGCGCGTGAGCAACGCCGCCTGCCGCTCTTCGTCGCTCTCTTCCAGCTCCACCAGCATAACCGCCTCGTCGGCCGGATCGGCCCGCACTCCCCGCAGCCGCGGCAAGCCCTCCGCCGGCTCGGCCACTAACTGCTGCAACAGGACCGCGGCGGCTTCACGCCCGCGCAGTATGCGCATACGCAGCCGGGCGCTGCCCTCCAACTGTCGGCGCACCAGCTCCACCGGCCCGCTGACGACCATCTTCCCGCTGTCAATGATCCCGATCTCGTTGCACACCTCAGCCAGTTCGCTCAAAATGTGCGAACTGACCAGTACCGTCTTGCCCATATCGCGCAGGGTGCGCAACAACTCGCGCAACTCCACCCGCGCCCGCGGGTCCAGCCCGCTCGCCGGTTCATCGAGCAGCAACACGGGCGGATCATGCACCAGCGCGTGGGCCAGGCACAGGCGCTGCTGCATACCCCGCGACAGGCTCTGCACATAGGCATTGCGCCGATCGGCGAGATCGACCAGGTTGAGCAGCTCGTCCACCGTCCGGCGGCGGCGCGCCGCTTCCAGCCCATAGCAACGGGCGAAAAAGTCGAGGTACTCCCAGACACGCAAGTCGTCGTAGACACCGAAAAAGTCGGGCATATAACCCACCAGGCGCTGCCCGCCGCCAGGCACCAGACGCTGGCCCATCAGCCGGACTTCGCCGGATGTCGGCTCAATCAGGCCGGCCAGCAGGCGCAGTGTCGTCGTTTTGCCGGCACCGTTCGGGCCAATAAAGCCGTAGATGCTCCCTTGCGCCACCGTCAGGTTCAGGTGGTCCAGGGCAACTATGCGGCCGTAGCGTCGGGTAAGCTCAACCGTCTCGATGGCCGGGGTCATGGCATGCTCCCCTTCAGCGTGGCATCCACATACACGCATCCGACGCCGGCATCCCCCCGGGGCTGGCTCAGCCGCACCCGAATGGCGCCATTGCTGCCGAGGAAGCGCTCCGGGGCCTCGATGGGCTGCGAACGGCGCGTCAATGTTTGCGTTTCCCAGGTTCCCGCGTTCCAATCGTAGAGATCAACGACGGTGGTGTTCTGCCAAAGACCGTCGGAAGCCGTCTCCAGCGTCATGGTCTGCAGCCGCAAGCCGTACAGGTCACGGGGCAGCAGCAGCCTCACCACCGTGGGTTCGGACCGCAGCATCAGGCCCAGGCCCTGCCCGCCCGTACAGGTTACGGCGCCAGGGCTCTCAAAGCGCGGCGCGAGCCAGCCCCGCGGCAGCGTCACCTCACTGTCGGTGAAGGTTATTCGCGGCCTGCCGGTGACGAGCGTCGTATGCTGGCTGGTCGCCCGGGTCTGATCGAGAGCCACCGCCAGGCCCGGCGCGCCACTCCACGCGATGACCATTGGCTGGCCGCTCTGGACGGACAGCCCGTAGCTGTACACGGCGTCGAGAATGCGGATGCGTTGCTGCAACGCGCTGTCGAGCGGCTGACCTCCGGGCTGGCCCTGACGGTCAATCTCCTCGCTGTAGATCAGATACCCCGGTGGGACGACCGGCCCGAACAGGCCCGGCTGAACGACCCGCCGGCGTTGCAGCACACCGCTGCGCCGCTCGCCCGGGGCCAGATCGCCCAGGCGCACCACCCGGTCGCCCTGCACGAGGGCCACATCAGCAAGCACCTGATCGCTGCGATTCTCGACCTCCCCTTGCACCACATTGCCGGCGATGGTAATCCGCGCGGAGAACCAGGTGGAGCCCTGTATCACATCGGCGCTTAGAGCGCGCATGGACCACTGGGCCACTTCAAAGGCGTGTACCGCGGCGCTCGCCTCGCTTTCCTGGAAAAACACCCCGCCACCGGCGGCCCCGGGATCCCACGGCCCCTGGATGGAGATGGGGCGCACCAGCAGGGCGGCGTCGTTCGGCGCCGTGATGCGCAGGCTGTAGCTGCGTCGCTCGGGCGAGAACAGCCCCATAAACGAACGCAACCGGGCCGTATCCGCGGCCTCTTCAAGCATCTCGACCAGATTGACCGAGGCAAGTAGCACATCGCCGCCTCGCTGAGCATATCCCACGCCAAAGGTCAGGCCGGCGAAGACCAGAGTGATCGCCGGTACCACCACCCATCCCCAGGCCTGCCGGTCGAAGCGCCGCAGCACCAGATACGTGACCGGCCCGACCAGGACGATGTAGACCAGCAGCAGCCCACCCAGCAGGCCCAGAGGAGGAAACTCCAGCGCGGACAGACTGGTGAGGCTGGCGGCCAGACTGCCATCAACGAAGCCATCAAGGCTGATAGCCTGGGCCTCGAAGCCCGGCGGCGGTGGCGCGAGGGGATACAGCAACACGTCCCACCCTCCCGGGGCATCGGCCCAGGCCCGCGCAGCCGGATGCGCCAGCGGCCAGGGCACCACGGTGACAACCCCACGCCCCCGACTCTGCTCAAGAGCCGCCACGTTCGCCCCGGCAAGGAGCGGTACGAGGTAGGGAGCAGGCTCATCGGCGCCCTGCACCGGCTTCAGGCGAGCCAGCGGCACCAACCCGGCCCCGGCATCGGCGCCGAACAGCGTGGTGGCAGCCACCGACTCGACCGCGGTCACCGTCGCCGGTCGCAAGGTCGCGGGCAGGCCAGCCAGCGTAAGCCCCAGGCCATCACCTCCGCCCAGGATCAACTGGCCGCCCCGCAGCACCCATTCGCTGAGCGCCACGCGCTGCCGTTCGTTCAACCCCTCAGTAGGCACGCCTTCCAGAATAATCGTATCAAACGCGCTGAGACCGAGCGCATGCTCGGGCACGTCACCGGGACGCAAGCCAATCAGGACCAGTACGGTCCCGCCGGCGAGACGCGCGGGCAGGTTCAGCGGCGCGTCCTCCTGAGCCACAACCCCCACGTAGCGAGCCCGGGGATTGATCGGGGGCAGTTGCAGGGTGGTGGCGGCAAGCTCTTGATCGGCATACCGCACCTGCACCCGCAGCCGCCGCGAGGCCGGGGTCAGGTAGACATAGATGGGAACCGCTTTGCGCCCCCGGTTAGGCAGTTCAACCACCGTCGCGTACTGGGCGCCCTCGCGGGTGCCCACCCGCACCTCAACGGTTCGGTCGGTGCCTTCGTTCGCGAGTTCAACGATAATCGGCATCCACCGGTTGGGGCGGAACACACCTTCAAAGGCAGGACGGGCGGTCAGGCTGACTGTCCCGGCTACCGGTGGGGCAGCAAGCCCCACCTCCGCCAGAGTGGCGATCAGGATCACCAGGGTCACCAGGGGGAGCAAACAACGGAAGGAACGGTACACAACCGGCGCTCCTCACGAGCTATACGGATCATCAGGTAGCCGCGGCGCAATCCTTACAGGATACCGGCATACTACATGATACATAGACGTGAAAGCGGCGGTGGAAGTTCCACTGCCGCCCTGGAAACACGCATCCACCTACCCCCTGGAAGCGTATGTGTTCACACCTCTCCCGGGAGCGCGGGCAGCTCGTCCTCGAACGCTGACGAGGGCGAGACGCCCGTGCACAGGAGGTCTGGCGGGGCTACGCCCGCCAGCGAACCAACCCGGTGGGGAGGGGTTTAGGAGGGCTACGCCCGCCCACGAACCAGCCTGTCAGCGAAGAAGGTTTGGGAGGGCTACGCCCTCCCGAGAAACAGTTATGTTTATTCTGGCACTGATGGGCGCACAGGTGAAGCAGGACCGGTCCTGGGGAAATGCCGGATGCTGAGGTAATGCGTTAGGCGCAGGCACGGCGTACGCCGGCCAGGCAGCGAAGTGACCGGTCGCGTCTAGCGGCGGCGACGGCGCAGCAGCGTATCGGGCTCGATAACGACGCGCGCGGGAGCCTGCTGAACCTTGCGGAGCATGGCAACGGAGGCCAGTGCGAGGACGACGGCGATAGCAAGGAGAATGAGTGCGCTCATAGCTTGTGATCCTTTCGACCTACAGACTCCGCCGCCGCCACGGTCGGCATGCGTCGTTATCTTGTAGAGGTAGTATAGCGAAAAGAGCGTACCACGTCTATACCAATTCCGGGAGTTTTTCTTCACAATTCGCCAGCCGGCGGCAGACGGGAACCATTTCGGAATGATAAGAGGTTTTTCCGGGAGGGCGCAGCCCTCCCGGACCCCCCGCCCGGGCACCCCACCGCCCCGGCGGGGCCGGGGGGCGCACGGCGCCACCCGTAGGGCCGAAGCATGCGCGCGCCCCCCGCCCTGGGGCCGATGGCCGCCCACGCGCATGCTTCGGCCCTGCCTCCCCCACCACATAATTTGCAAACAGAATCCGAAAATGCTATACTGTCATCGTCAAGATGGCTCGAAGGGCAATGCTATGCTCCAGTTCGGGTCGCCGGAATTCACGCGCACGGCACGGCTGGTCGCTGTTCAGGTCGTACAGGGATACCTGCGATGAACCGTCGGTAAGCACGCCTCCTGGTGAATGCGGCGCGGTCGGGCCCGGCCCGACCGGCGTTCCGCAGTAACGCCGGACATACGGTCTGCGCCGGACGCTGTGAGAAGTGGGTAGCCCCCACTTTTCTTATTGTAAACGAGTGTGCTATGAAGAGTGATTTTTACGCCGCTATTTCGCAGATCGCCGCGGAGCGGGGCATTCCGAAAGAGGCGATCATTGACGTGATGGAGAAGGCGCTCATCACGGCCTATAAGCGCACCCTCGGCAATAATCCACCGCCGATGGAGGTGACCGTGCGCCTCGATCCGCTCACCGGCCAGGCGCGCGTCTTTGCCGAAAAGCAGGTCGTTGATGAGGTCTTCGACGATCGCTTCGAGATTGAGCTTTCTGAAGCGCTCAAGCATAAGCCCGACGCTCAGCTCGGCGAGACGGTGATGGTCGAGAGTACCCCCAACGACTTCGGACGCATCGCCGCCCAGACGGCCAAGCAGGTGGTGCTCCAGGGCATCAAGGAGGTCGAACGCGAGCACGTCTACGGCGAGTATATGAACCGCGAGGGTGAACTGATCACCGCCACGGTGCAGCGTCTGGCCAAGGGGAACGTCATCCTCGAGATGGGCAAGGCCGAGGCGATTCTCCCGCCCAAGGAGCAGGTCGAGAACGATCGCTACTACCACGGCCAGCGTCTCAAGGTCTACCTGATGGAGATCCGCAAGGAGGATCGCGGGCCGCGCCTGATCGTCTCGCGTACCCATAAGAACCTGATCCTGCGCCTCTTCGAGATGGAGGTGCCGGAGATTTACAACGGCACGGTGGAGATCAAGTCGATTGCCCGTGAGCCAGGCCTGCGCACCAAGGTGGCCGTCGCCGCGCGCCAGGAGGGCATTGACCCCGTCGGCTCCTGCGTCGGTATGCGCGGTATTCGTATTCAGAATATCGTCAACGAGTTGAACGGCGAGAAGATCGATGTGGTCCAGTGGTCGCCTGACCCGAAAGAGTTCATCGCCAATGCCCTCTCGCCCGCGCAGGTGGTGGAGGTGCACCTCAATGAGGACGAACATACCGCGCTGGTCATTGTGCCCGATAAGCAACTCTCGCTGGCGATCGGCAAAGAGGGCCAGAACGTGCGCCTCGCTGCCAAGTTGACCGGCTGGCGCATTGATATCAAGAGCGCCACCGCGTTGCTTGAAGAAGAGCGCGCTGCCGCCGAGGCCCGCGGGTATGCTGAGGCCGAGCAATTGCAGACCGAAGTGGAACTGGCTTCGGCCAGGGTTGAGACCCGCAAAGTGCGCCCCGATGGCACGGTGGTGTACCAGAATGCGCGCTACGGGCCCCTCGGCAATGACCTGATCGGTGAGACGGTGCAACTGCGCGCGACATCGCAGAAGTTGTACATCTACTTCAACGATAAATTGATTGCGTCGTACATCCTCGTTGAAGGCAACGCAATCGACGACGCAGAGTAGGACGGAGCACCATGGCCGCAGGCACGAAACATCCAGGGCCTCAACCCGGGCCCAAACACGTGCCGCAGCGTACCTGCGTTGCCTGCCGCCGTACCGGGGCCAAGGGCGGCCTGATCCGGGTGGTGCGCGATAGTGAGGGGCGGGTAACGGTTGACCCGAGCGGCAAGCGCAAGGGCCGTGGCGCCTACCTTTGCCACGATCCGGCGTGCTGGTCGCTGGCAATCAAGCGTCGGGCGCTGGAACGGGCCTTGCGCCTGGAACACCTCCATTCAGACGATCGGGAGGCGTTGCTGGCTTTCGGGAGTAAGTTGACACCGCCGGAGTCGCCAACGTGAGCCTGAAACCATAGATTTCGAGCCCGCGAGGATGCTCAGCGCACTGCCGCGCCGTGTCGCCGGGCTGGAAAGGAAAACGAAGATGAGAGAAGATGCTCGCCATCAAGTACATATGAGTTCACGTAGTGGCGGCAGTGGTGGCGGACGCCCCAGCGGCGGCGGGCGCCCCAGCGGCG
>JBDNDG010000265.1:0-6461 GCA_046719255.1 Chloroflexaceae bacterium
GCTGTTCGCTGCTGCGATCGGCGGGGGACTGCTCTTCCGCGAGACCGCGCTGATCGCCGCGTCATTCTTGACGATCGTGGCGCTCATGGTAAGCATGGGCCGGCGCAAGGTGACGTTGCCGCTCGGCATGAGGAAGCCCGGGTTTCGCGGAACAGGAAGGATGATGGGACGTGATGGGACGTTGCGCGCTTCGTGGTGGCGTGCTGGGAATCGCGGGGCTGATGGCCCTCTGCCTGCTGATAGGAGGCGCGATGTTCTGGTGGAGCCGTGAGGTGCAACCAGCGCATGTCTGGGAGTTCCCCGCCGTCCGGTCGGCGGTGTTTTTGCCCGATGGCCGGGTCGCGGTAGCCTCCGACAAGCAAACGACTATCTACGAGGTTCCGGAACGCGCGGAGGTGCGCGTCTTGCCCGACGGTGGTTACCTGGCGGCAAGTCCCGACGGTGTTGTGCTGGCCATCGGGAGCCGGGGGAGCGTCAGGCTCTACGAAGGAGCACAGGGCGCGTTGCGGGGAACGCTGACATGCTGGCCGCCGGGTCCGTCCATCTATTCGATGAGCCTGGCCTTTGCCCCCGACGGGCGCACCCTGGCAGTGGCGGAGCAGTTCCATCAGCATGGACCGGTGGTGCAGCTCTGGGACACGCTCACGCAAGAGCAGATTGGCGAAGTGCGGATTGACGATCCTGATGCGACCGTTGCTGGCCCACTGGCCTTTGCTCCCAGTGGCCAGTGGCTGGTGGTAGCCACCGCTCCACGGGGGGTGTGGCTGATTGACCTGGAGCGTCTGGCGGTCGTGCAACCACTCCAGCGCGCGCCGTCGGAGAGTGTGGTCTTCAGCCCCGATGGGGCGCTGCTGAGCGTTGGAGGGGCAACGATCCGCACCTACGCCACGAGCACGTGGCGGCTTATGCATGAACAAACGTTCTCAGAGTCGCTTACCGTGCCGGGGCCTGACGACGACGTGATACGGGCCCGGGGCATGGTTGTCGCCATCAGCCCGGATGGGCGCTGGCTGGCGACGCCGAACAAGTATCCACCCAGCGATACATTTACGTTCCGGGGCGAGACGCCGCGGCACACCATCGCGCTGCGCCGTCTCGACAACGGGAGGCTGGTGCGCGTGCTCAGCGGCAGCCCGATCCGGCTGCACAGGCTGGCCTTCAGCCCGGATGGGCGCTGGCTCATGGATGCGGGACTGAGCACGCTCCGGTTCTGGCCGGTGGAGGGGTAACTTCCGATTAGTATGAATAATCGGAAGTTACTAACAGTCGTAACCCAACCCGCGGCGGAGCTCGACACCTCTTCGCGCTACAATGCGCGCGCCCGAAGATCGCTCCGAAGATGCCGACCTCCGCCAACCAGGGTCGCAACGATGATCCACACCGGTAGCGTCATCAGTCTGCTTGCCGCCCGGGAGTTCATCACGTTCGCGCTTACTCTTCGGCTCGTTTCCCGGCGGGTAGCCCGGTCCGTTGAGCGATGTGGACATCGGCATCTCTGTGTCGCGCCCGCTTGAACTGCTTGAGCCCGGGCCGTTGACGATGGAACTGGAGCGTGCTGGATCGGGATGTCGATCTGCTGATCCTCAACGACGCGCTGAACCACAACCCGGCACTGTCCTACCGTGCCGTCGCCCAGCAGCGTGGTGCTGTTCTGCCTCCGCTCGGGCAGGGGTGCGGGGAAACGCGCTTTCCCCGCACCCCCCCTCGTTTACTGCTCCCAACCGCTGCCAGGAACCCAGCGCGCCGCGCCGGCGCCCTCCGGATCGAGGACGAAGAGCCGCAGCCAGCCGTTCTCCACCAGGTCGCGCACAACGGCGTGCTGCTGCAACACCGCCTCGATGCGCTCGCGCGGGGCCTCGACCACCACCTGCAGGCGCAGCGGCTCGTGGTACCAGCGTCCATCCGGCCCCTGCACCGACTGCAACGCCAGGCCCGTCCGCAGGTCGCCGCCGTTGCCCAGCACCACGCCCAGCGTGCCGACGCGGTTGTGGATGGTCTTGGTGCCGCAGCCGAAGTAGGCGTTGTCCACCGTGGAGCCGAAGTACTGCAAGTTGATCCACGAGGCCACGACGACCGGAGCGGTGAGGATAAGGGTCAGGATGGAGTTATCGGGATCGGTGGTCCAGTCGTACTCGTGGAGGAAGGTGCGGCCTTCCAGGTTCACCCCACGGGTGCGGGCGCGCCGGGCGGCAATGAAGGCGGCATTGCGCGCCAGGGCCCACTCCGGGCGCACTTCCGACCAGTCGCGGGCGCGGCGGCTCATCTCGCGGTTGATCACCTCCGGGTTGCCGTTGGCGATGCCGAGGGCCCGGGCGCGCTCCAGACGCGTGCCCTGCGCCGCCTCGCGCAACCAGGTCCGCAACTGGGCGAGGTCGGCCTGGTGGCTCGCCGGGATGCGCTCGGTGTCGAGCAGGCGCACCTCATCAGTGCTGGTGTCGTGGACGCCGGCCACGAAGTACGTATCAGCCGGCACGGGGAAGCCGCGCTGTGGCAACTGCGTGCGCACCGCCGGGTCGTTCAGCACCGCCACGGCGATGCGGGCGTTGAGCGCCCCGCCGTGCCCGCCACATGCCCCACAGTCCAGCCCGGCCTGGTGCGGGTTGTTCTCGCTGCACCCTTCGTGGCCAGCCAGCAACACGAGGCGGCCGTAGCGCTGCCGCAGGCCCATGTTCTTGAGGATCAGCGCCGCCGTGTCGCAGCGTTGCTCGACGGTGAGGCCGCTCATCCCATCGGAGTCGAGGATAAAGGCCACGTTCCCCTCGTCCTCGCGCGGCGCGGTTAGCCGGGTGAGGGCGTCGCCGACGAGACCCAGGGCGTAGCCCGGGCCCAGAGTTTCGACAAAGGCGAAGGCCGATGATGGCGCGGTGGCGAGTTTCTTCAGCGCGCTCCGTCCCTCCCAGGCCGGGGCAGGCGCCTGGGCGCGAATGTGTACGGCCGGCTTGAGCAGCACCGGACAGCGGGCGCTCGACCCGGCGGGTGTCTGCCAGTCGAGGAAGACGGCGAAGAACCCGGCGAAGCCGAGGGTTTCGATGGAGGGCGAACGCGCTTCCAGATGGCGGCGCAGGATCTCCGAACGCACGTCAATGCAGAAGACCGCCTGCACGGCCGGGCGCGTGGTCGCGGGCGCCGGCGGGGGCTGCAGCGCGCCCAGCAAGCCACGGGCGTAGCCGTTCTCCAGGGCATCCTGGAAGATCGCCCGCACCGACTCGTCCTCGATGGTCGGGGCGTCTGCCGGAGCGATGGCGTGGT
This sequence comes from Chloroflexaceae bacterium, assembly GCA_046719255.1. Classification (GTDB taxonomy): domain Bacteria; phylum Chloroflexota; class Chloroflexia; order Chloroflexales; family Chloroflexaceae; genus JACAEO01. The sequence continues at coordinate 3,250 of JBDNDG010000265.1, forward strand.
CGGCGGTGCGCGGCTCCATGCGGGCCAGCGCCGCGTCGGTGCAGAGGCGGATCGCCAGCAGGTCGAGCAACGGCCCGGCCTCGCTGTCACCTGCCGCCCAGACGTCGCGGCGCAGGTAGGAGGCCCAGCCAAAAGTGCCGCCCAGCAGCCGGTAGAGATAGGCCTGGCGCTCCTCCGGGCTCACCTGTAAGTCGGCCAGCACGCTCTCGATGGCCGCCAGCGGCTCGGTGGGCAACTGCGCGGCCCAGGCGCGCCAGCCCCGCAGGCCACGGATCTCGAGTGAGCGATCGACACAGGCCGCTTCGCGCCAGGAGGCGTACAGGCCCACCGGCTTCGGCGCGCGCCCCCAGGTCGGCCCATCGGCGGGGATCTGCGCCGCGCACCAGGTTGCGGCGTAACGGATGGCCCGTTCGTTCCAGTGCGTCCCGTGCACCCGGTCATACCGCTCGGCGAAGGTCAGCACAACCCCCGCACGGCGCATCGGTGGTGGCGCCGTTCCGTCGAGGATCGCCGCCAGCAGCGCCGGGTCCTGATCGGCCCGCTGCGCCGCCAGTTCCAGATCGGCCCTGGTAAACGCGCCCGCGCGCCAGCGCTCACGGTAGTAGGCGATGTCCGGCAGCACCCGCGCTCCCAACCCGTCGCGGATCTGGCGGGCGGCCTGGTCGAGGGGCTGCCCGGCGAAACCCAGGAAGGGATTCACGGCTACATAATTCTCCAGATCCCACAGCGGCGGAATGCGCCGGCACACCGCCAGGACATCATCCAGTACCGATGGCGCGACGTAATCAATCTGTGCGGTATCAACCAGCTTCAGCACACGCGGCTCCTTTCGAGCGATCAGTGATCAATCAGCAACGAGTGACGAGCAGCTCCCTGTAGTTCCTCCGGCTGGCTCCAGCGATGGCGCCGGATCGAGGCGCACAGGCCCCTCTGGGGGCGTCCTCAGAAGGGACGCCCACCCCTCCTGGAGCAACACGGTGCTCAGCCGCTACGCTTGCCGGGCGTCGGGCAGCGGGGAACCACCCCAAACCCGCTCAACCAGCCGGTCAGCGATGGCGCCCAGGTAAAACCCGTGCAGGGCGTGGACATAGAAGGCCCGTCCGGCGGCGGTGCGGCCCAGGGCCGGCAGCAGACCATAGACTATGCCCAGGATGAGGAAGACAGCCACGGGGATGATGGCCGCAATCCAGGCCAGGGGGCCGGTGGGCACGGCCAGCTCGCCAAACACCGGGGCAAAGAACTGCGCTGCCCCCTCATACAAACCGAAGGCAAGCACTGCCGCCACCAGCGTGCCGGCGATGGACACCAGCGTGGGTGCAAGAGGGCCGCTGGAAGGCGCCCGCGGGGCCTGGAAGCTGGCCACCCAGAACTGCCCGATGGCCAGGGCCAGGATGGTCGAGAGGGCCAGCTTGCCGGGCGACTGGAAGGGGTCGAAGCCGGTGATCACGCTGGCCAGGGCCAGAGCAGGCACCGCCGCCAGCGCGCCGGTCACCGCCAGCAGCACGGCCTGACCAGGGGCCAGCCCGGGCGCTGGCGCCGCGCGCCGCGGCACATCGCCGGTGCGGAGGAACGACCAGGCCTTGTAGCAGCCGTGCCCGACCAGGTGGAGGATAGCCGCGGGGAAGGCCGCCAGACCGATCTGCACCATCATGAAGCCCATCTGGCCAACGGTGGACCAGGCCAGAGTGCGCTTGACATTGGTCTGCGCCCACATCGCCAGCATCCCCAGGGTCGCGGTCAGTGTCCCCACAACCACCAGGTTCAGGAGCGCCAGCGGCGACTGCACAATCAGCGGGGCAAAGTGGAGCAGCAGTACGCCCCCACCGTTGATGATCCCGGCGTGCATCAGCGCCGACACTGGCGTAGGCGCCTCCATCGTCTCGGGGAGCCAGCTATGGAAGGGGAACTGGGCCGACTTGGTCAGCGCGCCGGTGACCACCAGGATGGCAACCACGTCGAGGGCCGGCGACCAGGCCACGGGGTCGCTCAGGCGCGCCAGGAACACGTTCAGGTCGAGGGTCCCCCACTGCCAGAAGATGATCGCAATCGCGGCAATGAGGGCCACATCGCCAAGCCGGCTGATGAGGAACTTCTTCCGCGCAGGTGGAATGGCCTCATACCGGTCACGGTAGTACGTCAGGAGCTGATGCAGACCAATGCTGGTCAGCAGCCAGGCGCCAAAGAGCACCAGCAGGTGGGTGGCGAAGACGAAGGTATAGGCTGCCAGCACCGTGAAGGCCAGCCAGCGGAGGAAGCTCCGCTGCCGGGGCTCGCCATCCAGATAGCGCAAGGCGAAACGGTAGACTACCACACCCACCACCGCCACGAGCAGTCCGATGGTCGCGCTCAGGCGGTCGAGGGTAAGCCCGGCCAACGTCTGCGGCTGCGGATTGAGCGCCTGGGCCACCAGCATCGCTGCGGAGAGGGCGGCCAGGGCGGTGAGCAGCGGCAGGAGCGCGCGCTCCAGCCATCCAGCCTGTCGATCGTGCATGCAGGTCTCCTTCGTGAACAGTTGCGGTCCATTCGATGTATGTTAAGTATATCACGAATTGATTTTCGTATATTGTCTGAACCAGTAGTCTCACAGGCGCCGTATGGATAGGCCACCCACCCGGAAGGGTAGGGGCGTGGCCGGCGCGCCCCGGGGAGATGCCGCGCACCCGCTGGCCGGCGCAGGCTCGAAACGTCCCTCTCTGACGGCAGGGTGTGGAGCGTGCCGCCCGCACCGGGAGGGTGTGGGCGGGTGCAGCCCTCCCGGGAAAACGCATGTTTGTACCAACGAATCTGCGCCCGGCGACGGGCGTGGTATAATACCGGCTGGTATCATCCAGGCTGTCTTCTCGCCAAAACCGGCGCGCGCCGGAACGCTATCGTCGCAGGTTGTGCGGCGGAGCCGCACGGGCGTCTAGCAAAGCAGCGTTCAAGATTGCGCCGGACGGGCCTTTGCCCGCGCCGCACTCCCAGGAGGTCACCCCGATGGAGCGAAAGATCCGCGTGCTCGTTGCCAAGCCCGGCCTTGATGGCCACGACCGCGGGGCAAAGGTGATCGCCCGCGCTCTGCGTGACGCGGGTATGGAAGTGATCTACACCGGCTTGCAACAGACCCCTCAGATGATCGTCGAGGCAGCACTGCAGGAAGATGTTGATGTCATCGGTCTGTCCATCCTCTCCGGCGCCCATATGACCCTTTTGCCCAGGGTGACCCGGAGATC
>JBDNDG010000266.1:0-6452 GCA_046719255.1 Chloroflexaceae bacterium
GTCGCGGTGCTCGATGAGGCCCGCATCGAGGCGGCTCTGGCCCACGGCAGCGATCCGCGCGCCGCGGTCGAAACGCTGGTCAACGAACTGGCCGCGGCGCTCGATGATGAAACGCTGCTGGTGATCGATGATTACCACCTGGCCGATGAACGCCCCGAACTGCGCCATCTGGTCGACCACCTGATCAGTGTGCAGCCCATGCGCCTGCACCTGACCCTTGCGACGCGGGTCGAGCCGGCCCTGGCCGCGGTCGAGACCGCGCGCCTGCGGGGGGAGTTGCTGGCCCTCGGCCCCGAGGATCTGGCCTTTGACCTGGAAGAGGCCCGCGCCCTCTTTGCCATCGCCGGCCAGCCCGCCCCCCGCGACCTCAGCGCGCTGATCGAGATCTCCTGCGGCTGGCCTCTCGGCGTGCAGGCGGCTATTGGCGCCGCCGACTGGCGCATGGCCCTGGGGTTGCACGGCCCGTCGGCCCTCGATGCCTATCTGGAGCAGGAGCTGTTCGCCGAGTTGCCCGCGCCCCTGCAGCGGTTCCTGTTGCACGTCGCCGGGCTGCGCTGGCTCGACCGCGCATTGTGCGTTACCCTGCTCGATGGCGAGGCGCCCGAACCGTATTTCGCGGAACTGGCCCGGCGTCGCTTGCTGCTCCCCGGCGCCGGGAGCGCGCCGCGCCTCCTCCCGGTCGTCCGGGCCTTTCTCGAACGCCGCGCCACGCGCGACCTGGCCTCCTGGGTGCAGTTGCACCGTCGCGCCGCCGAATACTATCGAAGCCAGAATGACCCCGACGGTGTGCTCCATCACCTGCTCTGCGCGGGCGCCGACGAGGAGGCTGTGGCGGCGGTGGTGCAACTGGCACCTTCGATGCTCGGCGCCGGCCAGCCCGAGAGTATGCTGGCCTGGATCCTGCGCCTGCCGGCTGCCGTGCGCGAACAGCCGCGGCTGCTGGAGTTGCAGGCGGCAGCGCTGCGCCAGATGGGACGCTACGAGGAGGCGCTCAAGGCAGAGAGTGCCGCCGAACGAGCCTACGCCGCCAGTGGTGATCTCGATGGTCAGGTGCGCGCGCTGCGGGGGCTGGCCGAGGTCTACCTGGATACGGTGCAACCTGCCCATGCCACCGATCTGCTCAAGCGGGCGCTGAAACTGCTGCCCCGCGAGCGCGCTGCGGAGCGGGCCAGTCTGCTGCGGCTTCAGGCCGAGAACTGGGCTAATCGCGGGCGCGCCGATGTGGCGCTGATCCTGGAACGGGCCGCGCAGAGTGTTGAGGAGGCCAGTGCCCGCCAGGAGGACGCAGGGCGACCAGCGACCAGGGTATCGCGTTTGGACGAGCCGGCGGCGCGCTCGGGGCCGGTGCCACCACGCCTGCTGCTGCGCGCCGGGCGGCTCAATGAGGCCCGCCAACAACTTGAGGCCCAACTCTGGGCCGAGGCCCAGGAGGGCCGCGGCGGGGTCGAGCGGGTGAACGCGCACCGCGAGCCGTTGCTGCTGCTGGCGCTGATCTACGCCATGCTCGGCAGTGGCACCCGCGCCCTGGCAATGGCCCGGCGCGGCCTCGCCGAGGCCCAGCAGTCCGGCTCGCGCCTCACCGAGGCTATCGCCGCGTTGCGCCTCGGCCATGCCTACCAGCTCGTCACAACCAATGACCCCGCACCGGCCCTGCAACATTATGTCGAAGGGATGCGGCTCATCCAGGCCATCGGGGTGGCTCGCACGCGCGCTGAGGCCTTCCTCGGCCTGACCCTGCTCTTCGGCCACGCCGGCGACCTGGGTCGCGCCGAGTCGGATGCGCGCGAGGGGTTGCAGATCGCCGCTGCCGCCGGAGACGAGTGGACCGCCGCGCTGATCTTGCTGGCCCTGGGCGGCGCAGCCGTGGCGGCCGGCGATAGCCGCGCTCTGGAGTGGCTCGAGCAGGCGCGCCAGCGCTTCGCCCGCGGCGGTGACACCTACGGCCAGGCGCTGGTCACTCTCTGGCGGGCGATCCATGCCCTGCGGGCCAACGATGGGGTCGCCGCCGATGCCGAAATCGCCGCGCTGCTCGACGCTGCGTCTACCCACGGCTACGTCGGCGTGCTGGGGGGTGCCAGTCTCTTCGGGCCGCGCGATATGGCCTCGATTGTGCCATTGCTCCTCCGCGCACGCAATCTGCCCGGCCACGGCGAACTGGCCCGCACCCTGTTGCGCCAGGGCTTCCCCACCATCGCCGCCGATGATACGGTTGAGGATTACCACCCTGGCTATACCCTGCGCGTGCAGATGCTCGGTACCTTCCGCGTCTGGCGCGGCTCCCAGGAGATCCAGGCCCGTGAATGGCAGCGCGAAAAGGCGCGTCAGCTCTTTCAGCTCCTCCTTACCCACCGCGGCCACTGGGTCCAGCGTGAGCAGATCTGCGCCGCCCTGTGGCCCGACGCCGACCTGGACGCCGCCGAACGGCAGTTCAAGGTCACTCTCAACGCCCTGAACGCGGCCCTGGAGCCGAATCGCCCGCCGCGGGTTGCGCCCTTCTTTATTCGCCGCCAGGGCCTGGCCTACAGCTTCGCCCCGTCCTACGGTGTCTGGATCGATGTTGATGAGTTCGAGTTGCGCGCCGCCGCGGCTGCCGCCAGCGATGACCCCGACTTCGCCCGGCGCAATGCCCAGATCGCTGTGCAACTCTACCGTGGTGATTATCTGGCCGAGTCGTTGTACGATCCCTGGACAATTGAGGAACGTGAGCGCCTCCTGGCCCGCTATCTGGCCGTGGCCGTGCGCTACGCCGAACGCCTCAGCGCAGAGGGCGACCAGGCCGAGGCCATTCAACTCTGTGAGCAGGTGCTGCGACGCGACCGCTGCTACGAAGAGGCCTACCAGTGCCTGATGCGCGCCCACGCGCGCGCCGGTAGTCGCTCGCAGGCTCTGCGGAGCTACTCCCGCTGCGTTCACGCGCTTCAGGACGAGCTGGGTATGGCTCCGCTGCCGGAAACCAATGCGCTCTATGAGCGCCTTAAGCGCAATGAAGCGATCTGAGGTGAAACTAGCCCGCGCGCGGGAGGGTTTGGGAGGGCTGCGCCCTCCCAGGACCAAGGATGTTCGCTCTGGCGTTGGGCGGCGCAGCCGCATAGAGGCCTCACGTGAACGCAGGGGAAACCGGCTTTCCCACCCGCGGTTCGGCAGACTCGCCGTATTCCCTTCCCGGAGGAGCGTCCGGAAGGGCCAGACCCCTTTGGGATCTTCCCGCGATTAGCCCTGGAAAGATAGCGTCATGGGTACCGTATTCAGCGTTGTGTTCCAGATCCACAGCATTCTCGGCGAGATGATCCTGCCGGTGGCCATTGTGGCCGTGGCGATCTACCTCCTCATCACCTACCGCCCCAACGCGCCACGTGGTCCGGTCACGCGCCTGTTTCCTGTGCTGGTGGACATTCAAGTCGGGCTGGGCATCATCTACTGGGTGTTTTTGCTGTTCAATACCTCGGGCGCGGCCCAGGCGCGCTACCTGAGCTTCCCCTTCATTCTGCACCCGCTTATCGGCATCCTGGCTGCCGGGCTGGCGCACATGGCCATCGGCGCGCGCAATCCGCTGCGGGGCCTGGGGCGCTGGGCACCACTGGCCTCCCTCGGCGTGCTGCTGGTGCTGGTAATCAGTAACGTTATGATCGGCGTGCAGACCTGATTTCAGCGGTGATGAACGAGCGGTTTTTACGGTCGATTCTGGTGACTCGTCACTCTGGTCGTGATGGAGCACAGGGTTTTGCGGGGAGGGCCCGGCCCTCCCGCTCCTCCTCCCGCCGCATCCATCAACAATTATCGTGACAGACTTCCCGCCAGGGCCGCCAGCAGGTCGCCCTCGTCGGCATCGAGCGGCTGTTGCAGCGCCGCGACAAAGGCACGCCGGGCGGCAAGGGCTTCGTCCAGGGTGATAAAAGCCAGGCGCAATGCGTCGCCGGGGAGCAGCTGTGCTGCCAGCGGCAGGTCCGGGCCGATAACGGTACCAATGACCGGGTAGCCCCCCGTAGTCTGGGCATCGGCCATGAGCAGGATCGGCGCCCCGTCCGGGGGCACCTGAACGGCGCCGGGAACGACGCCGAACGACGGCAGGTCGAAGGGGCTCAGGGCCATCAGGGGCGGCCCCTCCAGACGATAACCCATGCGATTGGAGGTTGGCCCGACGCGCCAGGTGTGCATGGTGAGCAGGCCCAGGGTCTCCGGGGCAAAGCCACTGCTGTGCGGCCCCGGAACCAGTCGCAGGGTGGGCACGGGGCTGTAGGGCGGGCGCAGAGCGGGCGGCCAGTAGCGACCCGAGCCCGGGTCCACCAGCAGCGCAGGGCCGGTCGCGAGGCGGTCTCCGGAGCGGAGGGCACGGCCCTCCAATCCGCCGAAGGCGCCGGCCAGATCGGTGGCGCGGCTGCCGAGCACGGACGGCACCGCAATCCCCCCGGCGACGGCCAGGTAGGCACGCGCACCCCAGCTCCCGGAACGTCCCACAAAACGGATGCGCTCACCACGCCAGACCCGCACGGCTATCCAGAGGGGCAGTGGCCGGTCATTGCAATACGCGCCGAGGTCGGCGCCGGTAACGGCGATCAGCAGCGGGGCGGCAAAGGCCAGCTCAGCGCCGCCAGCGGTAACTTCAAGCGCCGCCGCGCCCGGTGGATTGCCTGCCAGCCGGTTGGCCGCGACGAGGGCGAACCGATCCATTGCGCCGCCGGTGGGCACGCCGTAGCGACGGGCAAAGGCCCGCCCCAGATCCTGCACCGTCAGCAGGGGGCCACTGGCAAGCACATCAAGCATCGGCCACAAAGTGAACCAGATCACCCGGCGCCAGCAGCGTCGCCGGTTCGGCAGCAGCGTCAAAGAGCCGCAGGGAGGTGCGGCCAATCAGGTGCCAGCCGCCGGGGAGACGCGCTGGGTAGATGCCGGTCAGTCCGGACGCAAGGGCCACCGATCCGGGCGGCACGGCTGCGCGTGGGGTGGCGCGCCGGGGCAGGTGCAGGCGCCGGGGCAGCGGCCCGATGTAGGGAAACCCCGGGGCAAAGCCGATCATCATGACCCGCAACGGGCCGGCGGTGTGCGCCGCTACCACCTCATCGGGCGTCATACCCAGGATGGCCGCCACGTCGGCCAGATCGGGGCCGGCCTCGCCGCCATAGCGAACCGGGATCTGCACTACCCGCGGACGCTCCTGCCACCCGGCAGCAGCTTGCAACAGGACCCTCAGGCGAGCGGCAATGGCGGCGTGATCGATCACCAGCGGATCGAAACACACTAGCAGCGAAGCGATCGCCGGCGTGGCAGAGACAAAGCCGGGCAGTGGCTCGGCTTCAAGGGCGGCGGCGACCACAAGCGCCGCTCGATTTGCCGCCTCATGATCGGCTGCAACCGCCTCGGCCAGAAGCGCCGCCTCACCCATGGGCGTGAATGTCCAGGCAAAGGTCATAAGGCAGAGAGCAAATCCGTCTGACAATCTGATGACTATGGGGCAACCAGGTTTCCCCATGCCCCTCACCCGGCGGGAGGGTTTGAGGCATTTCGCCCGGTTCCCTCCCCCGGAGGAAGGGCAAAGCGACCACGGGGAAGCCGGGTTTCCCCATACCCCTCCCCGCAGGGAGGGTGCAGCGCTGTATTCGCCTTACAAGCCCCGCACCTCGACACCTGCCGCGATGAGGCCCTGGCGCAACACGGCGGCTCGCTCCGCCGCGCCGGGTGCATCGCCGTGGATGCAGAGCGTATCGGCGATCACCGCTACAGGTTTGTCCGGGCTGCTCACCTGCCCTGTGATGACAATGCTCAGCGCCCGGGCCAGACACTGCGCCGGATCAAGAATGAATGCCCCCGGGGCGTCGCGAGGCAACAGCGTGCCGTTCGCAGCATACCCCCGGTCGACGAAGGCTTCGCGAGCCACGCACAAACCCGCTGCCACGCCGGCCTCCACCAGGAGCGATCCGGCCAACCCGACCAGGATGAGTTCGCGGCTAAAGGCAGCCACCCCGCGGGCAAGCGCCTCAGCAACGGCAGGCGTCACTGCGGCCAGGTTGTACAGCGCGCCGTGGGGCTTAACGTGGCGCAGCGGCACCCCTTCAGCGCGGGCAATGGCGTAGAGCGAGCCGATCTGGGCCAGCACCGTCGTTTCAATTTCGGATGGAGACAGGGGCAGGGGGCGCCGCCCGACACCCTGCAAATCCGGGAAGCCGGGATGCGCTCCCACTGCCACCCCTAGCGAGCGGCACAGCCGCACGGTGCGCCGCATCACCTCGGGGTCGCCAGCGTGAGCACCGCAGGCTACGTTGGCCGAGGTAACGTGGCGCAGTACGGCGGCGTCGTCGCCGAGGGACCAGACGCCAAAGCTCTCGCCACAGTCGCAGTTGAGATCGATCACGGGCATAGCAGATTCCTGAAGTGAAAATGGGTGAACCAGGGATTCTCCACACCCCCCCTGAGGGAATGAGGTATGGGGTGTTCCGCACTCCCCCTGGGGGCTCCTA
>JBDNDG010000267.1:0-6397 GCA_046719255.1 Chloroflexaceae bacterium
TTCGTTGGCCCATTTCCCCCCCGCGCGCTCCTGATGGCGCCGGTGGCCCCCGAAATGTGCGTGAAGAGCCAGGCACGCCGTTAGCATTCGTGTATTCGTTTCCCATTCGTTGGCCCATTTCCCCTCGCGCTCCCACCCCACCCCGGGTGCGTGTATAATACCAACGGGAGTCCAGCACAGCACATACGCCCCCGGCCAGAGCGCATCGGAACGCCATCGCGACAACCTGCAATCCAGAATCTGCAAGCGGAAATGGTATAATAATCCATATCATCCTACGTCAGGCGAAGATCTGATCGGCAAGCGGCAGGGCTGATACAACGTCGTTGGGGCAAGCCCCCAACCCCGGTGTTTTGCTTCGTTCTGGCGGCAGAGCTGCCAGAACGAAGCAGAGAATCTCGTAGGGCGGCGTAACCGCTCCACACCCACCGCCGGAGGCAAACGTTACTCAGGCCCCGGGCAAACGGCGACGCGCAAGGAGTGGCACGTGAGCGTTTATAATCCCATGGACCCCGACTTTGCATTTACCCTGGGGATCGAGGAAGAGTACCAGATTGTCGACCCCGACACGCGGGAACTGCGCTCGTACATCACCCAGATCCTCGAACCGGGGCGCACCATCCTGCGCGAACAGATCAAACCGGAGATGCACCAGAGCATCGTGGAAGTGGGCACGCGCCCCTGCCGCACCATCTCCGAGGCACGCGCCGAGATTCGCCACCTGCGCGGTACCATCGCCGGCCTGGCCGAGCGCCACGGGCTGAAGATCGTCGCTGCCGGCACGCATCCCTTCTCCTCGTGGATGACCCAGGAGATCTTTCCCCACGAGCGCTACCACGCCGTCGTAGGCGAAATGCAAGACGCCGCCCTGCAACTGCTCATTTTTGGCATGCATTGCCACATCGGCATGCCTAACAACGAGGTTGCTATCGAGCTGATGAACGTGGCCCGCTACATCGGGCCGCACTTGCTGGCCCTCTCTACCTCGTCGCCCTTCTGGATGGGACGCAGGACCGGCTTCAAATCCTACCGCAGCGTGGTCTTCAGCGGCTTTCCCCGCACTGGCACCCCGCCCACCTTCCACTCCGCCGCCGAGTTTGAACGCTACGTGCAGTTGCTGGTCTCCACCAACTGCATTGACAACGGCAAGAAAATCTGGTGGGACCTGCGGCCCCATCCCTTCTTCGGCACCCTGGAGTTTCGCGTCTGCGATGTTGCCACGCGCCTGGAGGAATGCCTGGCCCTGGCCGCCATGATGCAGGCAATTATCGTCAAGTTCTACCGCATGTTCGAGGAGAACACGACCTTCCGCGTCTACCGGCGCGCGTTGATCAACGAGAACAAATGGCGCGCCCAGCGCTGGGGCCTGGAAGGCAAGCTGATCGACTTCGGCAAGCGCGCAGAAGTCGAAACGAAAGCCCTGGTGCACGAGATGGTCGCCCTGGTAGACGATGTTGTAGATATGCTCGGCTCGCGCCGCGAGGTCGAGTATCTACTCAAGATCGCCGATGAGGGCAGCAGCGCCGACCGGCAGTTGCGCGTCTTCGCCGAGACCAACGACCTCAAGGCCGTGGTTGATAATCTGATTGTCGAGACGATGGAAGGCGTGGAGATGCTGCGCTTTGAGTGACCGGAACGGCCCCCGGGCCACAGCCGCGATCCGTGCTCCAGAATCGGTACTTTGTTATGTGTCATCCGCATCTGCAATCTGCAATCCAGACAGGGGGCAACCAGGTATGCACTTTGATCTGACCCGCGAGCAGGAATTGATCCGTCAAACGGTGCGCGAGTTTGCCGAGAAGGAGATTGCACCCCGCGCGCGCCACGTTGATGAGACAGGCGAGTTCCCCGCCGAGACCTTCGCGAAGATGGGCCAGCTGGGCCTGATGGGTCTGCCCTTCCCCGAAGAGTACGGCGGGGCAGGCGCCGACACCATCAGCGCAGCCATCGCCGTTGAAGAAGTGGCCCGGGTGTGCGGGTCCACCGCCCTGGCGTATGCCGCGCACATGGGTCTGGGCTCGGCGCCAATCGCCATGTTCGGCACCGAGGAGCAGAAGCGCAAGTTTCTGGTGCCGGCGGCCCGCGGCGAATACCTGGGCGCCTTTGGCCTTACCGAACCCCACGCCGGCTCTGATGCCGGGGCCACTCGCACCCGGGCGGTGCTGGAAGGCAATGAGTGGGTGATCAACGGCCAGAAGATGTGGATCACCAACGCCCCCATCGCCGGCCATCTGATTGTCACTGCCGTCACCGACCCCGAGCGGGGCAAGAAAGGCATCTCGGCCTTTATCATCCCCCGCGGCACGCCGGGCCTCAGCTTCGGCAAGCATGAGCCAAAGATGGGCCTGCGGGGTTCGATCTCTACCGCGGTGATGCTCGAACATGTGCGCGTGCCGAAGGAGAATATGCTCGGCGAACGCGGTCACGGCTTCGTGCAGTTTCTGCGCGTGCTGGATGGCGGGCGGATCAGCATCGGCGCGATGGCAGTGGGCCTGGCCCAGGGCGCCTACGAGGCCGCCGTGCGCTACGCCCGTGAACGCGAGGCCTTCGGGAAGCCCATTGGCATGCACCAGTCCGTCGCCAATATGATCGCCGATATGGAGGTCGGCATCGAGACGGCGCGCTTGTATGTCTACAAGGCTGCCTGGCTCAAGGATCAGCACCGCCACTTCCATCGCGAAGCCGCGGTGGCCAAGCTCTACGCCTCCGAGGTGTCGGAGAAGATCTGCCGCGATGCGATCCAGATCTTCGGCGGCTATGGCTATAGCCAGGAGTTTCCTGTCGAGCGTATGTACCGCGATACGCGCCTGTTGACCATCGGCGAGGGTACTTCGGAGATCCTGCGGAACGTGATCTCCCACGGCGTGCTGGGCTTCCGCTGATGCGCTAATGCTAATGGGCAGGCTTGCCGTGCGCGGGAGCGTCTGAGAGGGCTTGCCCTCCCAGGAACCAGCTCGCCCGCGGGGCGGCACGCCCCCCACCGGGAACGTCTGAGAGGGCTTGCCCTCCCAGGAACACGTGTGTTCAGGCTGGCGTTGTGCGGCGCAGCCGCATGGACCGCTGAGGCGACACCGGTCGTACGTGCGGGTGAGGTCCACCAGCTTCCTGTCAGGCAAGGAACCCCTTCTATGATCGCGCGAAGCTTCACCGGCCTTGCCGCTGCGCCGGGGCTGGCAACCGGAGCGGTGCTTGTCTACCGTGCCACGGCTGCCCGCCCCGAAACCCCCGCCGATCCCGCGATCGAGCAGACCCGGCTCATTCGCGCCATCGCCGAGACCGACGCCACGATTGCGGCCCATGAGGCAGCGCTGCGGGCCGCAGGGCAGACCGAAAGCGCCGCGATCTTCGCCGCCCACCGTCTGTTACTCAACGACCACGGGCTGCGAGAACGCGCCGCTGCGCTGGTGAGCGAACGGGGTCAGGCAGCCGCCGATGCGATCCTCACCGCTGCCGAAGAGCAAGCCATCGAACTCGAACGCCTGGGTGACGCCTACCTCAGCGCCCGCGCCGCCGATGTGCGCGCCGTGGCCATGCAGGTGTGGCGCGCGTTGACCGGCGCCGGGGGCCTCAGCCAGCGCCTGGTCACCCCGTCCATCGTCGTGGCCCGCGATCTCGACCCTGCCGACCTCGCCGGCGCCCCCCGGGATTTGCTGCGCGGCATCGCCCTCGCCGTCGGGGGCCTGACCGCCCACGCGAGCATTATCGCCCGCAGCCTGGGTATCCCCGCCGTCGTCGGGCTTGGTGATGAGATCCTGACCGCGGCGGCCGGCGCGCGCACGGTCGTCCTCGACGGTGACAATGGCCTGGTGCTGCTTGACCCGCCTGCCGACCAGGTGGCCGCCCGCCTGCGCGCCCGTCCTCGCGAGTGCGTCACCCGCGGCGCCGTCGCCCGCGGCCCGGTCACCACCCGCGATGGACGCCGCATCCGCCTGCTGGCCAACGTCGCCTCGCCAGCCGAAGCGCGCGACGCCTGCGCGGAGGGCGCTGAGGGTGTCGGGCTGCTGCGCACCGAATGGCTCTTTCTCGAACGCCCCGATTTGCCCAACGAGGAAGAACAGGTCGCTCTCTACCAGGCAGTGGCCGCCGCTATGCCAGACGCGCCGATCACGGTGCGTACCCTCGACATCGGCGGCGATAAGCGCCTGCCGGCCCTGCCGCTGCCGCGCGAGGACAACCCCTTCCTCGGCTCGCGCGGCCTGCGCGTCTGCCTGAGCCGCCCGGAGATCTTCCTGCCCCAACTGCGCGCCCTGTTGCGCGCGCGGGCCGCGCACGATATTCGCATTCTGCTGCCTATGGTCACCACCGTTGCCGAGGTGCGGCGCACGCGCGCCCTGCTTGAGCAGGCACAGCATCAACTCGCCGCCGCAGGACGGCCCTTTGCCGCCACCATCCCCCTGGGCGTGATGATCGAAGTGCCCGCTGCCGCGCTCAATGCCGGGCACCTGGCCCGGGAGGCCACCTTCTTCAGCCTCGGTACGAACGATCTCACCCAGTACACCCTGGCCTGCGATCGCGGGAACCACCGCCTGGCGGACCTGTACCAGCCGCTCGATCCGGCTGTGCTGCGCCTGATCCGCATGGCCTGCGATGCCGCCCACCATCACAGTCGCCCCGCCGGCATCTGCGGCGAACTGAGCGGCGATCCCCAGGTCACGGCCCTGCTGATCGGCCTCGGCGCCGATGAACTGACCTGCGCCCCGCCAGCGCTGGCCCGCGTGCGCGCCGCCGTAGCCGCTACCGACACCCGCGCCGCCCGCGACCTGGCAGAGCGGGCCCTGGCCGCCGAAGGCCCGGAGCAGGTTCGGGCGCTGCTGGGGAAGGCGTTATGAACAGGACGCCCGCGAGGGCCTCGCGCTCCCCAATCCTCGCCCCCCGCAGCGTGGGAGCGCCTGGTTTCCCACTTTCACAACGCTCGTGAGGCGAATGTGCTACAATATACGCCATACGCCACGCCGGTAATTCGAACGACCGTCGCCGCCTCCCGTCGCTCAGCCACTCCTTTGCCCAGACGCCAGGGAGGGTACCGCCAGTAGAATGCGTTGGCGCCCAGGCCCACCCGAGGAAATGTCTATGTCTCAGACGCCACCCGAAACCGCGCGCCCGACCACTATCGTCAATCCCTCCGATATTCAGGCGCTCATCGCCCAGGGTAGGCAACGGGGCTACGTCACCCTTGATGAACTGCTCCAGATCGTGCCGGCGCCCGAAGAATCGGCTGCCGAGGCCATTGACGCGGTCTATGCCGCTCTCGCCGAGGCGGGGGTTCCCGTGCGCGAGCCGGCCGACGAACAACTGGTCGAGGAGGAACCGGGCGGCGCATCGGTGATCGATATTGATGAGGAACTCTCCGATGCGCTCCTCGGCGACAGTGTGCGGCTCTACCTGCGCGAGATTGGTCAGGTGCCACTGCTCACCGCTGAACAGGAGAAACGCCTCGCTCAGCAGATCGAACGTGGTCAGAAGGCCCGCGCCGAACTGAAGACCGTGCCGCCGGATAGCCCGCGGGCCGCCGAGTTGCGCCGGCTGATCGCCGCCGGCGACGAGGCGCGCCAGCAGATGGCCGCGGCGAACCTGCGCCTCGTGGTGAGCATCGCTAAACGCTACCGCGACCGCGGGTTGCCCCTGCTCGATCTGATCCAGGAAGGTAGCCTCGGTCTGCTCCGCGCCATCGAGAAGTTTGACCACGATAAGGGCTTCAAGTTCTCAACCTACGCGACCTGGTGGATCAAACAGGCCCTCTCACGCGCCCTCGCCGACCAGTCGCGGCTCGTGCGCCTGCCCGTGCACCTCGGCGAAACGCTTAACCGCATCCAGGCCGCCCGCCGCCAGTTGACCCAGAACCTCGGGCGCGAGCCGAACGATAGCGAGCTGGCCCAGTTCCTCAATATGAGTGAGGAGAAGCTCCGCGAATTGCGCCGCACTGCCCAGGACCCGGTCTCCCTGGCTACGCCGGTCGGCGAAGAGGCCGATAGTACCCTGGCCGACTTCATCCCCGACCCGCACGCCCTCGATGCCGACGATGCCGCCGCCAGCGGCATGCTGCGCCAGCAGATCGCCGCGGCCCTCGATCAGCTCACCGAGCGCGAACGGCGCGTGCTGGAACTGCGCTACGGACTCGCCGATGGGCAGCCGCGCACGCTCGAGGAAGTGGGCCGTGCCTTCGGCGTGACCCGCGAGCGCGTGCGCCAGATCGAGGTCAAGGCGCTGCGAAAGCTCCGCCACCCGCGCCTTGGCAAACTGCTCAAAGATTACCTCGACCAGATCTGAGCCTGTCCAGGCCCCCTCGCGCGATGCGCTGGGAGGGCTGTGCCCTCCCACACTCCCCCCCGCAGGGAGGGACGTGGGGAAACCGGGTTTCCCCATCCCCTGACAAAGACAGGTTTGTTCCTGGGAGGGT
>JBDNDG010000268.1:0-6356 GCA_046719255.1 Chloroflexaceae bacterium
CTTCCGCAGATCGACCACCGCGGGGCGCACACAGCGATCGTAGATCGCCCGCCCGTCACCAATGGCCGGGTTGTTGCTGCGCGCGCGGGCCAGGCGCTCCAGAAACGGTCCCTCCAGATCCTCTCCGAACAACTCGCGGGCCAGTTGCACCGCGCGCCCGGCGTAGCGAATCACCTGGACCGTTTCGATGCCGGCCAGATCGTCGAAGAACCAGCCGCAGGAGGTGTACATCAGCAGCAGTTGCCGCTGCAACTCCATGAGCTTGAGCGCCGCGATACACTGGCCGCTGTCGAGCGGGCCACGCCCGTGGCGTGTGAGGAAGCGGTTCACCACTTCATCGGAGCGGTCGAGGATGACCTCGATGTAGTCGTTGCGCGCCTCCCAGGGATCCTTGAATAAGCGGCGGCCCTGCAACTCGAATCGGGGCGCCAGGGTGTCGCGCAGCCAGTCGAGAGCCGCGCGCAACGGTTCGCGCCAGTGCTGCCGCCAGCCGGGATTGCTCCCGGTGTTGCAGCCGCAGTCGGTGCTCCAGCGGCCCACGCCGTGCACGCAACTCCAGGCAGTGCGCTCGACGATCTGCACCTCGTGCGTCGGCGGGTGCCGCATGAGGTAACTGGCGTAGTTCGTCAGCTTCGCCAGGCCCCGTTCCTCGATGTGCTGGAGGGCGTAGGCCAGGGCCATGTCGCCGTGACGGTGGTGATGACCGTAGGTTTCCCCATCGGTGGCAATGTTGGCGATCTGCGGCCAGGGACGGTACTCGTTGAAGATCCCGGCGATACGCGCGGCAAAGGTCGCTCCGTTGACCAGCAAGCGCTCGAAGGCCACTGCCCGCGACACCGGGCCATCGTAGATGAAGACCGCAATGGAGCGCTGGTTGGGCAACTGCACCAGGTAGGGCCGGGTCGGGTCGATGCGCCCGCCGCGCACATCGGTCCAGACCGTATCGCCCAGGCGGCGCATGTAGTTCACCTGATGCGGTTCGAGGATGGTGAAGCGAATGCCGTGCTCGGCCATGATCTCCAGGGTCTCGAGATCCACGGCGGTCTCGGGGAGCCACATGCCGTCGGGGAGGCGCCCGAAGCGATATTCAAAGTCACGAATGCCCCACAGCACCTGGGTGATTTTGTCGCGGCGCGAGGCCAGGGGCATAATGATGTGGTTGTAGCACTGGGCCATGGCCGAGCCGCGTCCGAACAGGCGCGCGCTCTCTTCATCGGCGGCGAGGATGCCCTCGTACACCGCGGGAGCCTTCTCGGCGAGCCAGCTCAGCAGGGTGGGGCCGAAGTTGAAGCTGATCCGGCTGTAGTTGTTGACAATCTTGACGATCTGGCCCTGGTCGTCGAGGATACGCGAGGCGGCGTTCTGCTCGTAACATTCGGCATTGATGCGTTCGTTCCAATCGTGGTACGGATAGGCCGAGTCCTGCTGCTCAATTGCCTCGAGCCACGGGTTTTCACGCGGCGGCTGGTAAAAGTGCCCGTGGATGCAGATGTAGCGCTCCGCCATACTTCTTTCAGAAGGGTTGCCCCCTCTGGCTCCTCCTCGCAGAATACGTGTGGTTGATTGTACCAGGCTTTGAAGGCTCACTCAAAACCTCGAGGAGCCGGTACGTGTTCACTCTGCTCCTGGGAGCGCGGACAGCCTGCCCGCGAACGCCGACGAGGACGGGATCTCCATGTCACGATACTGCTGGCAAACGCCGTTTTGTCCACGCCCGGGCACGCGGGATTCCGGCCCGCGTGCCCGGTTTCGCCGGCAGGATCATGTCACGTGAACCCTCTGCACCCAGCGTTGCCTCAAAGCGCGCCTGGTTGCCTGGCGCGACAATCCGCAATCTGCAATGGCAGGTGTCCTCACACCCGGGCTTGCGTGGTTACCTCGCCTCTGAACACGCTCGAGGAGCGTGGAGTTCAGGAGGGCGCCGGCTGCCCAAGGCCATGCGACGTGTCCGCCAGATTGTTGAACGGGAAGGTCCGGGAGCGCGCAGCCTTCCCGGACCCTTCCAGGGACGCCTGACCACGGGCGCAGGCGTATCTGCCGTAAGCGCCGGGCTCTCAGCCCTCGCTCTTGAAGTACAGCGCCCCCAGCGGCGGCAGATCGAGCACGAGCGAGTAGGGCCGCCCGTGCGACATGTGCTCCTCGGCCATCACGCCGCCGGCATTGCCAATCCCGCTGCCCCAGTACTCGGTGGCATCGCTGTTGAAGATCTCCTTCCACCAGCCGCCACGGGGCACCCCGATGCGGAAGTTGTGGCGGGGCACCGGCGTGCAGTTCATCACCACCACGATCAGATCGCCGGTGGAACGCGCCCGGCGCATGAACGAATAGGTGCTGTTCTCGGCATCGTTGGCGTCGATCCACTCGAAGCCCGCCGGCTCACAGTCGAGTTCGTGCAGTGCTGGCTCGTTCACATACAGCCGGTTCAGGTCGGCCAGGAGTTGCAAGATGCCCTGGTGCGAGGGGAACATCAACAGGTGCCAGTCGAGGCTCTCGTCATGTTTCCATTCGCGCCACTGGCCAAACTCGCCGCCCATGAAGATCAGCTTCTTGCCCGGCTGGCCGTACTGATAGCTATAGAGCAGGCGCAGGTTGGCGAACTTCTGCCAGACATCGCCGGACATTTTGTCGAGCAGCGAGCCTTTCCCGTGCACCACTTCATCGTGGGAGAGCGAGAGCACGTAGTTCTCGGTGAACATATACAGGCCGCGAAAGGTTAGCTCGTTGTGGTGGTAGCGGCGGTGGATGGGGTCACGGCGGAAGTACTTGAGCGTGTCGTTCATCCAGCCCATGTCCCACTTGAAGCCAAAACCCAACCCACCCACATACACCGGCCGCGAGACCATAGGCCAGGCGGTGCTCTCTTCGGCAAAGGTCTGCGCCGTGGGGTAGTTCTTATAGACCTCGGTGTTGAACTGGCGGAGGAACATGATCGCTTCGATGTTCTCATTGCCACCGTACTGGTTGGGGATCCACTCACCGGGCCGGCGCGAGTAGTCCAGGTACAGCATACTGGCCACAGCATCAACCCGCAGGCCATCAATATGGTACTTGTCGAGCCAGAAGAGCGCCGAGCTGATCAGAAAGCTCCGCACTTCGTTGCGACCGTAATTAAAGATGTAGCTGCCCCAGTCAGGATGGTAGCCCTTGCGCGGATCGGCGTGCTCGAACAGATGGGTGCCATCGAAGTAGCTCAGGGCGAAGCCATCGGTGGGGAAGTGCGAGGGCACCCAGTCGAGAATGATGCCGATACCCTGCTGGTGCAGGTAATCGACGAAGTACTTGAAGTCCTCCGGCGGCCCGTAGCGGCTGGTGGGGGCGAAGTAGCCGGTAGACTGGTAGCCCCACGACCCGTAGAAGGGGTGTTCGGTGACCGGGAGCAGTTCGATATGGGTGAAGCCGGCGCGCTTGACGTGCTCGGCCAGCCGCGGGGCAATCTCGCGGTAGCTCAAGGAGCGCCCGCCCTCTTCCGGCACGCGCATCCAGGAGCCAAGGTGCACCTCGTAGATCGACATCGGCGCGCTGACGCCCTGGAGCTTGCCGCGCGTCTGCATCCAGGCCCCGTCGCCCCACTCGTACTCCTGGTCCCAGACAATCGACGCTGTGCGCGGCGAGACCTCGAAGAAGAAGCCGAAGGGGTCGGTCTTGTCCTCGCGGTAGCCGTAGTAGCGCGAGGCGATGTGGAACTTGTAGTGCGCGCCTTTGCCCACGCCGGGCACAAAGGTCTCCCAGATGCCCGAGTTGCCCCGGCAGCGCATCGCATTCTTCCCGGGGTCCCAACCGTTCCAGTCGCCGATCACCGCCACGTACTCGGCATTCGGCGCCCAGACCGCGAAGTAGGTGCCCTGTTCGCCGTTCAGCGTGGCGATATGCGCGCCCAGTTTTTCATAGATGCGGAAGTGGGTGCCTTCACCGAAGAGGTAGAGGTCATCGTCGGTGAGGAAGGGGAGCGGGTAGGGCGGCGCCGGGGGGATCACCGCCACCACGGTATCGGCAGGCGCCTCGGCGGGGACGGTGGCCTGGTCGGTCCCGGCGGGGACAGCGGATTGCTCGGTGGCAGGCTCGATGTCAGGCGCCGTCGCCGCGCCATTCCTGGCGGCAGCTTTACGGGTACGGCGCGCGGGTCGGGTAGTCTCTTCCGACATTATGGTTCCTTATCACTAAAGACGCGGGTCATCAACAACGGTCGGGCACTGGCGCAACAAGCCGCTGAGGGGAATGCTGAGCCAGGTCGGGCGGTTGTTCATCTCGTAGCCCATCTCGTAGACCAGTTTCTCGAGTACGCAGACTTCAAGCAGGGCCTCCAGATCGGCGGGGGCGGCGGGGATGAACGGGGCCCCCGCCGCGCGGCGCAAGTAGCCGCCGAGGTAGGCGGCGCTCACCTGGAAGGACCAGACATCGGCCCAGCGGCGCATCATCGCGCCCTCTTCGCTCTCCTGCGGAGCGTGGCTGGTGCGACTGAACAGCGTCGCATAGGCGGCATACTGGAACGAGCGCAGCATGCCCGCTACATCGTGGAGCGGCGAACGTTTGATGCGCCGCTCACCAATCGGGCGCACCGGTTCGCCCTCGAAGTCGATCAGCATAAAGTCGGAACCGGTGTAGAGCACCTGGCCGAGGTGGAAGTCGCCGTGGATGCGCGTCCGCACCGCTTCGATGTTCGCGGCAGTAATCCGCGCGAAGCGTGCCAGCAAGGCCCCTTCACGCGTCAGGGCCGCCTCAGCCTGGGCGCGCAGCGGGGCCGACAGGCGCGGAGCTACCTTCCGCAGATCCAGAAAGGTCCGGGTGGTGAGGCTACGCATACTCGCGTAGAGCGAGCGCTGGTAGGGCAGGGTGAACGGTTCGGGGGCGAAGGCCGGCCCTGTGCCAGCAGCCAGAGCCAGGTGCAGGTCGGCCGTGCGTTCACCCAGCAGCCGCGCCTGCTGCAGGAAGGCGCCGGCCACCTCGTCAGCCGGCGGCCCCGGCTCCGCCGTGGCGGCGGCCAGCAAGGCCGCTGTCGTCGCCGTCGGCTCGGGCAGACGCAGGGCAGCACGGCTGCGCGCATCGTCATACGCGCGACCGGCCACGCTGAGGGTGTAATCCCAGGCATCACCCGTACTGGCCACGTAACCCTGGAGAATGCCCAGGCTCATCGGCTCCTCGCCGCTGCGAACGTACTCCAGCGCGCCGGCGGTGGGCGGCGTGTAGGGAAAGGCCCGCTCCTCAGTCAGGTAGCGCCCGATTTCCAGATCGGGGTTGATCCCCGGTTCAACCTTGCGGAAGATCTTCAAAATCAACGCCCCGCCAAAGATCAACGAACTGTTGCTCTGCTCGGCAGTGACGCTACGCGGCTCCAGGCTCTCGGCGCGCTCCAGCAGGGCGCGCAGGGCCCGGGTTGGAGCCCCGACCACCTCGCCGCCACTGATACTGCGCAGGCGCCGCCGCGACACCACCACATCGAGCAGGGCACGGGCGAACCCCCGGTCAATCAGCGGATCGAAGATAATCCCCGGCTCTTCGTCAGGACCGAGCGCCAGCCGGGCGATGACGGGATACCGCGCATCGCCCGGCTCGCCCTGCGCCCGTTCGCCGATGGCAAGGGCCATGGGCACGAGGTACGTTTCAGGAGCGCCCTCGGTATACTGGACGCTGACCAGCGCCAGGTGGGCCAGGCCGTCGGCATAGGGGAGCGGCGCGGCATCAGTAATGGCCGCCGACTTGATGGAACGCGACTTGGCCCCGAACCAGCGCTGCGGGCGCAGATAGGCCGGCAGCGCCTGCTCGAGGCCAATCCGGGGACCGTCAGCGAACATCGCGTCCCATGAATCCGCATAGATGGTGATCAACGGTGGCTCTTCGCTCTCGGCGGGCGCGCCATCGAGACGCAACCCCTCGACCCGCTGCGGCATCATGTAGAACGCATCACGCAAAATACTCAAAACCGGTCAGATCGCGTTCCCGGCGGCGAATGCGAAAGATATGCACCGGCATAACCTGCGGGTTCAGTTCAACGTAGTTAAAATCGCCATGCCAGAGGTAGCGCGCATCGCTGAGCAGATCGTGGGCCTGATAATCGCCTTCAAGCCCCCACTCCGCGGTGGGCACCTGCACATACCCGCTCTGGGTATTAACCGGGTCCAGGTTGACCACGACCAGCACAATGTTCTGCAAGTCGGGTGTCACCTTGCTGTAGGCCAGAAGCTGCTCATTCTCGACGA
Source organism: Chloroflexaceae bacterium (assembly GCA_046719255.1). Classification (GTDB taxonomy): domain Bacteria; phylum Chloroflexota; class Chloroflexia; order Chloroflexales; family Chloroflexaceae; genus JACAEO01. The sequence goes on from JBDNDG010000268.1 coordinate 6,195, forward strand.
AGTTGCTATCCACGCGATGGAAGCGCAGCCACTCGTTCCGTTGCAGCGCCGGGTTCTCGCGGCGGATGCGGTTGAGTCGGGCGATAAAATGGCGCAGGCTGTGCGGTTGATCCAGCCGCCAGAAGTGGATCTCGTACTTCTCGGAGTCGATATACTCCTCGC
>JBDNDG010000269.1:0-6331 GCA_046719255.1 Chloroflexaceae bacterium
TTTATACCGGTCGCTGTTGGCCTACCGTCTGCTTGAGGCGAGTCGCGCCCCACTCGAGGAGGATGGCGAAGGCGAGCACCACATAACAGGCTGCCGCCAGCGGTCATGACGTACAGCAAGTTGATCAGAATACCCACCACCAGGCTGATCGCTACCATCAGCAACAGGTAGAGCGTGCGTCGCCGCACGGCGCGTTTGAACTCCCCTTGCAGGATCAGGCTCAACGTCGCCTGTTGGGCTGCGAGCACGCCCTCGACCGGGCTGCCCTCGGCTTCAGCCTGGGCCAGCGCCCGGGCGACATCGAGCAGTTCACGGCACCCCCGGTTGCGGGCAGCGTGGGCCAGGGCGGCAAAGGGGCGCAGGCGCAGATCGGCACTGAGTTGCAATGCCTCGCTCACGAGGGCCTGCATCGGCGCGAGGCGGGGGTATGGGCGCGCTACGTAGCGGCGCATGATCTCGATCGGGGCCTCGAAGCTGCCAAGCGCCACCCGCACGAAGGCCACAAAGCCCGGCGTGAGCCGGCGCAGAGCCGCGGCTTCACGCTCACGGCGCCGCTCCGGCAACCGGGGGAGCAGCAGGCCCAGGCTGAGATAGGCCCCCAGCGCGCCGCAGAGCAGCAGGGCGCGCGGCATATCGCGCGCGCCGCTCGCCACGGCAGTGAGGAGCAGCAGCGTTGCCAGGGCGCCCCCGGCGAGCTGGCCGGCAACGAGCCGGCCGCTGGCATCGAGACGCCCGACGCGGCCAGATGCGAGCGCGACCGCGGGCCCCAGAGCGCTCCGCCTGAGGGTCAGGCCAAGCAGCGCCAGCAGCGCCCCCGCCAGCGACAGCAGCCAGCACGACGCTCCAGGGACGATCAGGAGATCGGGCATGGTGGTTCCTCCAGGTGATCAGTAATCAATGTCTTCGAAGCGAGCGAGCAGCACCCCACCGATGATTGGCAGGCACAGGGCGCCAATGACCAGCAGGCCCACCAGCATGCCCGCCGGGGTCGAGTAGGCCTGCACTACCCGCTCCCACTGGCTCCAGACCAGGTACAGGGCCATGCCGATGCCAGCCAGGCCAACCGCCACGCCACTGTAGCGCACCTGGGCCAGTTCGGTGGCGACCTCATCGCGGCGCCGCTCGATGGCCTGCAACGCCTCGTAGGCCGCTTCGCAGCGCCGGGTCAGCACGTCGAGGGGCTGGGCCGCCGCCGCCCCCAGGTGGTTGAGCAGGGTCGCATGGCGGCGCGAGGGGGTCTGATCGGCCAGGGCCGCAATCACCTGCTGGGGGGTGGCGATGCCGTCGTTCAGGGGCGCCCCCTGGCGCGTGAGCAGGAAGCTCCACTCGGCGCGCAGGGGGCCGGCCGGCATCTCGGCTACGATCTGCTCAAGGGCGGTGCGCAGGCTCGCCCCGCCTTTGAGCAGCGCGCCCAGTCGCCCCACCGCCGCCGTCAGTTCCGTCTCCAGGTGAGCCACGTAGCGCCGTTCGGCTGCGATGAGCAGCCCCCAGCCAGCCAGGCCGGTCAGAGGCGCCCCCAGCAGCAGGGCCAGGTGCAGGGGCACGACCAGCGCGAGCGCTACCGCGAGAGCCAGAGCGATACCCAGGCACCAGGCCACCAGCCGCTCGGGGGCGAGGGTCTCGGGCGTCCAGACGAGCGCCGGCGCGATGGTCAGGTGGGCCGGCGCTCGCCGGCGCCGGCTGCGCGCTTCGGCCACGAGGAGCGCCAGGGGCCGGCGCAGCAGCAAGGCGACGATAAGGAGTGTCGCGGCCGCCAGGGCAGGCGCGGTTGCCGTCAGCAGCCAGGCCGACTCAGGATGGGTGGTAGGTGGGTTCACAAGATCCTCCTCTGCTCAAGGGCGCTGATGGCCGCCTCAACCGGAGCCAGGGCCGCCGCTCCAACCTCGCCGCTCGCCTGCAGGGCCAGCAGGGCCGCGCGGCGGGCGTGGAGCAGGTCCAATCCCACCGCTGGCGAGAGGTGCCCCGGGTCGAGTGGCGCGAGCAGGTCAGCGGCATCGCGGGGGCGGGAGCGGTTCAGGGCCATGCGGGCCTGCGCGATCCGTTCGCCGGCCAGCCGGTCGCGCTCCTCGCCCGTGCTGATAAGGGCTTCCAGGGCCGCCCAGCCGCCGGGGGGCGTGTGGGCAGCGAAGCGCGGCAGGCTGGCGGCAAGCGCCGAGTAAGCGGCGCGCGCCCCCGGCCAGTCCCGGGCCGCCAGGGCGCTCCGCACCACCGCTTCAGCATCGCGAGCCTCCCCGGCCAGACGTTGCGCCAGGCTCAGGTCGGCCTGGATGGCCCGTTGCGCTGCGCTCACCAGCCGCTCATCGCGCCGGTCGCGCCAGGCCCGTTCGAGGATCGCCAGGGCGCGGGCGATCTCCCCGGCGCCGGTCGCGGTATCGGCGCGGGCGACGCTGGTCTCCACTGCCTCGCGGCCGGTGGCCGTAGCAGACGTTGGCGCCTCGAGGCGCAGCAACTCCAGCCGGCGCCGCAGCGCCGCGGGGGTGCGCTCAGGCCCGTCCCAGACCAGGGTCTGGCCCGCGACGCGGGCAGCAACGCGCCAGGCGAGGCCGTCGCCATCGACCTCGGCGCGGGCCAGTTCGACCAGGCGCGGACGCAGCCGCTCGCCGTGGGCCTCAACGCCGTCGAGGAGCGCCACCTCGCTGATATAGCGCCGCCCCGCGGTTTTCTCCAGGTGGATGATCACGTGGAAGTTGTCGCAGAGGTCCTCCAGCGCATTGTCGCGGCGACCTTCGTACATGTACGCGCCGGGCATGGCCGCGCAGTCGGCAAAGCGCTGGGCCGCACGGGCGGCAGAGCGGGCATGAATGGTCGTGACCACGGCGTGCCCGCTCACCGCTACGGCGAGAATGGCCCCGGCTTCTTCGGCCCGCGTTTCGCCCGGTGCAACGAGCGAGGGCGTCTGCCGCAGCACCTCGCGCGCGGCGCGGCCAAAGGCCCCCCGCTCAAGCACCGTCTGCACCAGTTCGCGGGTCCAGGCCCGATGACGCACGTTGATCTCCAGGGTGTTATCCTCGATGGTGATGACGTGCGGCTCGCCGGGCCATGAATTGACAAGCGCCTCCAGCAGGGCGGTCTTGCCACTGCCGGTTTCCCCGGCGATGAGAAAGGAGCAACGGGCGCGCACAAGCAGCCGGAGCAACTCGCCAACCGCGGGGCTACAGGCGTCGCGCCGGAGCACATCGTCGAGGTTCCAGGCGTGGCGGCGCCCCCGCCGGATGCAGATTAACGCCGTGTCTTCGGGCGTGCAGGGCGGGACGGTGACGTGCATGCGCGTGCCGTGGGCCAGCGGAATCGTGTCCTGAGGACGTGAACGATCCAGGGGCACGTTGAGCCGCGCCGCGAGCAGCAAGGCCCGGTCGAGGGCCTCGCGCGGGTCGGGGAAGCGTTCGGGCGCGATCACGAAATCGCCGCCTTCTTCCTGCACCATAATCACGTCGCCGACGATCTTCACCTCCTGGACACGCTCATCGTCGAGGTAGGGCTGGGCCGGCCCCCAGCCCAGCGCGTCCTGAAAGAGCCGCAGCAGGCTCCGCTCGTCGGTCGGCAGGTCGCGCAGAGGGCCGTAGCCCCGTTCAACCTGCGCGCCGATCTCGGCCCGGAGCACGCGCAACACCTCGGGGTTACGGGTGGCCGCGGGCGCCACCGGGTCGAGCAATTCGGCGCTGATGCGGTCGCGGAGGGCCTCGCGCACCTCCTGGAGAATGGTGGGGTCGCCAATCGGCACAGCGGTTCGCGCCCGGGCTGGCTCGGAACTCAGGGCGGCAAGGCCGCCGTCTTCGATCACCAGCAGGGGCCGGTGTGCGGATGTGGACATGGCAACGCTCCTGACTTCAAGCGACGGCGGGTGAACGGGCGGCGAGCGCGCCCTCGCCGCGCAGCCGCGCGTTGAGGCGCGCCCAGAGACTCGAGCGCGGCATGGGCAGGGGCGGCGTCAGCCCCAGCCGCCCGCAGAGAGCGTCCACCACCTGATGCACAGCGGCGGCGAAGGGGCCATGCGGTCCCAGGTCGAGCATCGAGATGTAGCCGTCGTGTTCGTCGGCCAGACTGGCCAGCCGGGGAGCGCGAGGCAGAGCACCCAGGCTGCTCACCTGGGGGTAGCGCCGGGCAAACAGCGCCGCCACCTCCTTCACCGTCGCCGTTACCCCCCGTTCCGGCTCCATAAAGAGCAGCATGCACTGCTCCAGGCGCTCCGGGGCGTGCTCGCGCAGATGGTCGAGCAGATGGCCAACACCCATCCGCTCGCGCGCACCGGGCGGCGCCGGGAGCACCACCGCGCCGCCCCGCTGGAGCGCGTGGGTAGCATACGGACGGCGCAGATAATCGGGCGGCGTATCAATCAGCACCAGATCGTACCCCTCCAGACGTGCCACACCCTCGTAGAAACCCTGCCAGTCGGGGAGCCGGACGTCGTTCTCGGCCCGGGCCACGGCGTGCGAGCCGATCAGAAAATCGATCCCGCCCCAGCCGACGGCGCTGCTGCGCGTATGCTCGGGCTGGAAAATAAATGGCCGGATGCCGTCGGGGCCCCAGTGCGCCGGGCCGCGCTGGATCAGGTGCAGGTACGACGGCGCGCTCGAGGGTATCCGAAAGGCCGGCACCAACCCGGGGTTGGAGATGTCGCTGTCCCAGACAAGCACGCGCAGACCGCGGCGACGCAGGCCCTCCGCCAGCACACAGGTGGCGAAGGTCTTGCCAATACCACCCTTGGCCGCGCCGATGGCGACCATCGCCAGGCGGGGAGGCGCAGCGCGCCCCAGACGCAACTGTTCGGCGAGCCAGGCCGCGATACGGGCCGGGTCGCGCTCGCTGAGGGCCGGCAGGCCGGCGGCCTGCGCATCATTGAGGGCGCCGCGGGTCGGCCCGCTAAAGTTGACCAGCACGCGCACTCCCACCCGACGCGCCAGGGTGATAACGCGCCAGAGGTCGGGCAGCGCCACAGGGCGCGTATCGTCGATGTACAGCGCCTCAGGGGGCCGGGCATCCTCAAGCAAACGAGCAACCTGCTCCAGCCGCGAGGGGGCCAGGATGGCCAGGTCGCCGTACTGCTCGAGATGCGCCTGCAATCCATCCAGGGCCGAGAAAATCACCAGTTCCATGTAGCATCCTCCGCGAATGGACCGAATACAACTACTGGGCCTGATGGCGTGCCGGTCAGGGCTGTGCTGTCCGGCAGCGGTATGGAACAAAAGGCCGGTGAGCGCACATAACCCCCGGGGCCTTTCTGCGTGGCCCGCCCGGGAGCCAGAGGCTCGCGCACTCGGGCCACAGGGCGATCCGGGGTTTATTCGCATGGGTTTTCCAGAGCGAAAACTCCTTCCTGCAGGTATCCTTGAAGGCTAACAGAACATGCAAGTGTATACGGGAGATAGGGCATAGGAACACCCTGGAGGTCCTCACCCCCGTCCCCTCTCCCGCGTGCGGGAGAGGGGAGACCAGAGCCACGCCCGGTGACGTTCCAATGCGGTACAGGCCGCGTTGGCGCGGATGTTCTGTCCGCCCCTCCACTACGGGCACCGAGGTTCGCGCGGAAGGGCCGGCCCGCCCGGACCGATCCGGGCGGGCGGGGGGCCTACAGGCGACCCAGGCCCCAGGCGCCGTTGACGTTGCCGACCCGCAGCAAACAATCGGTGTGGGCGTCGTAGCGGAAGAGCGGGTTGGTGGGAAACACGTCGCCGCTCTGACCCTGGGCGCCCTGGCGCAGCACTTCTTCGATCGCGACCACCGCCCGGCGCCCGCGGGGCGTGCGGCCAATTTGCACCACAATCAAACTGACGACATCCGAGGTAATCAGCCCGCGCACGATCTGGGCCGCCGCCTGCCCGCCGCCGCTGGCCTCGGCGGCCAGACCGATCATGGCCATCCGCTCCAGATTACGCAGTGCCCCCTGAACACTGCCGGCGTGAATGGTGCCGATACCGGGGTGACCCGTGGCCGCGGCCTGGAGCATAGCCATGGCCTCGCCCCCACGCACCTCGCCCACGATGATGTAGCCCGGCTTCTGCCGCAGGGCGAACTTCACCGCCTGGCTGAACGCCGCTGCTTCGGTCACCTCGATGTGCAGGCTGTTCGGCCCGCGGGGCAGTTCGCCGCCATCTTCGACAAACACCAGGCGCATCCGCTGCCCAATGGCCTGGGTGAACCCCGCCGTGAGCGTCGTCTTGCCACAGCCGGTCGGTCCGGCAACCAGCACCGAAGCGCCACCAGCGAGCGCCTCCAGCAACAGGTTGCTGGCATCGCGGGTGAGCATCCCGGCCTGCACCAGATCGTCGAGGGTGCGCCAGCGCTCGGGGAGCAGGCGGATGGCCAGGCTGCCACCGTCGCGGGACAGATCGGA
>JBDNDG010000027.1:0-20563 GCA_046719255.1 Chloroflexaceae bacterium
GCTGGCGTAAGCAGGACCACCTGGGTTGACACCGAGAGCAGCGCCACAATCGGGCTGGTCAGGCGGGCAATCAGCATCATCGGCCGCGCCACGAGCATGGCGTACAACTCAGACTTCAGCAGCGCCACGCGTTTGGGCACCAGTTCGCCAAACACCAGGGTGAGGTACGTGATCAGCAACACGACACCCAGAAAGGCCACCTGGTCGGCATAGATCCCGATCCAGGGCCAGTCGCGGATGCGTGGAGCGATCTGCCCGGCGATGCGGGCGCCACCAAAGGCGCCGGTCAGGATACCTATCAGGGTGATCCCGATCTGGACGGCTGAGAGGAACCGATTGGGATCATCCTGGAGTTGAAGTGCGACTATGGCGCCCCGGTTGCCATCTTCAGCCTTTTGCTCGAGCCGGCCGCGTTTGGCTCCCAGAATGGCGAGCTCCGTGCCCGCGAAGACGCCGTTGGCGAAGATCAGCGCCAGAATGATCGCGATCTCGGATACCATGGTGTGCTCAGCGCCCCACGGCTCTACCGCTGCGCTGAGGATACTCCTTCCTTCAACTGCCCTGCGTGGTGCATACCATTACCCCTCCCGGCGGGGAGGGTGTGGGAGGGCGCAGCCCTCCCAAAAGCAAACCCATTTTCATCCCGGCAGGGTGAGGCGCAGCCGCATGGGCTCCTGATAGGTTTTTTATCGGATACACCAGCGAGAACAAACGACAGGCTGCCTACTGGTAGTGTACGATACGCAGGAAGCTCTCGGCCTTCAACGAGGCCCCGCCGACCAGTGCACCGTCAATATCGGGCTGAGCCATCAGGTCATCAATGTTGTCTGGTTTGACGCTGCCCCCGTACTGGATACGCACCGTCTGCGCAACCGCGTCGCCGTACAACTCGGCGAGGGTGCGACGAATGGCCAGATGCATCGCCTGCGCGTCGGCAGGGGTGGCGGTATCGCCGGTGCCGATGGCCCAGATCGGCTCATAGGCGATCACCACGTCGGCCATCTGCTCGGCGCTCACCCCCTCCAGGGCAGCCCGCACCTGCCCCGTCACGATCGGCTCGGCTTCGCCGGCATCGCGCTGCGGCTTGCTCTCGCCGACGCAGACGATCGGGTGCAAGCCAGCGGCCCGGGCGGCGTGCAGCTTGCGGTTGACGCCAGCATCAGTTTCACCAAAGTACTGCCGGCGCTCGCTATGACCAATGATCACGTAGCTGCATCCCACGTCCACCAGCATCCCCGGAGCGACCTCGCCGGTATAGGCCCCTTCGCGTTCGTAGTACACATTCTGCGCCCCCAGGGCCACGCCGGTGCCCACCAGCAGCGGGCGCACCGCGTAGAGCGCGGTAAACGGCGGACACACCACCACCTCACGGTCCTTCCCGATCTGGAGCCCGCCGAGTAGCGCCTTTACCAGATCGACAGCCTCACCCACGGTCTTGTACATTTTCCAGTTTCCGGCGATGATCGGTGTCCGCATGGTTGCACCCTCCTCATTGCTTGCAAGCCACCCTTGCGGCAGGCCACTGAGCGGGAAGCGCGTTTCTCAGGGAAGGCAAGCCCTCCCTGACGCAGCTTCTTCCGGGAAGCGTTGAGTTGCCTGATCATTACACCCGTATCACGAAGGTCAACAGCAAACCGATCGCCACGGTCACCCCGAACACCCGCCAGTCCCACGCCAGCACCTTGGCGCCGTCGAAGGGACCGGCGGGGATCATGTTGAACAGGCCGATCCAGGCGTTAATGCTGTAGCCGATGCGCAGGACCACCGAGAGGGGCAACCCCAGCACCACGATCCCGGGGGGGACGAGCCACAACGCTCCCAGAAAGAGCAACGCCAGGGCCAGATTACTCGCGGGACCGACGAGGGCGATCAGGCCACTCTGTCGCGGTGTGAGGTAGCCCTGGTGCCACACCGCTCCGGGCGCGGCGATGAAGATTCGCAGGAACGCCAGGGCGATTGAGATCAGCAACCAGGGATTATTGGCTACAAAGTGTGCCGTAGCGCCGAAGTGCCGCGCAACCATCCGGTGCGCCAGCTCGTGAACCATAAAGCCTGCGCCACAGGTCACCGCCGCTGCCAGCAGCACCAGCCAGAAGGTCGGGTTGAGCACCTGCCCGCCCACCAGATAAATGGCAAACGCCAGGGATGTGCCGCCCCAGGCCTTCAACAGTTCAAGCGGCTCGTTTTTGCCTCGCAGACCAATATCATCGGCCGGCGGGGTGAAAATATCTCGCACGGGCACCCCTTTTCCCTCTTGAGATGACCATCAATGCTCATCATTATGCATTGTAGCATATCGTGATGCACAGGGGTGTATAGTACTGGACGGTGCATCGGTCCTGCCTCCGCAAACCCCGCGGAGACAAAGCCCGGTTGCAGGAATGGCCCGTCACCGAAGGATTACACCGCAGTTACCCCATCGAAGGCGCGGTCAGCCTATACTCCCGGCATACATGGGAGTGTAGTAACCAGGAGGCCATCGTGACCGCACCATCGCTGCACAACGACCTGATCCATCGCGCCCGGGCCGCCGATCCCGAAGCTCTCAGTGCCATTTACGAGCACTACGGCCCGGCTATCTACCGCTACATCTATTTTCGGGTGGGCGATACCGAACTGGCCCGCGACCTGCATAGTGAGGTGTTTGTGCGGGTCCTCGAGGGCATTGAGCGCTACGAGGACCGCGGCTGGTCAATCAGCGCCTGGCTCTACCGCATCGCCTATGCGCGCACCATTGACGCGCTGCGGCGCAAGGAGCGCCACGCGCAGGTGGATCTGGAGCCGTGGAGCGTGGCTGCCAATGGACCGGACACGGAGCTGGACGAGCAGCTCAACCGGGCTGCTCTGCGACGCGCCTTCCCGCGTCTGGGCGCCAACCAGCGCCGGGTGCTCATGCTGCGCTATATCTACGGTCTGAGCCTGGACGAGACGGCGCGCCAGATGGGCCGCAGCATTGGCGCGATCAAGGCGCTGCAACACCGCGCCATCGAGAACCTGCGTCGCCTGGTGCTGGAGGATCTGGGAGAAGCCGGGTGATGCCACCCGGCGGGTCCGGGAGAACTTTGCCCTGGTGGACCTGCCTGCGCAGCGATTGGTAACACCCCGGCCAGAACGCTGGCCGGGGTGTTGCGGTTATGCTATGAGGATGGAGCGTAAGACGCGCTATGCCCCCGCTCAGCGAGCGGGGGCGTGCATCGAGGTGGCCCTGCTTCGCAACGACCACCGGACGGTGCCGCCCGTCATGTGCCACTCGCCACGGGCATCAGCGCTCCTTCAGCACACTCACCAGATCGTCCAGCGAGAGGGCCGAGAGGCGCCGGGGTGGGGCTTTGGGCGTGCCGCACAGCAGCAGGCGCCGGCTCGGGTGGAGGTACCAGTCGGCGTCGCCGTCGATTCGCTGGAGCGTGAGGTACACCGGCTTGAGGTCCACGCTCGAACGGCGCTGGGCCGCAATGCCCATGTAGCCGTGCTGGTCGCGGTAAGCGTAGAGCACCGCGCCGTGGCTGTAGGCCAGGCGACTCGAACCGCCATCGTCACTCTGCATAGCGATGCCCAGGCCCCAGCGCGTCTGGAACTCCCGTCGCCGCTTAAACGCCTGTTCCAGCCGCACCTGCCGCAGCTCGTGCTCATACCAGGCATCCAGGTTCGGCAGCATCGCCCGGGCCACGTGGTGTGGCCGATTGGGGAACAGCGCGTTATAGCCGGCGATCAAATCGTTAATGTTGAAAAACACTGGCTGCCGTTCTGTGAATGCCTCAGCATTATCAATGCGCGTCACCTGCTCCACCAGGCGACGCAGGGCCTCATCGTCTGGTGCGAGGGCGCGGCGCACCAGCTCGGCGGCGCTCAACGTCGGGTCGGCGCAGTGGTGGTGATCGAAGCGACCACCGCCTGTATCAACGTGCACGATCAGCGGATCGGCATCGGCCGCAGCGTCGTTCAAGGTGCGGCCAGCCGGAACAAAGGCGAGTTCCGCATCAGCGGCGCCCCCGAAACGCACCAGAATCCAGATAGCCGCCAGGCAGTCCAGGTCGGGCGCCAGGTGGCCAACGATGATGTGTGGGGTGACCAAGGACCGTTCACTCACATTCTAGGAGCCTCGCCGAACATCCCGCCCTGTGTCGTGTCGGGTCAACCGGGCGGGGAAATCGGATGGGCACAAGCACTGCGGCCGGGCATCTGTGATGGGTCGGCCCTCCGCCCGTAAGGCCGGAGCACTGGCCGGGCCGATGCTCCAGCCCTACCAGGTCTGAATAATCTTTGAGACTTCAAGTATAACAGACAGACGCGGTTATAGTCAATGAAATGTCATTTTTGCTATGGTATACTGCCCTTCGGCACGGATCGTCCAGCGACCCGAACCTCCAGCGTGACCGTGGTTCCGGGTGTCCGCTTCTGGCGCATCCCTTTATGCCTGTACGTTGTACCACCAATCGATGCCTATCGCTGCACCGGAGATGCCAGACGCCTGATGCGGCTGCACCGCATCCTGCCAGGATGAAACGTGTAGAGACGTAGCGCCACTGCGGCTTTACGCCCAACCCCTTCCCACAGGGAGGGGGTTGGGAAACCCGGTTTTCCCACACCCCAACCGGTGTTGGGATCGCCTGGCGTCCCGATGGGCAGGGAGTTGGGGAAACCCGGTTTCCTCGATGTTCACATCAGATTCGGATAATCCCGCACGGGCATCGAGCGACTTCCGCGCCCAGATATACCCGAAGCTGGTAGGTGCGACAGTTCAACACCCAGGAGGTATTTGGCCCATGGCACTGATCGAACGCGCAGGACCAACCCACGCCCGCGAGGTTACGGTGGAGTGGTTGCAGAGCATCCCCTACGTCATCCAGTCGCCGTACCGCCCACCCACCATTGCCGGGGTGATCATCAAGGATCTCACGGTGCATCTCGATGGCCGGGGCGACGTAATTGAACTGTGGAGCCGACCATGGGTGGACAGCGAGGGTCTGCTGATGCCGGCGCACGTCTACCAGAGCGCCACGGACTACGGGGTGACAAAATGCTGGCACCTGCACAATCAACACACCGACCAGTTCACGGTTACGCGCGGCAAACTTCAGGTGACGCTGGTGGATATTCGGCCTGATTCGCCCACCTTTGGTCACGTGAATTCCATCTTTCTCGGCAGCCAGAAGCCGCGTCTGATCAAGATTCCGCCAATGATTATGCACGGTTGGAAGGCCCTCTCGCGGCCCGAGGTCATTGTCATCAACCTGCAATCCCACGTCTATGATGCGGCAGATGAGTTTAAGTTTCCCTGGGACTGTGTACTGACCGAGGTCTGGGAGCCGCGCAACGGGTGATCGCGCCCGTTACCCGCCCCGTCCGAGAGCAGGGGTTGCTGTAGCGCGAATACCCTCTGAACGCACACCACTCCAGGCGCCCGGGCCAGACGCCGGGCGCCTGGACTTCCTGTTCAGGCCCGGTACTCAGGGATCCCCTTCCACGGCATACTCGATGTGCTCGAGGCGCGCCACGCGCCCCGCGCTGTCGACTTCGACCGCGATCACATCAATGCGCCAGGGGCGGTCGCTGCCACTCTCGTTCTCTGCCAGGTACGTCTGGGCAAGCTGGATCAGGCGGCGGGCCTTGCGCCTGCCCACGCTGGTTTCGGGTACCACGGTTGCCGCGCCACGCGCCCGGCGCGTCCGCACCTCAACAAAAATGACCTGGTCGCCCCTGGCGGCAACCAGGTCAATTTCACCGGTGGAACAGCGCCAGTTTCGGGCAATGAGCGCGAAACCGTTGCGTTGCAGGTACGATGCCGCGGCCAGTTCGCCGAAATGGCCCAGACTCGCTCTAGCCGAAGGCATACTTACGCCAGACATCGTGGCGTTCGATCTCGCCCAGCAGGGCAAAGGCCACGTACTGCGGCTGCCGCGGTGTGGTGAGCAGTTGCATATTTGCCTGCTCGGGGGTGCGCCCGCCTTTGCGATGGTTACACTCGCGGCAGGCGGTTACCACATTGTCCCACGTTGTTGCCCCACCCTGAGAACGCGGGATCACGTGGTCCATCGTCAACTGAGCCCGTCCAGGCTGTGCCCCGCAGTACTGGCAGGTTTCGCGGTCGCGTGCAAACACACCCCGGCGCGAACAGGGTAGTTTCATGCGACGCGGAATGCGGATATAGCGCACGAGGCGGATAACGAGGGGCACATCGAAGCTGATCGACCGCGCACGGAGTTGCTGTGTAGCAGCTTCGACCAGTTCAGCCTTTTCCTGCAGCAGCAAGACCAGAGCTCGCCGAACCGAAATCAGTTGCAGTGGCTCGTAGCTGGCGTTGAGAACAAGAACTCGCTGTCCCAAGGCACCCACCCCCTTAAGAACCATTGTACGTGTACAAGGGCTCTTCGCGCGGGGGTCAGGGTGTCCCCCGGCTAGAGCGCCAGGCCTCTGGCCCGGCTGGCAGAGGAGACCGCACGGACGGCCCGCAACACGCCACTGCCCCCGACGCCGCCGCAGCGGTCATCAAGACGGGAGGGGCAGAACCCTACCAGCGCCTCGCAGGGGGCGTAAGTACAACTGACTTGCTGTGTTCGGTGCCGCGTGTGGATCATGCTGCGCCAGTGTCCTGGAATGCTGCTCCGGTTGAGATCCGAAGCGCCTGTCTATGGTGGTGTCAATATAACAGTAACATAGGTAGGCGAAGCTTGTCAATTTGTAATCGTTCACCTTACCGTTGTCGTCGGGCAGCCTCGCTGAAAATGAGGTCATCAATCAGTCGTTCGACGGGTGCCCGGTCGTCGGTGAAGGGCGCGTAGCGCGCCTGGGCCGGGGTGAAGGGCCGCACTGGCCCGAACCGACCTTCGTTGAGTGCCCAGTACATCACCAGTTGCAGGGCCCGGTAGCGCGGCTCACGCTCGGCCAGGGTTGCCATTGCGGCCGCGTTTTCAACGAAGGCGGCCACGCCGTCGCCCACCGGCGTGCGCACCCCCACCAGGATGGCATTCGAGAAGCGCGTATCAACCACGTAGACTTCCGGAAAGACCGCGAGCATGGTCGAGGCCAGGGCATTGACCAGGCGGTCATCGCCGCTGGCGGGCCGGCCAGCGTTGACCACGGCCACGCCGCGCGGGTTGAGGCGTGCCTGCACTTCGCGAAAAAACTCCACCGTGGTCAGGTGAAAGGGAATGTAGGGCTGGTGGTAGGCGTCCATCCCGATCACGTCGTAGCGCCGTGGGGTACTGGCCAGCCAGGCGCGCGCGTCCTGGGCATAGGTGGTGTAGCCCGGATAGGCCGGATCCTGGTCCTCCATGTCGAAGTAGCGCCGGCCCATCTCGATGATCGCCGGGTCAATTTCCACAGCGTCAATCAGCGTTTCCGGGCCGTAGATGGCGAGGAACTGCTTGGGAACGCTACCCGCCGCCGAGCCCAGCAGGGCCAGGCTCCGCACCTCAGCGGGGCGCATACCGGGGTAGAGGTAGGGTGCGACGGCGAAATAATCCCAGGGTCCGCCGTCGGTCAACAGGTCGAGCGGGTCGCCCGTCTGGCGATACTTCAGGCGATAGACCGAGTGAATGGCCTGGCCTTCGTTCAGGATCAGCACCCGTCGTCGATCCACCGTTCCCGAGGCGTAGCGGATTTCTTGCTCGGCCACCTGGATGTAATTGTGGCTCGACTCGCGTTCCGCGATCAGCGTGCAGCCGCGACAGTCGGCGGTCTTGATGCTCGGGACGAGGGTGTAGTAGAACAGCGCCAGCCCGGCTACGCTCGCGAGCATCAGCAAGGCGCGCCAGTCACGCAGCCCGATCACACCCAGTGCCACCAGGAAGCCGGCGAAGAGAAAGATTGTTGCGCTGGTGCCGATCAGTGGGATCAGCACCAGCACCGTCAGAAAGGTGCCGACAATTGAACCGATTGTTGAGAGAGCCGAGATCGTGCCCGCGGCTCGACCGGCCTCGGCCACGCCCTGCCGGGCCTGGTGCAACTGCAGGCGCACGGCAAACGGCCCGACCGTAGCCATGAGGATCACCGGGGCGGCAAAGAGCAAAATGACCCCGACCAGGGCGCCGACAAAGCTGCTCGCGGCGATACCCCGCAGCGAGGATTGGGCCAGTTGCAGGAATGGTCGCGCCACCAGGGGCACGATTGCCGTGAGCAGCCCGGCCCAGGCAATCAGCCAGAAGAGTAGCCGGCGCTCGGGCCGCCGGTCGGCCAGGTGCCCGCCGAGCCAGTAGCCCACGGCGAGGTAGACCAGGGTCATGCCGATCACAACCGCCCAGATCGGTTGCGAGGTGCCGAAAAACGGTGCCAGCAGGCGTGGCATAACCATTTCCACGCCCAGGGTGCCGACCCCGGCGAGAAAGACGACGCTGAGCAGGAACCTATCGGTGCGTGGAGGCGGGCTGGCCATACAGCGAAGCGTTCTGGTACTTCCCCGTCCCGTCCTCTCCCCCCATCGGGGAGAGGCGTCCGGCGCCCTCTCCCAACGGGGAGGGCCGGGAGCGATTCGCCCGGGTGGCGGGAGAGGCGCCGCGCCGCCGCGCCTCTCCATCCTCCCCGCCGGGCGGGAGCATGGGGAAACGGCGTTTCCCCATTCCCTGACTGGTGTTGGGGGCGGGCCACGCCGCCGGATGGGGGCGTGGGAAAACCGGGTTTCCGCATACCCCCAGCCGGTGTTGAGGGCGGGCCACCCTGCCGGGCAGGGGCGTGGGGAAGTGTTCTCGATATTTATGATCAGCGGATTGCGCCCATGATCAACCCTTGCAGCAACTGAATCAGCAGAATCGCCACCAGCGGTGAGAGGTCGATCATGCCAATGGTGGGCAGCACGCTGCGAATGGGAGCCAGGATCGGCTCGGTAATGTCGCGCAGGATCTGAGTTACCCGCATATTGCCCAGCGGGTCGATCCACGAGACCAGCACGCGGCCAAGGATGGCAAACAAGAGCACATTAAATAGCAGACTGACAAACGTTACGAGAAAGCCGGACATACGCTGGTACCTTTCTGCAAGCGCCCACTACCGGGCGCTGACTCGATGCCATTGATGGATTCGGTCTATCTGGCACACTACCCCTGGCGGGCCACGCGAACGCCCGGGTCTGGCCCCCGCTTCACGCGCGATCCTCCAGGCGCGCCTGCACGGCCGCGGCGTGGGCGAAGAGACCCTCGGCCTCGGCGATCCGGCGCGCCGCCGGTCCAATCCGCGCCAGGGCGGCCTGGTTCACGCCGATGAGCGAGATTACCTTGCGGAAGTCATCAACGTTCACTGGCGAGGCGTAGCGCGCCGTACCCTCCGTGGGCATAATGTGGGAGGGGCCGGCGCAGTAGTCGCCCAGCACCTCGAATGACTGCTCGCCGAGAAACACGCCGCCTGCGTTGCGTACCTTGCCGACGCAGGCCCACGGGTCGGCCAGCAGCAGGCAGAGGTGCTCGGGGCCATAGGCGTTGGCCAGGTCGAAGGCCGTATCCAGATCGGGAGTAATCACAATCGCGCCGCGGCGGCTGACGGCTTCGGCGGCAGCGCGGGCATTCGCTGCCGGCAGAGCCTCAAGTTGCCGGCCCACCTCAGCCTGCACGGCCCGGGCCAGCTCCGGCGCATCGGTAAGGAGGATGGCGCTGGCCTCGACGTGCTCGGCCTGGGCGAGGAGATCGGCGGCGACGAAGCGCGGATCGGCCGCGCCGTCGGCGATGACCAGCGTCTCGGTTGGCCCCGGCAGGCTCTCGATGCCCACCGTGCCGAAGACGAGGCGTTTGGCCTGGATCACGTAGCGATTGCCGGGCCCGACAATTTTATCTACCCTGGGCACGCTCTCGGTGCCATAGGCCAGTGCGGCGATAGCCTGTGCTCCACCCACGGCGAAGACCCGGTCAACTCCGGCGATCCAGGCCGCGGCCAGGACCACCTCCGCCGGTTCTCCCGTTTCGCGTCGGGGTGGCGAACAGACGACTATCTCGTCCACCCCGGCGACTCGCGCCGGAACGGCGGCGTGGATCAATGAGGAGGGCAACGGCGCCGCGCCACCCGGTACGTAGACCCCCACCCGTTGGAGCGGCACGACGAGCTGGCCCCGTGCCCCTTCGACGCTGAAATCAATCCACGAGTTGCGGGTCTGCCGCTCGTGAAAACGGCGGATCTCGGTTACAGCCAGGCTCAGGGCCTCGTGCAGGTCGCGTGGCAGCGCTTCAGCCGCCGCGCGCCAGCGCTCGCGGGGCACCTCCAGCGTCATCGGCGCTACGCCGTCGAACCGCTCGCTACACGCCCGCAGGGCCGCATCACCGCCGGCCCGCACCTCGGCGATAATCGCCGCCACTGCCGCGGTGGTGGCTGCATCTTCATCGAGGGGGTTGCGGCACAGCACGGTGGCGCGGGCCACCGCCAGGTCGGCGATGATCGGGATTGGCATGGTCCATACCTTTCGCTCAGTCGCACAGGGCGCGTGGCTTCCATTATACCGCCTCACGCCGCCGCTGATGTCACTGATACGCAAATCGGGGAACCCGGGTTTCCTCACACCCCCACGCGGGAGGGCGCAGCCCTGCTGGAAAGACCTGTAGTCGTTTCCCAGGAATCGTTGGCCTTATGCTCCAGAGAATCCGCGCTACAGCGCGGATTCATGCCGATCAACGCTTGACAGTCGTCATGCTATCGCGTATGATGAACCAGACAGAGTGTAAATGATAAAGTACGGGCGTGACCGGGCACATCCGGTATTCTTTGCGCCTATCCCCTCCCCAGGTCGCCAGGATTCGCTTTACGCAAGCATATGGAGTAGCTATGAGCCAGCTACGAGGACGACGGGCAGGGGCGCTGATCCTGCTGGTGGCGGCCATCCTGCTCGCCGCGCTACCGGCCGGCAACGCCCAGGCCCAGGGGAAGATCTACTTCCCGCAGACGGGGCACTTTCTCGGTGGGGCCTTTCGCTCGTTCTGGGAGCGCAATGGCAGCGTCGAGATTTTCGGCTATCCGGTTTCACCCGAGTTTGTGCAGAACCGCGATGGTCGTGTGGCCCAGTATTTCGAACGCGCCCGCTTTGAACTCGATGTGGTGAACAATCAGGCGGTGATCAGCCTGGGGCTGGTCGGGCGCGAGTTTACGGCCGCCCGTGGGCTGGGCTTCCCGCCCGTCGCACCGGTGCGCGCCCCGGGCCTGCGCTTCTTCCCCGAAACCGGCCATACATTGCGTGGCGAGTTCCGCAATTTCTGGGAACGCCGGGGCGGCCTGCGCATCTTCGGCTATCCGATCTCCGAGGAGTTCGTCCAGCAGCTTGAGGATGGGCGCAACTACCTGGTGCAGTACTTTGAACGCGCTCGTTTTGAGCTGGTTGGCAACCGCGTGCGGCTTGGACTCCTCGGCGGCGCCCTGGTGCCCTGCCAGTTGCGCCCCGGCTTCCCGCCCAATGCGCCGCCTCCCGGCCCCGTTCCCGAGGGGAGTTCGGAAGCCTGCTTTGTCATTCCAGGCTTTGCCGCGCGGGTGTTTCCCGACGCGAGCGCGCCCGGCACGACCCTGGGCTTCGAGGCCCGCGGCTACGCCGGCGGCGAGGAAGTGGCGATGTGGATCAATCTGGCCGCCGGCGGGGTGCGTGCCATTCCCTACCGCGCCATCGCCGATGCCGATGGTGTGGTTCTGGTCGGCTTCCGTACCCTGACCAGCGATCCGCCCGGTAACTACAGTATCGTCGGCCAGGGCCTCCGCAGTGGCCGGGTAACCGTGGCCGGCTTCCGTCTCGTCCGCTGAACGGCGTTGCAAGTTGCCTCCCGGTGCTCCTACGGTCGCGCTTCGAGCACCAGGGGGACGTCGGTCGGCGCCTGTTCGCCATCGCGGAGCACGCTCAGGGTAATCATGTCGCCAACGCGGTAGTCGAGGTCCAGCAATCCGATCAACTGATCGCCATCGGCTACCGGGCGACCGTCGAGGCCCAGCACAATGTCCCCGCCGACGCGCAGGGGCATGCCGTTGAGCGTCACATCGCGTGAGCCGCCCCGCAGCCCTGCCCGCGCGGCAGGGCTGTTCGATTGCACGTCGGTGATCAGCACGCCCCGTTCAACCGGGAGCCCCAGCCGCTCGGCGCTCAGCGCGTCGAGCGAAAACATGCGAATGCCCATCCAGGGGTGCGCGTAGCGTCCCTCGCTGATCAGCGCCGGAACCACCTTGACCAGCGTGCTTGCGGGCACGGCGTACCCGACCCCCTCGAACGACCCGCCGCCCTGGCTCACGGCAATAGCTGTGTTGACGCCAATGACCTCGCCCCGGGTGTTCAGCAACGGACCTCCCGAGTTGCCGGGGTTGATCGCCGCGTCGGTCTGAATGATATTGGGAATGCTGAAGCTCCCGAACGACCGGGTGGGGCCGCGCAGGGTGCGACCCAGGCCGCTGACGACGCCGACGGTGAGGGTATTCTGCTCGCCGAACGGGCTGCCGATCGCCACGGCTGTCTGTCCCACTTCCACCTCACGCGAGTCGCCAATGGGCAGCGGCGCGACGCCAGGGGGAAGCGCGCGCACCTTGAGCACGGCGAGGTCACTGTCAGGGTCACTGCCCACCAGATCCGCCAGCGCCGTGGTGCCGTCGTACCAGCGCACCTGGAAGCGCTCGGCGCCACTGATGACGTGGTGGTTGGTTACGATGTGTCCCTGGTCGTCGTAGAGAAAGCCCGATCCCTGCCCGCGCGATCGCTCGGGTAGCCCCGGCACGACCGGATGGTTCTCGGGTAGGGGCATACCGAACACATCAATGCTCACCACGGCGGGGTTGGCGCGCCGGTACAACTCGACCAGCAGGCGTTCCTGGTCGGCCAGGGCCGCGCTGACCGCTGGCTCCAGGGTTGGCTGGGGCGGGATAGTGGGCAGGGGCGCGCTGGTCGGGCGCGGAGCAGCGACGACAGTCACCGGGGCGGCCGTCTCAGACATGGCCGCAGAAGGGGAAGGGGCGCGTTGCGCCGTCGGCTCGGCTTGCCGCCCGAAGGGCAGCGGAGGCAGGCTACAGGCCGCGAGCGCCAGCCCCAGGAGCAGTGGTACGAGGAGCTTTGGCATAGCAACGACTGTTCTGGCGGTTCGAAGCCTGCCCGTCACACCCGTTCCGGCCCTGCCGGTCGCCGGGGTGCTATGCACAGACTACGAACCGCGATACTGCGCGCACAGTTCACAGAGGTATGATACCGCAACGTCTGAGGAAGCGCGCTGTATCCTGGTTTAGAGTTTCGTGAGATTGGGGCCGGGCAGGCCGGGATCGGGGTCCGGGGTGCCTGGGAGGGCATGGCTTTCCCGGACCCTTACTCCTGTGGCGGGGGTGTCACCGCCGGGCGGGCAGAGGGAACGGGGGCAAAGCCGGTTGCCCCCGTTCTCCCTTAGCGCGGTAGCGCAACCTGGCGCCCGGCGGCGGGCCAGAGTCCCGGCCAGATCGAGCAGAAGAACAACCCGGCGAAGAAGCCAGCCTGTGCGCCGTTGAGCAGGAGCAGCCAGAGGGGAGCGTACCAGGCCCCCTGGTAGTGGCCGACAATCTCCAGCGGCCAGAGCAGGAACGGCGCGGCGCACAGGGCCAGCCGCGCCCACCAGGGCAGGGCGCGGAAGCGGGTCAGCAGCCAGGGTGCGCCCGGCAAGCGCCCGGCGCGTTGCCCGTCCACCAGCAAGCGCGCCGCCCAGAGACCAATGGTGGCGCCCCAGCAGCGCGCGCATACGGCCATCGGCAACCCGAAGAGCAGGTAGGTGCGTTCCGGCGTAGGGCAGACGAAGGTGGCAAGCACATCGCGGGCAAACAGACCGCTCTCAGTCACCAGGGGCAGCCCCGAGGCACGGAAGAGCGGCGACATGAGCGGCCCCAGAAACAGGACCCACAGCAGGGTGTCGAAGGCCCAGGCGGGCCAGTGGCGGGGCGCCGGCGGAAGTTGCTGGAGAACGCTGGTAGTCATACGGCTTTCTCGCGTCTTACAAACACTCATGACCCGGAGGCGACCGGCGGCGCGGTTGCGCCTCTCATCCGAGGCAACACACGTCCCACCAGATACGGGGCAAGCGAATCACCTTCTCGCGCAGTTTCAGGTGCGCCCGACGGGTGTAGGCATCGTAGTCATTGGCTTCGAGCTTGTCAAGGATGCCGCAGTAGATCCGCGCGGCAGCGCCGATCGCCAGGCGGCTCTGTGGCGGGAGCAGAGCGATCCCGGGCCAGCTCTCGGCGTAGAGGCGTCGCGTGCGTTCGATTTCAAAGCGCATCAGCGCGCGAAAACGCTCATCGTACACCTCGGCCAGAATATCCTCGGCGGTCAGGTCGAAGCGGGCCAGATCCTCGTGGGGTAGATAGACGCGCCCGCGGCGGGCATCTTCGCCCACATCGCGCAGAATATTGGTGAGTTGCAGCGCCACGCCCAGCTTGATTGCGTAAGGTTCGGCGCCGGGCACGTAGCCCGTGATCCCCATCACCAGCAGGCCCACGACTGAGGCGACGCGGTAGCAGTAGAGCCAGAGATCGGCGAAGTGCTCGTAGCGCGAGATGGTCAGATCCATGGCCACGCCGGCGAGCAATTCGTCCACCAGAGCCGCCGAGAGGTTGTAGCGGGTGCGCGTGTCGTACCAGGCCACCAGCACCGGGTCGTGGGGCGCAGGGCGCGGGGCGCGCACCTGTTGTACCCAGATGGCCAGAGCACGGGCAGGATCGTCAACGGCCATATCAACCGTGTCGTCGGTGGCGCGGCAGAAGGCATACAGGGCGCGCACGGCCCGGCGCACGTCGGGGGCAAGGAACTGCGAGCTGAAGTAAAAGCTCTTCGAGTGGCGGCGAATGATGCGCTCACACTCGGCGTAGGCCTCGGCAAGCGAGTGGGGCGGGGGCGGCGGGCGCTCGTCGCTGCTCACGTGTGGCGAAGACTCGGTCAGGTGAAAAAGCAACGCCAGTTGCTCTTCGGCCGGCAGCGGCTGGGAGATTAGCTTTCCGGAGGCGCCAACCGCCAGTGAGGAACCAGGATTCAGCGACACACGGCTCTCCTTCGTCTCAGCCCCGGGGCAGCGACCAGGGTTCGGTATGCCAGCGTGCCAGGCAGGTGACGGTGACCCTCGCGCAACGCAGGCTGCTGGCGCTGGAGTCACTGTGCCGTCGAACGTCGGTCCGCGTTGTTGTGAAAGAAATCTCTACCCTTTCATAATACGTGAATTGGGGGATTGAGGCAACTTTGTACTGTGCAAGCCCCGTGCAGCGGTGTTCTGGCGTTCTAAAGCGAGAAACCGGCATTGAGCCCTGGTACGCAGGGGTCGCTCAGGGCCATGGAAGTGCCTCAATGCACAAAGAATCTGTGCTACATACCGGGAGCAAGGGCACCGGTGGCGTATGACACATATTCGCCGCTTGCAGCACTGAGTAGCGCCGGAGCCTGTTCTGAGCGGAGCGGAGGAATGCGGATGGTTTCACGGAAACCACCCGCTGACGGGGAGGGTGTGGGAGGGCGCAGCCCTCCAGGGAATAAGCTATGTTCGTTCTGGCGTTGTGCGGCGCAGCCGCGTGGCCGCTGAAAAGGGTATCCTTGCCTGGAGGCTGTATGACAACGCTGTTGCACCGTCGTCGGGTCCAGCTCCAATCCGATCGCGTGGGGCGGGGTAATGCCCCGCACTGTATCGCCGGAGGTGGATGTTGCAACAGCGGCGTTCAGCGTGTCGTGGCGCGGCGCATAGTGGCGCATCAGGCACGTCAGGGGTCATGCTGCGTGAAGCCGCCGCCCTGAGCGCAGTCGCAAGGAAGCGTCTCAGCCAGGACTCTGCGCTTCGCTCAGGGTGATGGGGAACGCGCCGGATGCGCCGCGTAGAGTCCTGACATCTACCGGCCGACACTGAGGATTTCGGCAACATTGTCCACGGCTTCGAGCGCGTCGCGGCCGAGGAAGGTGCCGGGCATTTTCTGCGTCAGCACCGGATTGAGGTTGAATGCCCGACCACCGTAGCCAAAGTGGGGGGTTGGCGGCGGGAGGGAGAGGATAGCACGACCGGTTTCCAGCAGTTGCGTTGCCGTCTCTGTGGTGGAGGCCGACATTGCCACCAGGTCGGGCTGTAGCTTGCGCACGGTTTCGAGCAGGTCGCGCAGAGGCACCTCAGGGCCGAGATAAATCACCTGCCAGCCATGGCGCACCAGGAAGACCGCGAGCATGAGCGCCCCGAGGTCGTGCTGCTCGCTGGGAGCGCAGGCCACCAGCACCAGGCCGCGCCCATCGGTAATGTTGTAGGTGTTAAATAGCCCCGAGAGCTTGCGCCGAATGAACTGGGTCGCAAAGTGTTCAGCCGTCACGGTAATCTTGCCGGCGTGCCACTGTTCGCCGATCTCCACCATCGCCGGCTGCACCAGTTTCAGAAAAACATCTTCCAGCGGATAGAGGGCGAAGGCTTCACCCAGGATCTGTTCGGCGCGGGTCGAGTCGTAGTCGGTAAGGGCGGCGACCAGCCGGCTGTTCAGGCGCTCCCAGGTGTGAGGCTCCGTATCAACCGCGGTGTTGAGCCATGAGAGATTCGACTCGTTGCCATCGTTCATCAAAGCGATGGCCTGGCTGATCGTCAGACCCTCGGCGGTGCGGTCACGCAACCAGCGGATGGTAGCAATGTCGCGCTCGGAGTACAGGCGGTGCCCGCCATCGGTGCGCTGGGGCCGGGGAATCCCGTAGCGTCGCTCCCAGGCCCGAAACGTATCCGCGGGAACGCCGGTCTCCTGCGCTACAGCCTTGGTGTTGTAGCGCGGCTTGTCCGAGAATTGGAACAGAAAGTGTTGTTGTGCCATAGCCGACAGCCTTTCACGTGGCACATTGCCTCGTGAACAGAGGCACATATTGTAGCACGCACCTGGGCCAGACGGTGCGTGGAACGCCGCTAATTCTGCAATTACATTGTATCACGCTGCACAAAACCCGTCAATGAAATGCACAGTAAAGGTTGGCATTCCTTATCTCCAGGTTGTCGAGTGCTCAGACGCGACAACCTGCCTGTTCACCCCGGGGGGAAGGCGCCGCCCCGGGTGCGCGGGCAGCTTGCCCACGTCCAGACCGCTGCAGACGGGGCGCCCGCGGACCGAGGAGTAAGGGTGAATACGGACGCGACAATCGGGACTTGCGACATCGGCAAGATCGGCTATAGTACAGGGCATGCGCGCGCTCATCACTGGCATTAACGGCTTCGTCGGCGGGCATCTGGCCGATTACCTGCTCAGCGAGGGACGCTACGAGGTGTGGGGCCTGGCCCGCGCCCCGCAGCGCGTGTCTGCCGATCTGGCGGGGCGCATCGGGCTGGTCTACGCCGACCTCAACGACACGCAGGCGACCGGGCAGGCCCTCCTGACCGTCCGGCCCGACCTGGTCTTCCATCTCGCCGGGCAGCCCTTCGTCCCGGAGTCCTTTCGCGACCCTGCCAGCACCCTCAGCACCAACATCCTGGGGACGCTGCACCTGTTCTTGCCCATTATCGAGCACCGTCTGCCGACCCGGCTGCTGGTGGTGGGCACCAACGAGGAGTACGGCGCAATTACGCCTGAGGATCTGCCAATCAATGAAGATACGCCGCTACGGCCCGCCAACCCCTACGGAGTGAGCAAGGCGGCCCAGAGCCTGCTGGCGCAGCAGTATGCCCTGAGCCACGGCCTCGATGTTGTCCGCGTGCGTCCATTTACCCACATCGGCCCCCGCCAGAATGAGCGCTTTGTCACGGCGGCCTTTGCCCGGCAGATCGCCCGGATCGAGGTGGGCCTGCAACCTCCAGTTATCCAGGTCGGCAATCTCAGCGCCCAGCGTGATTTCACTGATGTCCGCGATATGGTGCGGGCCTATGCCCTCGCCGCCGAGCGCGGCGAACGGGGCGCCGTCTACAATGTCGGCACCGGGCGCGCCGTGATGGTCCGAGATGTGCTCGATATGCTCTTGCAGGCCAGCACCGCCAGTATTGCGGTGCAGGTGAACCCGGAACTGATGCGCCCGATTGATACCCCCGTTGTGGTATGCGATCCGCGGCGCATCTACGGGCGCACCGGTTGGGAGCCGCGCATTCCGCTGCGGCAAACGTTACACGATATTCTGGCTTACTGGCGTGAAACCGTGCAGCGTGATCTGACCCATCCCGGGACGTAACAATACTGTCATCGCCGGCCTGACCCCCGTTCAACTCCCCGCAGGGCGCGCGGCGTACAATCGGGCCGGTTGTGGCGCACAACGTCACGATGCATTCGCGGTTCACGCTATCGAGGTGCCCTTCATGAAAGCTGTGATCCTGGTTGGAGGTCTTGGAACACGTTTGCGTCCGCTGACCTGTAATACGCCCAAACCGATGATTCCTCTGGTCAATCAACCCTTTATTGAATGGATGCTGCTGCGGCTCCGCGACCAGGGTATCACCGAGGTGATACTGGCGGTGCAGTACCTTGCCCATCGCTTTCGCGAAAGCCTGGGCGATGGGTCGCAGATGGAATTGAAGATCCATATCGTTGAGGAGACCGAACCTCTTGGTACCGCTGGCGCTGTGAAGAACGTCGAACATCTCCTCGATGGTCCGACCTTCGTCTTCAACGGCGATGTCATGACTGATCTCGACCTCCGGGCGATGCTGGCCTTCCACCGCGAGAAGCAGAGCAAGGTGACCATCTCGCTCACGCCGGTGGAGGATCCGACCCAGTTCGGTCTTGTCGAGATGGATCGCCAGAACCGCGTGCAGCGCTTCCTCGAAAAGCCCGGCCCCGAGGACATCACCACCGACTTGATCAACGCCGGCACCTACATCATTGAACCGGAGGTGTTTCGCTACGTCCCGCCGAAACAGTTCTATATGTTCGAACGCGGCCTTTTCCCGGTGATGCTGCAAACCGGCGACCCGATGTTTGGCTTTCCTTCCCGCGCTTACTGGACCGATATTGGTAAGCCTCAGACGTACATTGATGTTCACCACGATATTCTGATCGGTAAGGTGGCCTATAACTTCCGTGGCCGGCAAATTGCCGATCGGGTCTGGCTGGAGGGCGACGCGGAGATCCATCCCAGCGCCCAGATCGTCGGTCCGGTGGTGATCGGGCCGGGAACGGTGATCAAACGCGGCGCGCGGGTGATTGGTCCGACCGTGATCGGCGCGCGCTGTGTGATCGGCCCGGAGTGCAACATCGAAGGCGCGGTGCTGTGGGACGACAACGTGCTCGATGAGGGCGTGGTGTTGCGGAACTGTGTGCTCGGCAGGAAGAACGTGATCGGCGAACGTTCCCATATCACCGATGGGGCGATTGTGAGCGACGACTGTAGCCTGGGAGCCGAGAATCGCCTGGAGCGCGGCATCCGCATCTGGCCCAACACGGAGCTGGGTGACCGTGCGATTTCGTTCTAACGTGAACATAGCTCGCACGCGGGAGGGTTTGGGAGGGCTTCGCCCTCCCAGGAATAGGTATGTTCATGCTGGCGTTGTGCGGCGCAGCCGCATGGACGGCTGATGTGAACATAGGGGGAAACCGGCTTTCCCCACGCCCCTCCCTGAGGGGCGGGCCTGGGAGGGTGTTCGCATCGCTGGCCCCTGGGGAGGACGCGAGTAGAGGGGGACACAGCGTTCGCCCCTTACTCACGTCGTAACACGAAGATACGCGGGTAGAGGCCCCCGAGGTCCACGCGGATAGGTGGTTCGACCCTCCAGACGGGGGTGTCGGACAGGAGGCGCTCCAGCAGGCGTACCTCGTGGGAGAGCAGCACGCAGCGGGCGCCGGGGCGCGCCACTCGCGCGGCCTCAGCCAGCAGCGCAGGGTAGAGTTCCAGGTTGTGGGCGTGGGAGCCGACCAGGTGACCAAACGGCAGATCGCCGGTGATTACATCCACGGCAGCCGCGGGTAGGGGCAGCGATCGCGCGTCCCAGGGCTGCACCTCGGCGCGCTCGCTCACGCCGGCTGCCTCGAGATTGGCGCGGGTGCAGGCCAGGGCCTGCGGGTCGGTGTCGCAGCCAATTGCCCGTTTTGCCGGCGCCATCAGCAGCCGCTCGATCAGCAATGTTCCCGATCCACACCCGATGTTCAGATACACATCCCCCGGGGCCGGTGCGGTGAGCAGGTTCATGGCGCAGGCGACGGGGCCGTTCAGTGCACCCTCCAGGTTGCAGACACGCCAGGGACGGGTCGCCAGGGGGCGTGGTGAGATCCGCACGAGCCATTCCCATCCCGTTTGCGCCTCATCCCGGCGCAGGCGCAGCAGCAGGTCCCCATCGTCAACGCCAACAGTCAGCCCCAGGCGCTGGGCGAGTTCGGTTTTCAGGCGCTTCAGCACCGCCGAGTCGGCCCCTGCGGCACTGAGGAAGAGAGTGCGAAACGTGCCCTGCGGATGCAGGCGCAGAACGGTCTGGCAGTCGGCCAGTGCCAGGCGCAGGTGCTCGTCGCCGAGCAGCGCGCGGGGCCGCGGCACGGCGAAGTGGCGCACCAGGTACACCGATGCAGCCAGACGCAGGCGCAGCAGCGCGCGCAGGTCGCCCGCACAGGTTGCCCCGATCACACCGGGGCGCTCATCGCTGGCAAGACGAATGGCGCGATCAACCTGGCGCAACTCGCGCCGCGCCAGGGGCTCGAGACCCTCGGCAACAACGATCTCCAGCCGCCGGCGCGGCGCGTCGGGTCGCGGCGCGTGTCTACGGTT
>JBDNDG010000270.1:0-6285 GCA_046719255.1 Chloroflexaceae bacterium
AGGTGTCCCCACTCTCCACTCTGACGGAAGGGTTTGGGAGGGCACGACCCTCCCAGGCCCGCCCGTTGCGCCTGATATGACCCTGGGGAAACCGGGTTTCTCCAGCCGCGGTAAGCCTGTCGAACCGTCCCTCTGCCTGCCGGAGTGGCCCACCCGCAGCACAACCAGGAGGGCCGGCAAGGGCATGGCTCTCCCCAATAATCCTCCCGCTGGGGAGGGCCTGGCGGGTATGGGAGCACCCGGTTTCCCCATATTTTCACATCAGAAAACATCATTGGTACCAGTGAACAGGTTTTCATCTGGTAGCAACCATCGGGTATGATAGGCGCGGCGCCGGCGGTTGCACCCGAACAACGCCCGGTCGCCTGAGCGACGGGGCGCGAGCGTCCAAGGCAGTCCGCTCCCGGTACGGCTGAAAAACCGGCCAGACCCGCGCTCTGGCCTTATGGGGACGGAGCAGTAACCCAGGAGGTAGCTCGTGATGGCACAACACCGCGCGCGGCGACATGTTGCGCTTCTACATCTCATCGTCATCGTCGCGGCGCTTACGGCCCTGACCCCCGCTCACCACACCAGCGCCCAGCAGGGTGTCTTTCAGGACCTCGACAACGGGCAGCAAGAGTTTGCCCGCGGCTCGTTCTACCGCACCTCCCTCGGACCTGACCGCGATGCTAGCGATACCCGCGACCTGCCCGGCGCGGTGCAACTGGCTCCCATCGGCTTCCTCACCCCCTGGGAGAGCGCAGGCGTAGGTCTGCCCGAGGCGCTTTCGGGCGCCGGCGCGGCAGTGATCGGCAAGCGGCTCTTCGTGGCCGGTGGCACCCGCGCCTCGGGGTCGACCCCCCCCAGTAACCCGTTTGTCTACTGGGCCAACTTCAACCAGATCACCGGCGGCGCCACGCCCCATGGGATCACCGACGGGCGTTTCTTCGGTAACGAGAACTGGCTGCGCAGCGCCCTGCCCGCGGTGCAGATGATCACCCCGCCCGAGGCGTGCCCGGGCAGCCAGAACCCCGGCCCGGCGCGCACCCGCGCAGCGGTGGCGGCTATGGCCACCGGCCCCGAGACGGGCTACCTCTTTGTGATCGGCGGCAGTGTGCTGACCTCGGTCAGTGGCTGCCACGTGGAAGATCTGTCTACGCCGGTGATCCAGGTCGGCGTGGTCAACGGCGACACGATCACCTGGCGCAGCCCCCTGTACCTGCCCAGCCCGAATCCAGAGCCAACCGACATTCCCAACGTCACCACCAGCGGTCCCGGCTTTGCCAGCCGGCAGCTAGGGTTGGAGAGCGCCGCGGCAGTGCTGGTGCGCGTGGCGCCCGACCGGGCCTTCCTCTACGTGATCGGGGGCATAGCGGCCTACCAGGGATTCGTGGGCGCTTCCTCTTCGACGCGCAACCTGTACTCGCGGGCCGTGCTCTACACCCAGGTCAACGCCGATGGTAGCTTCAGCGCCCCGCCGGTAAGCGGCACCCTGCCGGTACAGGACGTGTGGGCGCGAGCGGCGGACCTGCCGCTGCCGCCGACGGCCCTGGGTCTCTTCGAGCACACGGCCGCGGCGGCGACCACAATTGCAGGCAACGAGCGCCGGCACGCCATCTTCGTGGCCGGCGGGCGTTTAAGCAACAACCCCGCCGACATCAACGAGTTTGTCTTCCGCGGTGTGGTCAACCCTGCCAACGGCGTGATCACCTGGAGCGACCGGCCGAACATCAACAATGACCAGGTGAGCCTGGAGGGCCAGCGGCGCTACAGCCTGGCGAGCGTGGCCTACAACAACCGGATCTACGCGATCGGCGGGCGCGGGGCCACCGGCGTCTCGGCGCGGGTGCAGACCGCGGTCCACGACGATCAGATGGACATCCAGCGCGTTCCGGAGACCACCCAGTACTTCATCGGGAACGCCGGGCCGAACGTGCTTCCGGTGACTGACGTGAACGACGGGCGCTACAGTATGAGCGCAGTGCTGATGGACGCCCTGCCGCCGCCCGACAACCCCAGCGGCAACGACTCCCTTGGCTCGGCCTGGGTATTCGTGGCTGGCGGCAACGACCGCAACGGCCTCCCGACCAACTCGCTCTTCCGCGGGCGGCTGGGCGGGCTGAACGAAGTCACCCTGCAGAGCCGCGCCAATGAAGGCTGGTTCTACTCCCACGTCTTCCCGGTGAGCATCCGCGCCAGCGATCGCGACAACGACGCGCGGGTGCTCTCCATCCGCTGGTACGCCGACGTGAGCCGCCAGAACAATCCCAATGCCGACCTGGTGCTGCAATTCCGGGTGGTGAATGGCGCAAACCCGAACTGCCCCGACGAGTCGGTGTTCCCCGACAGCGCGCCCTGGACCACGCTGGACGGCGATCTCGACTCCGGCTTTTCGAGCCGGGCCAGTGGCGAGAACGTGTTCTCGCTGCGCGACAGCAATGTTGTCGCTACCTGTTTGCAGTACCGGGCACGCTTCCTGCAGAACGGTCTGAGCGGCGATCGCGCGGCCCAGCCAGGGGCGGGCGGGGCCAGCGACACTCCGCGGTTGTACCGCGTGGTCATCGAGAAGATCCTGCCCACGGGCACCCCTGACATCCGACTGACGGACTTCACCGCCACGGTGGGCACCAACGGCGGCCTGACGACCTTCAACGTGCAGATCCAGAACCTCAACACCCAGGGTATCGAAAACACCGCCGCTGCTTCGAGCGGCCCGAGTGACAACACCGGCTTCTGGGTAGGGCTATGCGTACGGCGCAGCGACATCGGGCAACCGCCGCCGACACTCAATGCCAGCAACATTCCAGGGGTGCCGATGCCCGATGTAACCTTCCCTGACTGCGTGGTAGCGATGTACCAGGTGCTCAAGTACCAGATGACGCCAGGCGCGCGGATGGATCTGCGAACGGGAACGGACCCGACCGGTAACCCGCAACGCTGGACACGGGTGCGCGACGATCAGGGCCAGTTGATCCAGAGCGGCGGCGTCGTCGGCGTGCCAATCGGTGACGTGCGCGTGCTGTTCCGCCAGCCAGGCAACTACGCCGTGGCGGTGTTGATTGACCCGTGGAACTATGTCAACGAAGGCACAGCGGGGGAGGCCAACAATCGCGGCGAGGAGCAGAACGCGCAACCGACGGCCAACCAGCCCTGGGTGGTCAACTTCACGGTAACCAATCCGACCGCGCCGAACAACGAGTTGTACCTGCCGCTGGTACGACGACCCTGACGCCGGCAGGCCCTCCGGTGGGGAGGGGGGTGGGAAAAACGGGGTTTCCCACACCCCTGCGAGGTGTGGGTGGGAGCGTCCGCCCCTCCCACCTCCCCCCCGCCGGGAGGGGCGCGGTTCGACCGGCTACCCGGGAGGGCCGTGCCCGCCCACACCCTCTCCGCCGGGAGTTTATAATTCAATCCCGTGGTGTACGGCGAAATCCCTGATAGGAAGGAAGCTCTTGTATGCGGCGTGGTGGCATTATTGCTCTGCTTATGGGTCTGATCCTGCTCGTCGGCGCTGCCGCCCTGTTCTTTCTCCTCCAGCAGCCCGGCGGAGGCGGACTGATCGGGGGGGCACAACCAACCGCGGCCCTCCCCACCGAGGTGCCGGAGGTCGAGATTGTGCGCGCGCGGGTAGACATCCCCGCCAACACTCTGATCGCCGACACCACCTTGCTTGATGTGATCACGATCCCCCAGACGGAGTTCGATCCCAATCAGAACTTCTCGCGGACCGGCGAGATCGTGGGCAAGCTCACCACGCGCCCGTTCCGGGCCAACGAGTTCATCGTCAAGGCAGGGTTGACCGAACCGGGCCTGTCCCAGCAGATTCCCACCGCCGAGCCCGACCGGGCACGCGACAAAGCCTATCCGTTCATCGTCAACAACCTCTCGGGCGTGGCCGACCGGATTGTGCCCGGCGACTTCGTTGACGTGGTGGCGACCTTCAACATGCCCCGGCGCGAGTCGTACCCGACCGGGCGGCGGATTGAAGAGCAGGGTGGTGCGCAGGTTCCGGTGACCGAACGCTCGCTGAACGACCTCACCCTTAACAGTACCAAGACCATTGTTCAGCGGGCGCAGGTGCTGCAGATTGTGCGCCCGCCCGTGGCTACCGATGCAACGCCGGAGCCGGGAGCGGCGCCCGAGTCGAGCGGAAGCCTGCCCCAGGTGGACGCCTCGGGCCAGCCGATCGACCCGGCAAGCGGGCAGGCTTCCGGCGCGATCACCGCTGGCGCCTGGACCTTGCTGCTGGCGCTGAACGATCAGGAAGTGGAATTGATGGAGTTCGCCCTGGCCTCAAATGCGCGCATGGTGCTGGTGCTGCGCGGAGCGGGCGACGAAGCCTTCGAGCCGACCATTGGCGCAACGCTGGATCTGCTGGTCTCGGAGTTCGGGCTGCCGCTGCCCTATGCCTTGCCGCCGCAGGTGGTGGGCGAAGATACGGCCTTTACGCCTGAGCCGACGCGCACCCCGGCGCCCACCCGCGTGCCGTGAGTTCAGGTGAGCCTGCGCGCGCAGGTGGGGAGACTCAGGGGACGGCAGCTCCCCGTTGCGCCAGGGCACGGGGAAACCCGGTTTCCCGATGCCTCCGGCGGGGGAGGGCTGCACCCTTCCAAACCCTTCCCGCTAGCGGGGGAATGGGGAAAGCCGGTTTCCCCATCCCCCAACCGGTGTTGGGGGCGCCTGGCGCCCCAGCAGGCAGGGGCGTGGGGAACCCGGTTTCTCCATAGTTTCAGGTCAGGAGCTGCAACCTGAAAAGGCATAACACTGGCGTGGTACGGGCAAAGAGGTATAATAGAGACACGAATCGGCCCCTCTGGGGGCGCGTTGAGGCGCCGTGCCTGCCCCGAGCACGCCACGTTGCCCGCCCGGGCATCGTCAGACGCCAATCCCCGGCCACAAGTGAGGAGTTTGTTCCATGACCGACGGTGAGAAGATCCGGGTGATGATCGTTGACGACATTGTCGACACGCGCGATCAGCTTGAGAAGTTGCTCTTCTTTGAGAAAGATATCGAAGTTGTGGCAAAGGCCGGCAACGGTCGCGAAGCCGTGGCGCTCGCCAAACAGCACCACCCCGATGTTGTGCTGATGGACATCAACATGCCTGACATGGACGGCATCGCGGCCACCGAGGCAATACTCAGCCAGGACCCGGCGATCCAGGTCATCATCATGAGCGTGCAGGGTGAAACGGATTACCTGCGGCGGGCGATGCTGGCCGGAGCGCGCGAGTTTCTGACCAAGCCGATCAGCGCCGATGACCTGTACAAGTCTATCCGGCATGTCCACAAACGGGCCGCGACGCGGCCCCGCGCGGTGGCAGGGGGCGCTGGCCCCGGCGCGGCAACGGTGGGCGAGAGCGCTGCCGAGGGGCAGATTATCGCGGTCTTCAGTCCCAAGGGCGGGGTCGGGACCTCGTCCATAGCGGCGAACCTGGCCGTGGCCATCCGCCAGCTCACCAACAAGAAAGTGGCGCTGGTGGACGCCAACAGCATCTTTGGCGATCAGAGCGTGATCCTGAACCTGCGCTCGGAAAAGACGATCGTCGAACTGGCGCAACGGGTCGAGGAACTTGACCGCGACCTGCTCAACGATGTGCTGGCGACGCACACCTCGCAGATCAAGGTCCTCCTGGCGCCCCTCGATCCCCAGCGGGGCGAACTGGTCACCGCCGACCACCTGCGGGCGATCCTCGAGGGGATGAAACAGGAGTTTGACTTTATTGTGGTGGACACGCCGGCTTCGTTCCAGGATCGCTCGCTGGCCGCGCTGGACCTGGCAACGCGCATCGTCACCTTGATGACGCTGGAGATGCACTGCATCCGCAACATCAAGCTGTTCCTGGAAGTGGCGGAACTGCTGGAATACCCCCGCGAAAAGGTGATGCTGGTGCTCAACAAGGCCAGCAACCGCACCAACATTCGCGCCGAGGAAGTCGAGAAGAACATCCAGCGCAAGATTCAGTTGCAGATCTGCGATGCCGGGCCGGACATGACCTTTGCCATTAACCAGGGGGTGCCCCTACTTATCAGCAAGCCGACGACTCAGGCGGCGCGCGACATTGGCTTCCTGGCCCGCGAGGTGACCCTGGCGACAAAGGCCGCACCGTCGGGAGCGCCGGCGGCCGCTGAGGCACCGGCCACGAAGGGCGGCGGCTTGTTCACGCGGCTCATTAAACGCTAGGCGCCGCGCATGGCGCAACCGCGCGACGCCGGCATGAAACGTGTAGTCGAGACGCAGCGATGCCGGTTGATGCACGATTACTATGAACTGTATGCACACAAAGGACACTCACATGAACAGAT
>JBDNDG010000271.1:0-6283 GCA_046719255.1 Chloroflexaceae bacterium
CACTGCCCCCGCCGCGCTCGTGCCCGTGCGCCTGCAATTGAAGTGGGTGCCCCAGGCCCAATTCGCTGGCTACTACGCCGCCCTCGACCAGGGCTTCTACGCCGAAGAAGGGCTCGACGTGACCATTCTCCCCGGCGGCCCCGATATCGTGCCCGAACAGGTGGTCGCCGCCGGCCAGGCCGAGTTTGGCATCAACTGGATGGCCAGCCTGCTCGCCACCCGTGAGACCGGCGCTCCACTGATCAACATCGCCCAGGTCTTCACCCGCGCCGGGATGCGCCAGCTCTCGTGGAAGGACAGCAACATCACTTCCCCCGCTGACCTCAAGGGGCGCAAGGTGGCGGTCTGGTTCGGTGGCAATGAGTACAACCTGCTGGCAACCCTCAGCAAGTACAACCTCAACAAAGACACCGACCTGACCCTGGTGCAGCAGCCCTTCGATATGAACCTGCTGCTCAACCGCGAGGTAGACTCGGCTGCCGCGATGACCTACAACGAACTGTACCAGGTGCTCAGCGCTGGCCACACCATTGAGGAGCTGAACATTCTCGACTACAACGCCGAAGGCACGGCCATGCCCGAGGACGGTATCTTCGTGACCGAGGACTGGCTCAACGCCGACCCGCAGCATAAGGACATCGCCGCCCGTTTCCTGCGGGCCTCCTTTAAGGGATGGGCCTACTGCCGCGACAACCCTGAGAGCTGTGTCGAGATCGTGCTCAAGCAGGACAGCGGCGGCGTGATGACCAAAGAGGCCCAGACCTGGCAGATGGACGAGATCAACAAGCTCATCTGGGGCGATCCGATTGACCCGAATACGAAGATCGGCTATCTGGAGCCTTCGCTGTTCAAGTTTGCTGCGGATACCGCACTGCAGTTCGGAGTGATTACAAAACCTGCCGATGAGTCGGCTTACACCCACGAAATCTGGGAAATGGCGACGAAGTAGGAGAACGTCTCTGGGAGGGCGCCGCCCTCCCAAACCCTCCTCCTGGGCAGGGGTTTGAGGAAATCCCGATTTCCCGCTTTGTTCACCCTGGTCCTGAAAGGTGCATTATGGACTTTGCCATCACCCTGAAACTCGACATGCCGCCGGCTCGCAGCGTGGCGCTGACCCGCCAGGCTGAGGCGGCCGGCTTTAGCTACGGCTGGGTCTTCGACTCCCACGTGCTCTGGCAGGAACCTTATCCGCTCCTCACCCTCATGGCCGCCAGTACCGAACGCATGCGCCTGGGCACCTGCGTCACCAACCCGGCGGTGCGCGATGTGACCGTGACCGCCAGCGCCCTGGCGACACTCAACCTGATCTCCGGCGGACGTATGGACCTGGGCATTGGGCGCGGCGATAGTTCCCGTCGCGTCCTGGGTAAGAAGCCCACCACGCTGGAGAACCTGGAGACGGCCACGCGCAAGATCCAGGCCCTGGCGACTGGCGCTGAGATCGAACACGAGGGTGCGCCAGTGCGGCTGACGTGGGCCAACCCGACCTATAATCTGCCGGTCTGGGTGGCCGCGTATGGCCCGAAGGCCCTGCACCTGACCGGGCGCATCGCCGATGGGGTGATCCTCCAGTTCGCCGATCCCGACCTGATCCGCTGGTGCCTGACCTTTGTCCACGAAGGCGCCCGCGCCGCCGGGCGCGATCCCGCGGCGATCAAAGTGATGGCGGCAGCTCCCGTGTGGGTCGCCAATGATCTGGCCCTGGCTCGCGACCGGGTACGCTGGTTCCCCGCCCTCGTTTCCAATCACGTGGTTGATCTGCTCTCACGCTACGATCCCGCCGAACTGCCCCCGGCCCTCACCGCCTATGTCGAGAACCGTGGGAGCTACGACTACCGCAAGCACGCCGAGGTCGGCTCTCCCAACGCTGCCTTTGTGAGCGATGAGGTGGTGGACCGCTTCTGCATCGTTGGCCCGCCGGAGGAACACCGCCGGCGCCTGGAGGAACTGGCCGCCGTTGGTGTCGATCAGTTCAACATCTACCTGATGTCCGGCGATGAGGAGACCTGCCTGGAGCAGTACGCCCGGCTGACGCCGGAGTTTCGCGCGTAGCGCTGGCCCTCCGACCTCAGGGGAAACCGGGTTTCCCCGCACGCCTCCCCTTTCGGGAGGGTTGGGAAGGGCCTGGCCCGGCCGTGCCACTCTCGAAGGGGCGAGGGGCAACCCCGGGTTGCCCACCCTCCTCCCCGCAGGATGAAATCGCTCTATGTTCCTGTGATGCACGGCGCAACCGCATGGGAGTGTAATACCAAAGGAGCTAACCCGTGTCAACGCTGATAAAAGGTGGAACCGTGGTAACGGCCAGCGATACGTTCGCTGCTGACGTCTTGATCGAAGGCGAGCAGATCGTCGCCGTGGGCCAGGGATTGAGTGGAAACACGGTCATTGACGCGAGCGGCGCCTACGTCATCCCCGGCGGGATTGATGTGCATACCCACCTGGATATGCCCTTCGGAGGCACGGTCTCGTCGGACGATTTTTTCACCGGGCAGCGCGCAGCCGCCTTCGGTGGCACCACGATGCACATTGACTTCGCCATCCAACCCCACGGTGCGACCCTGCGCGAGACGCTCGATATCTGGCACGCCAAAGCCAGGGACAAAGCGGTGATTGACTACGGCTTCCACGTGGCCATCACCGATCTGCCTGACAGCGTGCTCGAAGAGATGCCGCACTGCATCGAATACGGGGCCACGAGCATGAAGCTCTTTATGGCCTACAAGGGCGCGCTGCAAGTAGACGATATGACCCTCTTCCGGGCCATGCAGCAGGCGGCGCAGCACCGCCTGCTGATCATGGTCCACGCCGAAAATGGCGACGCGATTGACGTGCTCATCCGCGAGGCAGTTGCGGCGGGCCAGCTCGCTCCCAGGTACCACGCCCTGACGCGCCCCCCCGAACTTGAAGCCGAGGCGACGACGCGCGCCGTGCGCCTGGCCGAGGTGGCCGGCGCGCCGCTCTACGTGGTCCACCTGACCAACGCTGGCGCGCTGGAAGCGGTGCGCCTGGCCCGCGCGCGGGGCAAGGCCGGGCAGATCTTCGCCGAGACCTGCACCCAGTACTTCTTCTTCACCAGAGACGACCTGGCGCGCGAGGGCTTCGAGGGGGCCAAATGGGTCTGCTCGCCGCCCTTCCGCTCCCCTGACGACCAGGAGGCCCTCTGGCAGGGAGTGGCCGATAACTCGCTACAGGTGGTCTCTACTGACCACTGCCCATTCTGGTTCCAGGGCGGCATTGAGGGGCGCCCCGCCGGCAAGGAGCTGGGTCGCGAGAGCTTCGCGAAGATTCCCAACGGCTGCCCGGGGATCGAAGAACGCATGATGCTCCTCTACACCTACGGCGTGCGCGCGGGCCGCATCTCGCTCAACCGCTGGGTCGAACTGTGTTGCACCAATCCGGCCCGCCTCTTCGGCTGCTATCCCCGCAAAGGCACCCTAACCCCTGGCGCCGATGCCGATATTGTGGTGTGGGACCCCGAGGCCAGACGCACCCTCAGCGCCGCCACGCTGCACCAGCGCACCGACTATACCCTCTACGAAGGCTGGGAGGTCACCGGCGCGCCGCGGGTGGTGCTCTCGCGGGGCCGGGTCATCGTCGAAGGAGATACGTGGACCGGCGAGGCCGGTGCCGGGCGCTTCGTGCATCGCCGTCCATTCGCCTTGTAATACCCCTCCCCACCGGGAGGGTTTGGGAGGGCGAAGCCCTCACAAGCACAACTATGTTCATTCTGGCGTTGTGCGGCGTAGCCGCATAGACGGCTGAACCAAAAGAACACACCATGACAACCTCAACCCTCAACCCGGCCCGCACCCTCGCCGAACTCAAAGAACTGCGGGCGTTGACGGGCAACGCCGACGGCGCTCAACGAGTGGCCTGGACCGACACCTGGGCCAGGGCGCGGGCCTGGTACCGTGAGAAACTGGCGGCCCTGCCAGTGAGCGTCGAAATGGACGAAGGCGGCAATCTCTGGGCCACCCTGCGCGGCGCCTCGGAGCGCGCCCTGCTGATCGGCGGCCACCTGGATTCGGTGCCGAACGGCGGCTGGCTCGACGGCTGCCTGAACGTGCTCGCCGGCCTCGAGGTGCTGCGCCGAATCGCCGCCGAAGGCACGCCACCCGTGACCGTGCGTCTGGTTGACTGGGCCGACGAAGAGGGCGCCCGCTTCGGGCGCAGCCTGCTCGGCTCCAGCGCCTTTTCGGGCACCCTCGATCCCGCCACTGTCGCCGACCTGCGTGACCGGGACGGCATTACCCTGCCCGAGGCCCTGGCGGCGCACGGTGTCGCCCTGGAACGGATGCCGGACGCCCGGCGCCAGCAGGCCAATGCCGCGGCCTACCTCGAACTGCATATCGAGCAGGGGCCGGTGCTGGAAGATCTGGGTCTGCCGCTGGGTGTGGTAATCGGCACCTTCGGGGTAGAGCGCCACCGCATCACCTTCACCGGCCAGGCGGCCCACGCCGGCTCCACGCCGATGGATCGCCGCCGCGACGCCTTTGCCGCGGCCGCGAAACTGGGCCTGGAGATCCGCGGGATCGCCAGGCGGCACGGCGGGGTCTGCACGGTGGGAAGTTGTATCACCCGTCCGGGTATCGTGACGGCAGTGGTGGGGGAGTGTATTGTTACGCTCGATCAGCGCCACATGGACGCGCAGGCGCTGGTGGCGATGCTTCAGGAAGCCAGGGAGGCAGCGGGGCGCTTCGCAGCCGAGGAGGGGTGCACCGTGGCCTGGGAGCCCATCTGGCGCATTGACCCCATCCCCTTCCACCCCGAGTTGATCGCCATGGGCGAGGCGGCCATCCGCGAGGTGGCCGGCACAACCCATCGCCTACCGAGCGGCCCCCTGCACGACGCAGCCGAAGTGGCGCGAGCGGGTATCCCCACCGTTATGCTCTTCGTGCAGAGCCTGCGCGGCATCTCCCACAACAAGATCGAAGACACCCTCGAGGAGCACATTACCCTGTCGGTGCAGGCCCTTGACCGCCTCGCCGACAAGGCCATAGCCTGGATCCAGGGGGCACGCCCGACGCACTAGCGCCCTGCGGGGGTGGCAGGCCCTCCCCCGCTGTTGGGTTCACCCGGGACCCTGGCGCGCGGGGGCGTCACGGCAACTACAATTCGGCGCGCATGCGCTCGACCATCTGCTCCAGCACACCGCGGGCCTGGCCCACGTCGGCGCCAACGGGAACGCCCAGGACAGCAAAATAATCGGGGGCTATCAGGAGGGCCAGGAAGGTGAAGGCGTCCGTCTCGACCGTAAGCCCGCGCACCAGGCCCGTGCCTATCCGGCTCGAGGCGGAGGTAGCCAGCGCAGCCAGACTGGCCAGCTCGATCTCCGCGAGTTCGAGGTCGTAGGCTGTGGCCTCATCAACGAAGACCATCTCGATGCCCAGTCCATCGGTACCGACTACACCCGCGAACTTCGCCTGGTTGACCAGATCGAGGGTAGTGTTGAGGATCGCCGTCAGGCTCATCGGGCGAAGCTCCTTCCAGATCCTACAATTCGCGGCGCCCCTCCAGCGCCGCGCCCAGAGTATCGGGGTCGGCCCACTCCAGATCGCCGCCGGTCGGCAACCCGCGTGAGATGCGCGTAACGCGCACCCCCAGAGGCGCCAGGTCGCGCAGGAGCAAAAAAGCGGTCGCCTCGCCCTCGGTATTGGGATTGGTGGCCAGGATGACCTCGTCCACCGGTTCCGCGCGCACGCGGGCGAGCAACTCATCAATCTTCAGGTTCTCGCGGTAGATGCCTTCGAGGGGCGCCAGATGGCCGTGAAGCACGTGGTACAGCCCGCGATACACGCCGGTGCGTTCGATAGCCAGCACATCGAGCGGCTCCTCAACCACGCAGATCCGGGTCTGGTCGCGGGCAGGATTCGCGCAGATCGGGCACAGTTCGCCCACAGTGATGTTGTAACAGCGGGTGCAGAGAGTAACGCGCTGGTGCAGGTCCAGCAGCGCCTGCGCCAGCGCCCGCGCCTGATCCTCCTCGGCGCGCAGCAAGTAGAAGGTCAGCCGCGAGGCCGTCTTCGGTCCGATGCCTGGCAGTTTACTGAGCTCTTCGATCAGCCGCGCAACCGGCTCGGCAATCAGACCCTCACCCCGCGAAAAGGTCATAGTGATCCTGCTTGTTTCCTGATACCAATGTGAACATATGGGGAAACCGCGTTTCTCCACGCCCCTGCCTGCTGAGGGGCCAGATGCCCTCACCACCGGTTGAGGGATGGGGAAACCGCGTTTCTCCACGCCCCTGCCTGCTGAGGGACCAGATGCCCCCACCACCGGTTGG
>JBDNDG010000272.1:0-6269 GCA_046719255.1 Chloroflexaceae bacterium
CGATGCCATCGCCCGGGCCAACTGGGAGACCGACGTGGTGGTGGTTGCGGCGCACTTCGGCTTTGAGTACCAGTTCTACCCGCACGAGAGCCAGATCGATGCCGCGCGGCGAATGGCTGAAGCCGGCGCCGACGTGATACTCGGCGCGCAGGCGCATACCCTGCAACCGGTGGACATCCTCGATGTCGGCGGGCGCAAGGCCCTGGTGATCTACTCGCTGGCGAACTTTCTGGCCTCCCAGGGCGCTTTTCAGGCCAGTGCCTACGCGGCCACGTCGGTGATCTTCTACGTCGGCCTGGCCCGCAGCGCCGATGGCCAGGTGCGCGTGACCGGCTACCGCTATCTGCCGACCATACACGTTGACAATGACACGCGCCCGGCGCCCATCCAGCCCGGCAGCGCCGACAACGTGATCGCCCATGTGCGGACGATTATGCGCGACCCTGGCGGCCTGCGGCAGGTATCGCCGGAGCCGCCCGCCCCCGGGGCGATCATTGCTGTTTGCCCGCCGATTGCCCTGGCCGAGACGCCGGCGGTGCCGATCGGCGGCGATTTTGCCCAGCATTATGCCACGCTGGGCGGCACGACGCCCCGCCCCCTCACCGACGCAATTGCCGTGCTGGGGTTGCCGCTGGGGCCGGTGGTGACCGAGCCTGCCGGTGATTGTCTCACGCCTGTGCCGGTACTCTACACCGAGCGGCAGCGGCTCGAACTCCATGCCGCCGAGCCGTGGCCTTACCGGGTCTCCGGCTCGCTCCTCGGGGTCGAAGCCTTCACCCGCCGTTATCCCGGCGTGGCGCTCGAGCCGCGCACCGATCTCACCACAGCCGACGCCTTCGCCGATCCCCGTTTCCGGGCCTTCTACGAGCAGTTCGGCGGTCTGACCGTCTTCGGCTACCCGATCTCCGGCCCGCTCGACGAGGAGCATCCTGAGACCGGCGTGCCGCTACGGGTGCAGTATTTCGAGCGCGCTCGCTTCGAACTGGACCCTGTCGCCCCTGCCGGCGCGCCGCTGACCGGGCAGGTGCGTCTGGGTTTGCTCGGGCGCGAGGTGCTGGCTGCGGGGGGAGTGGCTCGCCTGTGTCCCGGCACGCCAGCAACCGACCTGACGGCGGGGACCCGGCGAGCCGGTCAGACCGGCGCCGAAACGACGCGCAGCGAGTCTGAGGATGGGCGCAGGTGGGATTGGCTGAGCGGCCTGTTCGACCTGAGGTTCAATTGGGCCGGTTGGTGGCTCCCCATGCTGGCCCTGGTCGCCCTGCTGGTGGTTCTGGTAACCCTGGTCGGGTTCGCCGTGGCCGACTGGCGGTCCTTCCGCCGGCACGGCGCCCGGCGGCGCGCCTACCGGCGCAGGCGCAGCGCCTTCGAGCGCCTCGGCCAGGCTCCCACCTGGCCGGCGCCTGCCCGCGAGGCCGGCGAGACCGGCGCAACGGCCCGCACCGGCACCACCACGCGCCGCCCACGGCCCGTCACGCCGCCTGCCGACGACGATGAGTTACTGCGGCAGCTCCTGGAAGAGTAGTCCCGAGGGTGGGCAAGGGAAACGGGGGTTCCCCATATGTTCATCCCCGCAGTGTGCGGCGCAGCCACTCCCTGATGGGAGGGTGTGGGAGGGCGCAGCCCTCCCAAAAATAAACCTGCTGAATCCGTGATTCCTCGCCCCGGATTGCCCACAACCTTGCTGTGGAAGGCGCGGGCGCGCCGGGCGATGCGTGTCAAGGGTCATTTGACAAAGGAGAAGCCACCGTCGGCATGATGGAGGTTCAAGGCTTCCCGATGCACAACGGAGCTTCCGAATGAATACAATAGCACAGGTTTAGTACGGCCATGCCACAGGTCTTACACTACTGACCTTTAGATAGTGCCGGCGCAAGTTTGGCATTTTCCGCTTTCACCCTCCTGTCGCTGCGGTCGTGATGCTCAACCGCGCTTGGAAGCTATCGAGCGTCGCTGGTAACTGCAGGAGATGAAGGATGCGTTGTTGGAGTGGCGTTAACGCTTCGAGCACCTGGCCGAGCCGTTGGTCACCCACCAGATGGATGAGCAGATGCAGATTGTGGTCTGCCCCTCGCTCCGCCGAACGACCTCGAAACCCAGACCTACCTCGCGGGCTTTGGTGGGCTCATCCTGGGTTGGTGGGAGCACGACTGGCTTCGGCGTGCGAGGCGGGCTCAGCTCGCGGTGCGGGGGCCAGTGGCTATCGATGTAGGCGGCAACGGCCATATGCTCCAGCCAGGTCAGCAGAATTCAGGATCGCATCGACCCACTCAATTTGAGGGCTGCCCATCGGTGTCCTCCCGGGGTACGACGACTCGGGGTCGGTTATCCCACAGGAGGCTGGCGCCGCCCACCCTGGCGCCCAAAAATCCTAAACTACCTCCAGCACTGTCGAAAGGTCAGGATCAGGAGACGATGCAGCACGATCACCCTCAGCGCTCCGGTGAGTGGCACGCTGAGGAGGTCGAGCAGCGGCAGCGGGAAACCCTTCAGCGTGACCATCAGTGGGTCGCCGGGGCTGAAGAAGCCGGCGCGTTTAAGAAAGCCCGGTGGGACAGGTGGGTAGCGCTGCTCGACCTTCAGGTCAAACGTGCCTGGCACAAGGAGCGGCGCAGCTTCCGGTTTTGGGGGAAAAGGGCGACTTGCCGCCCTGAAGAAGGCCGGCGGCAGATACAAATGCCCACCTGTCAGGCTGAACTACCATGCCGGATGGCTGCAGGGAGGTTTCCATCCTTTACGATCACGGATTCAGGTAAACCTGTTTTCATGTTGTCGGTGTGCAGCGCAGCCG
Source organism: Chloroflexaceae bacterium (assembly GCA_046719255.1). Lineage (GTDB taxonomy): Bacteria > Chloroflexota > Chloroflexia > Chloroflexales > Chloroflexaceae > JACAEO01. Next base: position 2,789 of record JBDNDG010000272.1, read on the forward strand.
CACAGGTGCCTAGCGTAGCACCTGGCTTAGCGTCACCGGCTGCAACCCCAGGGCCTTCATCCGCTCGAGATAGCCAGGCAGCGCCGCGGCGGTGCTCTGGCGGCCGTGCATCAACAGAATGGCCCCCCTGGCCTGGGCGGGATCGGCGGCGACGCGCTGCAGCCAGGCCGGCATGGCCGCGTCGTCAGCGCTCCAGTGGTAGGCGACGTAGCCCGCCCGACCGATCGTTTCCACCATCTGCGGTGTGGAGTCGCCGTAGGGAAAGCGGAAGTAAGGCCGGGTACTGGCGCCGGTGATCTCGCGCACCAGGCGCTCGGTTTCCGCCAGTTCCTTTACCGCCCCGTCGGCGCCAATGGCCGAGAAGGCCGGATGAGTCAGCGAGTGATTGCCAAGCTCGTGACCACGGCTCACAATCGCCTTCGCTGCTGCCGGGAACGACTTCACCCAGCGACCGGTCACGAAAAAGGTGCCCTTGACCTGGTGCGCGTCGAGGGCCTCAAGGATCATGTAGAGACTGGTATCATCAATCTCGATATCAAAGGTCAGCGCCACCAGCGGCTGGTCGGGGTTGCCCTGTTTTATGATTGGCGCAAGGGGAAGCGCCTCACCCTGGTGATAAACCGGCACGACCAGCGGGCGACCGGGGCGGAGCGTTTCATCGGGAAGCAGGCGATTGAGCGCAGCCAGGGCGGCGGGGTCGCTGCCGGCGCGTCGGGCGATACGTTCGAGAGTATCACCGGCGGCCACCACCGTACTGAAGAAGGTCCGCGGTTCCGGGACGCTGGCCGGGCTCGGGGGTGGGGCTGAGGCTACCGACGGGCGCAGGGTAGGTAGCGGCGCCAGCCCTGGTTCGCTTTCCCCGGCGGCACTGGAGGGCAGCACCCGGCTCACCAGGGTGATCAGCACCAGAATGGCCGCAACCAGAGCGATCAATCGCGGTTGCAGGAAGGGGCTGCTGGACCGGGAGGAGCGTAGCCTCCGGGCGGGCTTTCCCACCGTGGTAGCATCCACTCTGGTAGTATCAACAACAAAGGCGCGCGCGGTTTGCAGGGCGCGGCTCATTGCCGCGGAGGCGCGGCGGGGGCGCAGGGGCGTGCCCACGGGCAGGCGCGGCAGCGTGGCAGCGCTCTCCGGCTCAGGTGTCGCGCGCGCTGGAGCCGGCGCACAGGTAAACAGCGCCTCGGTGCCCGGCACGAGCCAGAGCCGCGGAGCGCCCCACGGCCCCTCCTGACCCTCCAGCGTCGCCCGACCGTCGGTTACCGCCAGATCAACGGGGTCACCAGCGGCAATTGCGGCGTAGCACGGCCCACAGAACCCCGCAATCTGTGCGGCATCGAGCCCGCCCAGGGCGATGGTGGTGATGCCAAGATCGTCGTGGAGGCGGTTGGCCACGGCGCTGAGGGCCGCCGGTTCGGCATCGGCGCCAGCGGTCAGCGTGACCAGGCGCAGATCGGGGTGGTCGGCGAGCATAGCCGCCAGACCGGCCCCGTCCAGTCCCCGTCCGAGTCGCAGCCGGGCCGCGTCGTCATAGCCCCGGGCATCGGCGGCGATCAGGTGCAGCATATGGCAGGGTTCGTCGGCCAGGGTCTGCCGCAGGGCCAGCGGGTCGGTATCGCGCAGCAGATCAACCACCAGGCGCCCGGCCCGGACCGTGTCGGCGAGGGCGTGGCCCAGGGGCGCGATCGCCGCTTCGGCGCCGGGCGCGCAGGCGATCAGCAGGCGCGCCGGGCCGCTGATGGGCAGCGGACGGGGTGGCGTGCGCAGTTCTCCCGAGCGCACCAGGGTGTAATCCTCGCGCACGGCGGGGCGCCAGGGCCGGCTCTGGCCGAGGGTGGCCCACTCCCAGGGCAGAGCAGCCAGTTCGGGTGCGGCGTAGAGCTGGATCTGAATGCGCGCGCCGGCCTCGTCGGCGCCGCGGGCCACATCTATCAACAACTGACGCACCGGACCGGGAAACAGGGCCCGCCCGACCGCCAGGCTCAGAGCCTCCGCATCCGCCCGCGGATCAGGCAGCGCCAGCGGCGCCTCCGCGCCTCGACCGGCTGCAAAGGCGCGCACCACGTAGTTCGCTGGCCCGCGTCCGCTGACGCTGAGCTGAAAGGGGATTACAGCAGAGCTCATATTCGTTAACGGTTGTTCGGGTGAAGATTGACACTTTCGAGGCTACTATAGCATACGAATAAGAACTTTGCTAGTCCTGGCGCATGAATATTTGTCAGGAGTTTTGATGACACATCCGGCACGTCATTTGTCATGGCGTTCTGCCCCCCTCCTGGAAACCATCCACCAGCGGGGCGGGTCGGAGCGGGCGTAGCCTTGAAAGGGTTTCACCTGCTCTGGGAGGGGTTTCCTGCTGCGGCAACACGCCTCTGCGCCAACGAATGGGAAACGAATAAGCGAATGAACGAAATACATGAGTGCTCAAGGAGAGCCTGACTCTTCCAGGGGGGTGCGCCAATCCATCAGCCGCATCGTGTCAGAGGATGGGGAAACCCGGTTTCCCCATCCTCTGACACGATGAAGACACGTTTTTTCCTGGGAGGGCGCAGCCTTCCCAAACCCTCCCGCGCGCGGGCTATGTTCACGTTAGCGTTCGGCGAGGAGCATAGCAATATAGTTCAGAGTGGCCCGCCGGGCCTGGGGATGCAACTGGCGCCACAGATCGATCAGCCGAAGCTCATCGGAGCTGCTGACAGCGGTTGGGGCGAGGGACGCCGCCGACGGAGCGCCCGTAACGGGTGTGTGATTGGGCATGGGCAGGGGAGCGGTCAGCTCGGGGGCGGGGACCAGCGTGGCGGACGTCGCGGGGCGCTCTTCGGCGGCGGGCCGGGCGGGGGCGAGGGCGCCGCCGTGCTGCTGCACTGTGTTGGCGATGATCACGCTGGCCATTTCGTAGGGAGGCACCTCGAGCACCTCCGCCAGACGCCGGGCCTGATCGGCATCGGGCAGGGTCTGGTTTTGCAGGTAGTTTCGTAGCGCCCCATCGCTGATCCTGGTTGCGCGGGTCAGTTTGGCGCGCGAGAAGCGCCCCTGCATCTTTACCCGAAGCCAATCGCCGAAATTGGGGGCGGCGGTGGGGGCGAGTTGCATACGGCGCCGCACTTCTTCCACCGGCATGCCGAGGGCTTCGCCAATCAATTCGAGGGTACGCTGGCGGGGACGCTGCGAGGTACCACTGATAAACTGACGCAGCGAGATCGCGCCGACATGAATCGATTGGGCATACGTGCTGAGCGACTGACTGTTCTCCATCGCCGCGTAGAAGAGCAATACCGACAGAGGAGCATCCTCCGGAATAGTGCCATTGTATGGCATAGCCAGACTCCTACCGAGCCACAAACGGCTCTCAAAACAGCATGGAAACCTTGATCAGACCGAACCATCATTCTGGAAGGCAGGACAGGCGCGCGTCATCGCCTGCCGCGCGTTTATTGCACCCCACGTCCCTCCAGCGTGCGAGGGATCGGGAGCGCGAAGCCCT
>JBDNDG010000273.1:0-6261 GCA_046719255.1 Chloroflexaceae bacterium
ATACGATGGAGGATAATCGCATGCAGGCCGGGGTAGAGCAGCGCCTCGGCCAGGTTACGCGCAGCCGGGTCATTCCGAAAGATCGCGCGCACATCGTCGCGCAGCACGCGCAGGGCACCGGAGAGGGACATGGCACAACCTTCCGCTAGGGTGAGTTCGGGCGACGGCAGGCGACCGAAATGCTCTTTGGGGCGTCGCATACGGCGACGCCCCTAGCTACAGCTACACCCAGGGCAAGAAGGCGGGCGCCGGCAGGCAAAGGCCTCCGGCCGGGCGAGGCGGTGGGCGGATTCAAGCGTCAGAATTGGTAGCAGCAGACTCACTCGTTGCGCTCTTCTCGCTCGTGTCGGGCTTTCGGCTATCGGTGATGTACCAGCCGGACCCCTTGAAGACGATGCCTGCCGGTTGGATCAGCCGGCGTACCTTTCCCGCCTGGCCACAGCGACACACGGTAAGCGGTTCATCCTTGAAGCTCTGGAACTGCTCGAACTGCTTGCCACAGGCATCACAGGCGTAAACGTACGTTGGCATAGCTTCGTACACCCCCTGGTTCTTGATCGGTACCTGGTGAATTACGGAGGGAGGGCCTGGCCCTCCCCGTGGTCAACCTTGACGCGCTGCTGTGCTCTGTATTGTACCTGAAGGCGGCAGACTTCGCAATGAGAGAGATGTTAAAACACAAACCACATTGACGAGATTTGACAAAGCTCCCCCGACGTCGTATAATGCGCGATGGTAAGCCAAGACCGTATGCCGAAGTGGCGGAACTGGCAGACGCGCTACGTTCAGGGCGTAGTGAGGGCAACCTCGTGTGGGTTCAAATCCCACCTTCGGCACCATCCCGGTGGGGGATAGTTTAACGGTAGAACGCCTGATTCTGGCTCAGGTAGTTGGGGTTCGAGTCCCTGTCCCCCAGCCAGATGATCTGCCGCCACGCGCCTGCGTGGCGGTTTGTGTTAGCGCGCTGTCTCGTAGGCCCGGGCCACGACAACGAGCAAGAACAGACAGATGGTCGCGAAGACCAGGGCCTCTCCCCGGCCCGCGCGCCCACGGTTGTAGGCAATCGCGCCGGGCAGCAACAGCACGGCCACGACTCCGTAGATGATGTGCAAAGCCAGCGGCCCCGCCAGCGCCAGGTTGCGCGCCAGCAGCAGTGCTCCCAGGCCACACTGCGCCACGATGAGTAACTGCGCCACCCACACCGACCCGATGTAGCTCTGGCCCACCCGCCCGCGCAGGGCGCATACCAGCGCCCAGATGACGAGTACGGCCATCAGTGCCGTCAGGGTAAGTTGCAATCGGCTGTGGAGTTGAGCGATGCGATCCATGGAGCGTTTGTTTGCCGGTTGTCTGCCCGGCCCCATAGCGGGCGGCTGGCCCTGGAACGGGCCGGGCACCGGCCCGTTCCCCGTCATTGTAGCGCAGTCCCGGGCCGACGAGGGCACGAGCATGCGCCGTGATGGCGCGATGGTCATAGAAGATCTGTCCGCCCCTGAAGCCGGCAGTGGCGCCGGGAAACTTTGTTTCCGCTATAATCTGCAGGATTAGCGCGATGAGCATCGGCTGGATCGAATGTCTGATCATCCTGGCACTGGTGGTACTGGTGGCGGCCGTGGCCTTTCGGGCGGGGTACTTTCGAGGCAGAGGGCACTGATGGGCGTCATCTTCGGGTTGCTGGCGGCCCTGGGGTGGGGCGGCGGCGATTTCGCCTTGAGCCGCATCTCGCGTCGCATCGGGCCGCTGGCAACGTTGCTGTACATCCAGGCCGCCGGTGTGCTCAGCATCGGCCTGGTGTTGCTGGTCCGCCGCGATCTGCCTCCGCTCGACCCGGAGCTCTGGGCGCTGGGGGTGGTGGTGAACCTGCTGAATGTGGCCGGGACGCTGTTCCTCTACCGGGCGCTGGCCGTGGGCACGGTGATGATCGTCTCGCCCATCGCTGCCAGTTTCGCCGTCGTCACCGCCACTCTGGCGATGCTGGGCGGCGAACGGCTCGCGCCGCTGACGCTGGCGGGTGTGGCGCTGGTGATGGCGGGTGTGGTGGTGGTTTCACGGGGCGGGGGGCGGGAACCCCTCGCGCTCAACGGCGTGCCGGCGGCCCTGGGCGCGGCCCTGGCCTACGGGGCCTTCTTCTACCTGCTCGGCCCGGTAACGGCGGGCATGGGCATTGCCTGGCCGGTGCTGATTGGCCGGGTGATGGCCTGTAGCCTTGCGGCCGGCGCCCTGCTCTGGCGGCGGCAGCGTCCCGCGCCGCTCTCGCCGCGTCTCCTCGCGATGATCGTGATCGCCTCGTCGCTCGATACCCTCGGTTTCCTGGCCTACAACACCGGCATCGCCACGGCCTACGTCAGTGTGGTGACAGCCCTGGCCTCGATCTTCAGCGCCGTCACCGTGCTGCTGGCCTGGGTGTTGCTGCGCGAGCGCCTGGTCAGGACGCAATGGGCAGGGGTCGTAGCGGTGCTGGTGGGGGTGTTGCTGGTAAGCCTGAGGTGAAGACAGCGGAAGCCGGGTTACCCCATGTCCTTGCCCGGGGGAGGGTTTGCAGCCTTCTGTCCCCCTCCCCGCCTCCCCCCCCGCTGGGGGGAGGTGCCCGGTTTCCTCCTTCGCCGGGAGGGCCAGGGAAGGGGCAGCTCCCCTGGAAACCACCCCGCAGGCGAGGAGGGTTTGGGAGGGCAAAGCCCTCCCAGGAACACGTATGTTCATTCCGGCGCTGTGCGGCGCAGCCACTCCATCGTCAAGGCCATAACCCGTAGGGGATCAATCCGCGGCCGGGGCGGGAACCGGGGCGCGGCGGATGCCGAGTGAAAGCCCGGTGGCGGCGATTGCCAGCGCCCCTGCCACCAGGAAGGCCACCGCATAGCCGCCAGTGAGGTCGCGGGCAACGCCGCCGAGCCAGGCGGCGAGGGCCGCGCCGATCTGGTGGGCGCAAAAGACCCATCCAAAGACCGTCGCAGCGTTGTGGCGCCCGAAACTGTCGGCAACCAGGGCCGCGGTGGGTGGCACGGTGGCAATATAGTCCAGGCCAAACAGGATCGCGAAGAACGCCAGGCCGGGCAGGCTGGTCACAAAAGGCAGGAACAGCAGCGAGATCCCTCGAAAGCCGTAGTAGATCGCCAGGAGCCTGCGGGGGTCGTAGCGGTCGGTGAGCCAGCCCGAGCCGAGCGTGCCGACGAAGTTCATCAGGCCCATGAGCGCCAGTGTGCCGGCCGCAGTGGCGTGGGCAATGCCGTGGTCCACGGCGTGGGGCACAAAATGGGTGCCTACCAGGCCATTGGACGTGGCGCCGCAGATGAAGAAGGTTGTTGCCAGCAGCCAGAAAGCAGGAGAACGGAGGGCCACGCCCATTACCGCGAGGGCCGAAGGCGGCGTGGCCGGCGCCGGGAGCGCCTGCGTCAGCCCGAAGGGCAGCGTGCCGGCGTCGGCGGGGGTGTTGCGCATGAGCAGGAAGACCAGCGGCAGCAGAGCTGCTGCCAGGACGGCGAGCAGCACACTGGCGCCGCGCCAGCCCACACTGACCGCGGCGAGGGCAACGGCGGGCAGAAAGATCAACTGGCCCGCCGAGGTGGCCGCGCCGAAGATGCCCAGCACCAGGCCGCGCCGGGCGTAGAACCAGCGGTTCGCCACCGCCGTGCCCATTACCGCCCCTACCAGCCCTGTCGCCAGGCCGCTCACCGCACCCCAGAACAGCAGCATCTGCCAGGGCGCGCGCATCAGGGCGCTTGCAACCATGCTCGCAGCCATGAGCGCCAGCCCACCGAGCATCACCGGGCGGGGTCCCAGGCGATCCAGCAGCCAGCCGGCAAAGGGCCCGGCAAAGCCAAAGAGCAGTAACCCGACCGAGATGGCCGTGGCGATCAGCGTGCGACTCCAGCCGGTGTCCTGCTCAAGCGGGACGATCAGTACGCCCGGGGCGGCGCGCACCCCCGCCGACACCAGTAGCGCCAGGACCGTAATGGCGACCACCACCCAGCCGTAGAATAACCCGGGCTTGTTCTCATCTTGCATGATGCGATCCTCTGCAATGCTCCGTATGTTGTAGTATGCCTGCGAATAACTGCGGAGGCAAGGTACGGAGAGGCGCGGTACCGCATCCACGACCGCCGTGCCGGGCCACCAGTGTGATCTTGCAGAGAGACAGGAGACCCCGATGATGCGTATTCGTGGCTGCTGCCCGCACGACTGCGCCGACACTTGCGCCACCATCACCGAGGTGCAGGATGGTCAGGCGCTGCGTTTCTACGCCGATCCCGACCATCCGGTGACCCGCGGCTGGTTATGCGCCAAGGTGCGCCCCTACCTCGAACGGGTCTACAGCCCTGACCGGCTGCTCTACCCTCTGCGGCGGGTGGGGTCGAAGGGGGCGGGCCGGTGGGAGCGCATCACCTGGGACGAGGCGATCGCCACCATTACGGCTCGCTGGCGCGAGATTATCGCCACCTACGGCGCCGCGGCCATTCTGCCCTACTCCTACAGTGGCACCCTGGGCCTGTTGCAGATGGTCATCTGCAACCAGCGCCTGTGGAACCGTATGGGCGCCAGCGGGTTGGATCGGGCGATCTGTAGCGCGGCGGCACAGGCTGCCGTGGCGGCTACCCTGGGGGCCAGGTATGGACCGGATTACGCCGATGTGCTCCACAGTCGCCTGGTAGTGCTCTGGGGGCACAACCCGGCCAGCACCGCGCCCCACTTCATGCCCTTTCTGCGCCAGGCCCAGAAGCAGGGCGCCTATGTGGTGGTGATTGACCCGCGCCGCACCCTTACCGCCCGCTCGGCTGATGAGCACATTCAGCCGCGACCGGCCACCGATGCGGCCCTGGCCCTGGGCCTGATGCAGGTGATGTTCAGCGAAGGGCTGCACGATGAGCCCTGGCTGGAAGCGCACAGCCTGGGCTGGCAGGCACTCCGCGAGCGGGCCATGCAGTATCCCCCCGAGCGCGCCGCCGCGCTGACCGGCGTCCCTGCGGATACAATTGTGGCCCTGGCGCGCCGGTATGCCACGACGAAGCCCGCGCTGCTCAAAACAGCCGACGGCGTACAACGGCACCAGAACGGCGGGCAGACTTTCCGTGCCCTGTGTTGCCTGCCCGCTGTGGTGGGGCAGTACGGTGTGCGGGGTGGCGGGCTGGCCTTCTCCACCAGCGGCTACGTCGCCTGGAACGGCGCGGCGCTGGGGCATCACCAGGATTGCCCACCGATGCCGCGCATCGTCAATATGAATCGCCTCGGCGCTGCGCTGACCGGCGAGGTGTGCGACCCGCCGATCATGGCCCTGTATGTCTATGGCGCCAACCCGGTGACTTCTGCACCCAACGCCGGCCTGATTGTCCAGGGCCTCTTGCGCGAGGACCTCTTTACCGTCGTCCACGAGCAGTTTCTCACCGACACGGCCCGCTATGCCGACCTGGTGCTGCCGGCGACAACGCAGCTCGAGCACGTTGACCTGCACGTCGCCTACGGGCATCGTTACGTGCAGTACAACCACCCCGCCATTGCGCCCCGCGGCGAGGCCAGGAGCAACTGGGACGTTATGCGCCTGCTGGCCGCCGGCATGGGCTACACCGAGCCCTGGCTCCACGAGAGCGCCGAGGAAGCCATTCGCGGGGTGCTCGACGCGACGCGCGCCCGGAACCCGTTCCTTGCCGGTATCACGCTGGAGCGGTTGCAGGCCGAGGGGACAGTGCGCCTGAACCTGGAGGGCGCCGAGGTGCCCTTCGCCAATGGCGTCTTTCCCACCCCGTCGGGAAAGGTGGAGCTGTACAGCGCAGCTATGGCCGCCCAGGGCCTCGACCCGCTGCCCGACTATGTGGAGCCGCCGGCCCTGCGCGAGCGGGCCGCGCGCCCCGATGACGAACGCCTGCTGGTCCTGTCGGGTGCGTCGCACCACTTCGTCTCGTCGAGTCTGGCTAACCAGCCGGGGCTACGGGCAAAGGAAGGCCCGCCGTACATCGAGATCAATCCCGGCGACGCCGCGGCGCGGGGGATCGTCACGGGCGACGAGGTGGTGGTCGAAAATGAGCGGGGCTGGTGTCGCTTGCGCGCCGTTGTAACCGACGATGTGCCTCCCGGCGTTGCCGTGGCTCCCAAGGGCCACTGGGGCAGCCTCTCTCCCGACGGGCGCAACATCAACTGGACCACGCCTGACGATCTGGCCGATCTGGCCGGGCAAAGCACCTTTCATACCAACCTGGCGCGGGTGCGGCGGGCGCAGGCTGTGTGACTCCGCAGCAGAGCGGGGCGCGGGGAAGGATGGGGCGGTATGCATCG
>JBDNDG010000274.1:0-6256 GCA_046719255.1 Chloroflexaceae bacterium
GGGAATGGCGATGATCCTTAAGACCGACGCCGCGTTTCTGCCGACCAACATTCCGGGGCGGGCCTATATGCGCGTTGGTTCGGAGGTAGAGCTGTTTCAGGTAGCCCACGTGGCAGGGACCTACCACACGGCGCAGCCGTATGGACAGCTGACAGGAACATCGGGGAAAGCGGGATTCCCCGGGGCCCTGCCCACCAGGGTGGCAAGCGCCCGCAGCGCCGGGCGGTGTGTGGGAAAACCCGGTTCCCCTATGCTCGAACCGCTGCCGGGCTCGCCTGCCTCTCCGACGAGTGGGTAGGGGCCTGGAGAAACCTGATTTCTCCGATGTTCGCGTTGGCAAAACCCGTCGTTCACAGATTATTGAATAGATTTTCATCATTTCAAGGGGCATTATTCATCTAGAATTTTGGCCGCTGGATTAGTATACAAATGCAAATATCCTTTCCCCATCGGCGTGGAGACAGAGTCTATGGCAGCCCTTGTCAAAACGAAGTTGCAGTGCGTGCGTTGCGGCCACTCCAACCAGTCAATCTTCGATCACCGCGAGTTCTATTCCTGCAAGAATCCCCGCTGCCGCTCCCGAGGCCTCTTCTACTGCGGGCGCTGCATGACTGAAATGGACGCTCCACGCCAGCGCTTCTTCGGTAAACCGACCCATTGCCCACGCTGCAAGCACGGCGAATTGCAGCGCCACGAGGGCTGAAAGAAGCATAGACCACCAGGGTCACGAAGATAGGGAGGCAGTTGAGGAAGGCATCCTCCCGGTTCCTCTCTGCCTGCGTGACCGCTGCGCCTTCCCGGGGTCTGTTGACCCCCCTCAGGGCGGGGATGGGGAAAGCGGGTTTCCCCATCCCCAAACCGGTGTTGGGAGCGCCTGGCGCCCCGGCAGGCAGGGGCGTGAAGAAACCCGGTTTCCCTATTTGTTCACATCAAGTAACAGTGGATGCTCTCGGCAGCGGCGCGCCCCTCGGCAATTGCCCAGACCACCAGCGACTGGCCGCGGCGCATATCGCCAGCGGCGAACACACCAGGCACTGAGGTCATCTTATGCTCATCGGTGGCAATACCGCCGCGTGGAGTAAGCTCCAGGCCAAGCTGGGCGATCGGGCCATCACGCCGCGGACCTGTGAAGCCCATCGCCAGCAACACCAGGTCGCAGGGCAGGGTAAACTCGCTCCCGGGAACGTCCTCCATGCGCGGCTGCCCACTGGTGTCGGGGTTCCAACGCACTTCGACAGCTTCCACCGCGGTCACCTGGCCGGTCGCATCGCCAATCAGGCGCCGGGTTCGAATGCTGTAGCGCCGCTCGCCGCCCTCTTCGTGCGAGGAGGAGGTACGCAGGACGCGCGGCCACTCGGGCCAGGGGTTGTCGGGCGCGCGTTGCAGCGGCGGGCGGGGCAACAGTTCAAACGATGTTACTGAGACCGCGCCCTGGCGCAGGGCCGTACCCACGCAGTCAGCCCCTGTGTCGCCGCCGCCGATCACCAGCACGCGCTTGCCGCGCGCGTTGATCGGCTCCGAGGTGAGGGGCAGGCCGGCGCAGTGGCGATTCTGCTGGGTGAGAAACTCCATCGCGAAATGCACACCGCGCAACGCGCGGCCCTCCACCGTCAGATCGCGTGGCTGCTGGGCACCACCTGCCAGCAGCACCGCGTCAAACTCGCGGCGCAGCGCATCGGCCGACACATCTACCCCGACATTAACCCCGGGCTGGAAGACCACCCCCTCGGCTTCCAACTGAGCCAGGCGGCGGTCGAGGATCCATTTTTCCAGCTTGAAGTCGGGGATGCCGTAGCGTAGCAGCCCGCCGAAGCGATCATCGCGCTCGAAGACCGTCACCGCGTGGCCCTTGCGACGCAGTTGCTGCGCGGCGGCCAGACCTGCCGGCCCCGAGCCAACAATTGCCACGCGCTTACCAGTCAGGTGGCGGGGCGGCTGGGGCCGCACCAGGCCATGCTCGAAGCCCCACTCGATGATCCGCAGTTCGACCATGCGGATCGAGACCGGGTCGAAGTAGAGACCGAGCGAACAGGAACCTTCGCAGAGCGCCGGGCAGAGATGGCCGGTAAACTCGGGGAAGTTGTTGTCGCGGTGCAGTTGAGCCAGCGCCTCTTCCCAGTTCCCCTCGGTCACCCGGTCGTTCCACCAGGGAATAAAGTTACCCAACGGACAGGCGATATGGCAGTAGGGGATGCCGCAATCCATACAGCGCGCGGCCTGGAGCTTCACCTCAGCATCGGTCAGCGGCTCGTAGACATCGTGATAGTCCTGTAACCGCTCGGCTACCGGTCGCCCACGCCACTCCTGGCGCCCGTACTTCAAGAACCCTTCGATTTCACCCATCGGAGACCTGCCTCTCGTTCCCAGAACGGCGCGGTGGCGTTTCTGGCGCCCGATAGGGGAGTGCGGAGGGCGGTGCATGCCCATATCAGACGGAAATGCGGCTGCGCCGCAATCCACCGGCATGCGCGGGGATGCCGGAGAGGGCTTCGTTCTCCTAAATCGCCCGTGCGATGGCTGCGCCGCTTCCACACCCTCACCGCATACGTTCGCGCTTGCGATGTTGCCGTGTGGCGGCCCGATGCTGGCTGGCGTCGCCGGGGAGCTGCGTTGCTGTCCGTGGGGCCTGACCCGGCCGGGGCGCGGCGCTGCGCCCCGTTGGCGGTTTCTGTACCGGGATGGGAAGAATCTACGCTGTCTGGAGCTAATCTGAGGTACGAGGCTCGCAACCGGGGCTTAGACTCTGTCAACTATGCCGCTTCGCCGCGCGTATGTTTCTGGGAGGGCTTCGCCCTCCCAGACCTCCCGCGCGCGGGCTATTGTCACGTTGGATGGGCTTCGCCCCTACTGTGCGGCGCTGGCCAGAGCCTCCAGGTGGAGGTCCTGGATGCGATCGCGGGCTATCTGGGCCACGCGCATGAGCAACTGGAAGCCGAAGGCCGGGTCACTCTCGAAACGCTGGCGCAGCGCAGCCGCGTCTATTGCCACTACCCGGCTGTCCTCCGCGGCCACGACGTTGGAGGTGGCCTGATAGGGGGGCACCAGGGCCGACCAGGCGAAGACCTCGCTCGGTCGCACCACGCTGAGGGTGATCTCGCGGGCCTGCCCCGCGGGCGGCGGCAACACCGAACGGCTGCCCTTCTCAGGCAGGGTCAGGGTGATCTCCACGCTGCCCTCAAGAACCAGGTAGAGGTGGTGCAACGCATCGCCCTCGTTGCAGAAGCGATGGCCCCGGGGCACCTCCATCTCATCAGCGGCCATGGCGAGGGTCGTTAGCTGATCGGGGGTGAACCCGGCGAAAAACGGATACCGGCGCAGGAGCTCTGGGGATACCATAGGTCCTCCTGTTGTTGTTGCCTGCCCTTTGGTGGGGGGATATGGGGGTGTGGGGACGATCCGATAACACCCACACCTTTACATCCACACCTTTACACCTCAACACATCTACAGCTCCACACCTTCACACCTCGACACCCCGACACTCCTCGGGGGCAACATCTCGGCCAGCACGGCTTCCACTGCGGCGGGGATGGCCGCTGCCACTGGCGGGGTGGGTTCCTCGCCGAAGTCGAGTACGTCGGTGACGGTAATGGCATAGATGATTATCTCCTCGGGCAAGGGCAGACCCATCTGCTGGCCCAGGTCCAGAGCCACGCCCAGGCTGGTATCGTGGGGCGAGACGGTGCGCTCGGTGGGGCTGAGGGCCTGCACGTCGCGCAGGCTCAGCCGGAGCAGACTGCCCGGAGACTGGTCGGCGCGGCAGAGGGCATCGATCAGAATGGCGCGGTCGTAGCCGATCAACATTTCCATCAGGGCGAGGCCGCCAAGCGAGGCCGTTTCGACCACGACGGGGGCTTCGGGGCGCAGCGCCAGGGCGGCGCGCACCTCCTCGGCCACCCGCACGCCAACGCTATCATCGGTCAGGATGGGGTTGCCAAGACCGAGGATCAGGGTTCGCATGGGCAACTTCCTCCGGGTGTAGAGATGTGGAGATGTGGAGATGTAACGCGATCCGATAGCTCCTCCACACCGCCACACCGCTACACCGCTACACCGCCACACCTCACCCGATCCCCTGGCTGAGGCGCTGCACCTCGGCTCCCTGAACGTCGCGGATCACCACCTCCAGGGGCATCTGGCCAGGCAGGGCGTGGGTGGCACAGCCGAAGCAGGGGTCGTAGGCACGGAAGCCCATCTCGATGCGGTTGAGCAATCCCTCGGTGATCACTGAGCCTTTCTGGATCAGCCCCTGGGCGGCCTTTTTCACCGACATGGCGATGGGGGCGTAGTTGTTGGTGGTGCCGACGATCAGGTTGACGCGGGTAAGGATGCCGCGCTCATCGGTCCAGTAATGGTGAGTAAGGGTGCCGCGCGGCGCTTCGACCGAGCCGACGCCCTCGGTGGGAGTGGCGGTGATGGGCGCGCGCACCTGTGGATCGGTGATCTGAGGATCGGTGGCCAGTTCGAGCATGCGCTCGGCGGCGTAGAGCAACTCGACCAGGCGCGCCCAGTGGGTCGCCAGCCGGAAGTGGACGGGTTGGTAGCGCCCGTTGACCCGCGTGCTGCCCAGGGTTTCGTAGAACTTCTCGTAAGCCTCCTGGGCCCGTGGTGTGGCCATGCCGTCGGCAGCGTTGAGCCGCGAGAGGGGTGTGGCGCAGTAGACCCCGCTCTCCTTGCCGTCTACCAGGCCCTTCCAGCCGATCGCCTTGAGGTAGGGGAACTTCAGATAGGTCCAGGTCTCGCAGTGCTCGGCGATGTGGCTGGCGTACTCGCGGGGGTGATACTTCACAAACTCCGCGCCTTCGGGGTCAACTACGCGGATCATGCCGTCGTAGAAATTGACTCGGTTGTTGGCGTCCACCGTTCCCATCGAGTAGGTGCGGTGGGTGAAGGTATCGGAGAGGATCAGTTCGACGTACTGCGGGTTGCCGAGCACGAGGTCCTCGAACAGCTTGAGGCTGAAGAGGGCGAAGTCCACATTCTGGCGTGCAACCGCTTCGATACCCTCGCGATCGGCGGGCGCGAGGGGCCGGCTCCAACCGCCGGGGAGGGCAGCGACGGGGTGCACGCCACGACCGCCGAGCAGCTTGATGACCTGATGGTTGCGGATGCGGGCGTCAATCACCTGCTTGCCGATTTCGAGGCCCACCTTGCGCACCACGCCGAGGATGTTGCGTTCGGCCGGGGGCGCGTCGGGCCCCATTACGAAGTCGGGGCCGGCCAGGGCGTAGAAGTGGGTGGTGTGGTCAGCCACGTAGAACGCGGAGTAGAGCAGTTCGCGGAGCTTCTTCGCCGCGGGCGGCGGGTCCACCTTGAACAGATCATCAAGGGCCTTGGCCGAGGCCATGTGGTGAGCCTCGGGGCAGACACCACAGATCCGGTCGGTGATGCGGGGCATCTCCTCGGCGGGGCGGCCCACGCAGAACTGCTCGAACCCGCGCAATTCGGGGACAATAAAGTAGGCGTTGGCCACGTCGCCCTCATCATTGAGGAAGATCTCGATCCTGCCGTGGCCCTCCAGGCGGGTGACGGGGTCGATCGCGATCCGTTTCATGGGCGCCTCCTTCAAGCAGAGCTATCGGCGACGCGGGCGCGCCGCAGTAACGAGTGGGCCAGACTGAAGCGGTAGAAGGTGCCCGCCGGGTCAACCAGGGTGTCCATCACGGCGGCAATTTCCCGGGCCTGCGCGTGCTCATCGAGATGTGAGCCGCCCGCGGCCACCACCGAGGCGACCGCCGCGAGCATGCGCGCGCCCTGGTCCTGACCATCGAGCGGGCCGTAGCAGCCTTCGCAGCGCATCCCCACCTGGGGGCAGAGGGCGCCGCAGCCGCTGCGTGTGGCCGGCCCCATGCACACCAATCCCTGCTCGAGCAGGCAGATCCCCGGATCGGGAACGATCTCGTAGGGGCGGTAGAAGCGGGTGATCTGCTTGACGTTCTTGGCCAGCGGGCACTCCTCGCAGAGGGCCACGTTGCCCGCGCCGATGATCGTCCCACCCGGGGCCGGAAGGGGCATACCGCTGAGCACCGCGCGCAACACCGCGGCAATCTGCCGGGCCTCGGGGGGGCAACCGGGGATAATGTAGTCTACCGGCACCACCTGGTCGAGCGGGCGCACCGTCTCGTACAGCACCGGGATGCGGATTTCACCTTCGGGCACCTGGCTGACCGGCCGGGGCAGGTTCCCGCGGGTCTCGTCGGTGGTCAGGCTATCGGTGTAGACGGTACGCATGGTAGCGGCATTGGTGGTGAGGTTG
>JBDNDG010000275.1:0-6234 GCA_046719255.1 Chloroflexaceae bacterium
GCTGCTGAGCTACGCCATCACTCCTGATGTGCTGCTCGCGGCGCAGCCGCAGCCCGAAGACTGGGCGAAGCTGGTGGAGGCGGGCTATACGACGGTCATCAATTTGCGGAGCGACCCCGAGCGCTCCGCCGTCGAGCAGCGCAACGCCGAGGCAGCGGGGCTGCGCTACTTCCACCGGCCCTGGCCGGCGTATGAACTGGAGCGCGAGCACATTGACGAACTGGCCGCCCTGCTCGAGGCTCCCGACGCCGGACGGGTGGTGTTCCACTGCCGCAGCGCCACGCGCGTGGGACTGATGTGGCTGCTCTACCGCCAGCTCCACCACGGTTGGAGCCGTGAGCAGGCTGAGGCCGAGCTGCGCGCCGCGGGCTACGACGACGAGTCGCTCGAAACCTTTGGCTTCTGCGCCAATGACTATTTGGAGCGGACCGGGGAGCATGTGATCTAATGTGAACATAGCCCGTGCGGGAGGGTCTGGGAGGGCTGCGCCCTCCCAGGAACAAACGTGTCTTCATCGTGTCAGAGGATGGGGAAACCGGGTTTCCCCACGCCCCTCCCTGAGGGGAGGGTTTGGGAGGGCTGCGCCCTCCAAACAGTAAACCTTATGTTCATCAACGAGAAGCCCGCCGCTTCGCGCGCCCCCACCGGCGGCGGGGCGCGGCGGGCTTCCGACGGACCGGTGAACCGGTGAGCGTGGGCCAGTATGGCGCCGGCTCACGCCGGCACAAGGACTTCCCGATGGCAACCTCTCAGCCCATACCTTCCGCACCCCGAACCAGGGGGACGGTTACCGGCTTAAGCCGCTACCTGCCGTTTACCCGCTGGTTGCTCCACTACCGCCGCGCAGATCTGCCGAGCGACCTGGTTGCCGGCCTGGTCACGGCAATTATGCTCATCCCCCAGAGCATGGCCTATGCTCAACTGGCAGGACTCCCGCCACAGGTGGGCCTCTACGCCTCGGTGGCGCCGCTGATCCTCTATGCTCTGCTGGGCACCTCCGGGCAACTCTCGGTAGGACCGGTGGCGATTACCTCGTTGCTGGTTTTCAGCGGGGTGAGTGCCCTGGCCGAGCCAGGCAGCGCGCGCTACATTCAACTGGTGTTGATTCTGGCCCTGGTCGTCGGGGTGATAAAACTATTGCTGGGCGTATTCCGGCTCGGGGTGATACTCAACTTCATTTCGCACCCGGTACTCGCCGCCTTTACCTCGGCCTCGGCGTTGATCATCGCCGCCGGGCAACTCAAGTACCTCCTGGGCTACAAGGTCGCCGGTGACCGCTTCTACGAGGTACTCTACCACGCGGCGCAGGGTCTGGGGCAGACCAATCTGATCACGTTGAGCATCGGGGTTGCCAGTATTGCGCTGCTGCTCTTTTTCCGCAAGGGCTTGCGACCCATCCTGCAGCGGACGGGGCTGCGCCCGCTGGCGGTAACACTGATCGTGAGCGGAGCGCCCCTGGTAACGGTGCTCTTCGGCACACTGATCACCTGGTTATTGCGCCTCGATCAGCATGCAGGGGTAGCAGTCGTCGGCGCCATTCCACCCGGCCTCTCGCCACTGAGCTGGCCTGCGCCGACCATTGGCGATGTGCAGGCGCTGCTACCCGCGGCGGCGGCGATCGTGCTGGTGAGCGTGGTCGAATCAATCGCCGTGGCCAAGGCCCTGGCGAGCAAGCGCCGGCAGGCCATTGACCCTGACCAGGAATTGATTGCCCTGGGCGTGGCCAACATCGGGGCCGGGTTGTTCAGCGGCTACCCGGTGACCGGCGGCTTTGCCCGTTCGGTGGTCAACTTCCAGGCTGGCGCGGTCACCGGACTGGCCTCACTGGTCACCGCTGGCGGTATCGCCCTGATCCTGATCTTTTTCACGCCGCTGTTCTACTACCTGCCCCAGGCGGTGCTCGCGGCGACGGTGATTGTGGCCGTGTTCGGCCTGGTCGATCTCAAAGAACCGCGACACATCTGGCAGGCCAACCGCAGCGATGCCATCACCTGGGGCATTACCTTTGCCGCGGTGTTGCTGCTGGGTATCGAACTGGGGATCTTTATCGGCGTCGGCGCCTCGCTGCTGCTCTACCTCTGGCGCACGAGCCGTCCGCACATTGCGGTGGTCGGGCGCCTGGGTGAAAGCGAGGTGTACCGCAACATCCTGCGCTACGAGGTGCAGACCTGGCCCCATGTAGTGGCGGTGCGGGTGGATGAGAGCCTGTACTTTGCCAATACGCGCTACCTGGAGAACGCCTTGCTACGGATCGTGGCCGAGCGTCCGGAGGTAAAGCACCTGGTACTGATCGGCTCGGCGATCAACTTCATCGACTCCAGCGCGCTGCACACCCTGGAGGCGCTGATTCAGGAGTTGCGCGATGCGGGAGTGCAGCTACACCTGGCCGAGATCAAAGGGCCGGTGATGGACGGGCTGAAGCGGGCCCATTTTGTGGAGAAGATCGGCCCGGAGCGTATTCACCTGACGACCCACGCCGCGATGCAGAGCCTGGGGTGCGTATGATTGTACGCCGCTGTGAGGGACTACGGTGACCCCGCGCAGCCGCAGGGCATCCAGCGGGGGGCCGGGGCGGGCGCCAGGCCCGCCCGGGTGGTGGTCTGGTCTCCGCGTAGATGCGCAGATCGCGCTATCAGGTTGACCGCAGGCTGGCGAGGATGCGTGCCTCCAGGTCGGGAGGCAGAGGTGGGGGCGCTTCGTTCAGACGGTGCAGAATGTGCACCGTCTGGCCGAGCGTATCGAGAACCACGCGACAATCCGGGCAATCGGCCAGGTGATATTCCAGCTCAGCACAGAGATCGGCGGGCAGTTCCCCGTCGAGGTAATCGTTGAGTTGCGCCACCAGCTCACGGCAGCGTTCCAGATCATGCGTATGGCCCGCGTGGCTCATGGATGACCCTCCGATCGGGCGGCAAGGTAGCCGGCAAGCGCCTCGCGCAGGCGCAGGCGGCCCCGGTGGAGGCGCACCTTGACGGCGCCGGGACTGATGCCGAGCTGCGTTGCCGTTTCCTCGGTACTCAACCCCTCAACGTCGCGCAACACTACAACCACGCGCAACTGCTCCGGCAGCGCGGCGATGGCCTGCTCGATCTGGGCGCGCAGTTCGCTGTCGAGGGCGACGCGCTGTGGGTCGGGCGACCAGGCATGGAACTGGTGGGGCACCTCTTCAGGTTGAAGATTGTCGGCGACATCATCGAGGGCGATTTGCGGCTTGCGCCGTCGCAGCAGCATCAGCCCCTCGTTGGTCGCGATACGATAGATCCAGGTGCCCAGGCTGCTGGCCCCATCGAAGCCCGGCAGCGCATCGCAGACCTTGATAAACGTGGATTGCAGCACGCTCTCGGCCTCGTCGGGGTCGCCGGTGAGCCGCAGGGCGCGGGCATAGACAAGCGGCGCAAAGCGCTTGACCAGGCAGGTACAGGCGTCAGGATCGTGACGTCGAAGCGCGGCCAGCAAGGCGGCTTCGTCGGCGTAGATGGAAAGATCAATTGTCGGTCCGGGCATGCGTTATCCCTCCACAGGCAATGTATGTTCAGTATAACATGCCGCCTGTGGACGGCTGGTTGGTCAGGCAGGGGATGGGGGCGCCTGCTGTTCCCATCCCCCGCCAGGTTGAAGAGACACAGGGCAGTTCGACTCCCCCACCCCTACGCTGCCACGGCCTCGCGCAGCTTCTGCAACATCATCGACTCGGGAGCGGCGCCCTCGATGTGAACGATCTCCTCGATCACCGTCTTGGGCACACCCATGACCGCATAGCGGTCGCCCAACTCGGGGAACTCACTGACCTCGATACCCTCGGCGCTGACATGGGGGCTGGCAATTGCCAGGCGGTAGGCCAGCACCACCGCGCGCGGGCAGTAGGGGCAGGTCGGTGTCACAAAGACCTGGAGGCGCAGGGGAGCGGTGAGGCTCTCCAGGAACGCCATGGTTGCCGGCATCAGCGCCGTGTCAACCGCGCCGCCCATCATGCGGATGGTTTCCACCAGAGTAGCGAATTCGTAGCCGCTGGGCAGGCCGGCGAAACGCACCCCGTGATCCACACGCTCGGCGCCGGCGAAGAACACCACGGTCGGGGCCTTATCCACGCCCAGGGCTGCGGCCCGCTCTGCATCGGCCTCGATGTCGAGCACCTCGAGGCTGATCTGGTCGTGGAGCGCCGCAACCTCATCGAGCAGCTCGCGCGCCACCTCGCTATACTCGCCGCTCTCCTCCGACGTTACCAACACCAGATGCACCGGCTGCACCAGACCCTCGAAGGCCTCCTGCACCGCGGCCCGGTCCTTGTCCTGTAAAAGGCTCATACGTAACATCCTTCCGGCTTGTGGGATATCCACTATCCGTTCGATGCCGCAGCCGCGAACGTGGTTACAGCTTACCACACCCGGGCGGCTGCGTGTTGACGAGTCGCCTGTGTTGCCGGCGCGAGCGGCGCCTGAGACGCGGGCGCCATCCGCGTCTGTGCGCCGTTCAGCCCTTCAACGGGGGTACCTGCTCTGGGAAGCACTTCCTGACGCGGCAACACGCCTCTGTGCCAACGAATGGGAAACGAAGAAACGCATGTGAACGGTGTGCCTGACTCTTCCAGGGGAGCGCGCCAACCCGACAGCCGCGCGAGGACGAGCGCCGTAATCCTCGCATGCCGTGAACGCAATGGTCTCATGATACCCTTTTACCTTTTGAACCATTCAGCCCCGCGCGCCGGAGGCGACCCCAATAGCGGTTGGGGAATGGGGAAACCGCGTTTCCCTCCTCTGGTTATCAGCCGTCCACGCGGCTACGCCGCACACTACCAGAATGCAACGAGATTCTCTCGGAAGGGCTGCGCCCGCCCACACCCTCCCCTCAGGGCGGGGCGCAGGAAAACCCGGTTTCCCCGACTTCACATTAGGGTGCGGCGACGCCGGATGGACGCCTGATGAGCTTGTACACCTCCATCACCACCAGGATGGCCGCGGCAAGCGCCGCCAGGATCAGGAATTGCTCCAGGGTGACCGGGGCGATACGCAGCAACGCTTGCATGAAGGGCACATGCATCACCAGGGCGTGCAACCCCAGGGCCGCGACCACTGCCACAAAGGCAAACGGGTTGTTGCGGAAGGGCATGCGGAACGCCGAGACGTACTCCGAGCGACAGTTGAAGACATGGTAGTTCTGGAACAGCACTATCAGCAGCAGGAGCAGATTGCGCGCTGCCTCTTCCTCCCAACCGGCGCCGAGCAGGTAGATCCAGACCCCAAAGCCAATCAGCCCGATCGTCAGGCCGGAGAGAACCACCTGCTCAACCATGCGCCGGTTGAAAATACCCTCTTCGGGCCGCCTGGGAGGTCGGCGCATCAGGCCCTTTTCGCCCGCCTCGAAGGAGAGGGCGATGTGCTGGATGCCATTGGTGACCAGGTTGAGCCAGAGGATCTGCACCGCGATGAGGGGCAGAGGGAAGTCCAGGGCTACTGCCAGCAGGAAGAGCAGCACCTCCGCCGCGCCGGTGGAAACCAGCAGCAGGATGACCTTGCGCACATTGGCGTAGGCATAGCGGCCCTCCTCGACTCCGTGGACAATCGAGGCAAAATTGTCATCGGTGACGATAATATCGGCGGTGTCCTTAGCAATGTCGGTGCCTGACCCCATCGCCACCCCGATGTTGGCGGCGCGCAGCGCTGGCGCATCGTTGACGCCGTCACCGGTGACGGCCACGAAGTGCCCCTGCGTACGCAAGGACTCGACAATGTGCAACTTCTGAAGCGGCGTTACCCGCGCGAACACGTGGACGCCGCGGGTACGCTCCAGAAAGGCGGGGTCGCTGCCACTCTCCACATGAGGCAGATCGCGCCCCACTACCAGATCATCCGGTTCGCTGGCGATGCCCAGGTCGCGGGCAATGGCCAGCGCCGTGGCGGGATGGTCACCCGTCACCATGGCCACCTGCACGCCAGCGGCGCGACATTCGGCAACCGCAGCGCTGGCCTCCGGTCGCAATGGATCAATCATTCCCACCAGGCCGAGCAGGGTCAGGCCGCGCAGATGGCGTTCGTCGAGGGCGGCGGGGTCGCCCACGCAGGGTCCCCAGGCCACGGCAATGACCCGGTAACCGTGGGCGGCCAGGTGGTCGGCGGTGGCGCTGATGGCCTCGGCGGCGAGCGCCACCGGACCATCGGGCCCCCGATTTGTCGGTGACTTTGAGATAACGGGCAGGAATGATCTGATCGGTATCGACATCCTGCGCCGGCAGGACGA
>JBDNDG010000276.1:0-6224 GCA_046719255.1 Chloroflexaceae bacterium
TGGCACGAACGTTAGCGTAGCTTCTCGCGCAGGTAACGCGGCAGGTCGGCGATGGGTACGCGCTCCTGGGCCATACTGTCGCGGTCGCGCACCGTAACGGTGTCGGTGAAGGCCGGCTCCCTGCCCTCGCCGAGGGTGTCGAAGTCCACCGTAATGCAGTAGGGCGTGCCGATCTCGTCCTGGCGACGGTAGAGCTTGCCAATGGCACCGGTATCATCGTAGACTGTCCGCGCGCCAAGCTCCAGTTGCAGGCGCCTGCGGATCCGGCGCGCCGTTTCGACCATGGCTTCATGGTTGCGTTTGAGGGGGAAGACCGCCACCTTCACCGGGGCGAGCCGGGGTCGCAGGCGCAGGACCGTGCGGAAGTGCTCATCAATCACAGGTTGGGCCTGACCGCGCAACTTCTTGCCCAGTTCGATCGTATCGGCGCCGGGCATGGCCAGGAGCGGCTCCACCTCCGGCAGGCGCTCGGGCAGGGCGTTGCGGATGGCCTCGCCATAGGCGAGCAGGGCGTCGCGGGCCTCGGGCGCAAGTTTCTCGCTGCGGCCCACGGATTTGAGAAAGGCGCTGAGAGCCTCGTTCACGGCCCGTACCTTCTCCCCGTCCGGGGGCCTGGTCATCTCTTCGGCATAGGCCTCGCAGAGCACCGCCAGCGCGCCCCGCCCCACACCAGCCGAAGGCTCGATCACGTAGGGAACCACGTGTTGCCGGCTCTCAGGATCGAAGTAAGTCAGACGGGCCGTACTGTCAGAGTTCGGATTGACGCGCGCGGTCAGGTTCAGACTGGTCTGATCCCTGGAGTGCGAGCCGAGGTCATAATCGGTGCGATTGGCGATGCCCTCGATCTCCTGGGCGCCAAGGTCCGGATACTGATACATCAAGTCGTAGGTGCGCTTGGAATAATGGGCCAGTTCATCGGGCGGCACATCGTAGATGGTGATGCGCTCACGGGGCACACCGACGCTTTCCCACCAGCGCAGGCGATCCTCGAGCCACTGCTGGTGCCAGGCCTCGTCGGTGCCGGGCATCACGAAGTACTCGATCTCCATCTGCTCGAACTCGCGCACACGGAAGAGGAAGTTGCGCGGGTTGATCTCGTTGCGAAAGGCCTTCCCCACCTGGGCAATGCCGAAGGGCAACTTGCGGCTGGTGGTTGCCAGGACATTGGCAAAGTTCACGAAGATGCCCTGGGCGGTTTCGGGGCGCAGGTAGGCCAGGGCGCCGCTGTCAGCCACGGGGCCGACCTGGGTGCTGAACATCATGTTGAAGGGCCGCGGCTCGGTCAGATCGGTCGAGCCGCAGCTTGGGCAGCGACCGTGAATATGGTCGGCGCGCCAGCGCCCCTTGCAGACCCGGCAATCCACGAGCGGATCGTTAAAGGTCTCCTCGTGGCCGGAGTATTTCCAGACCAGGCGATTCATGAGAATGGCTGCATCGAGGCCCTCCATATCATCGCGTTCATAGACATTGGCGCGCCACCATTCGGCGATGAGGTTGTTTTTCAATTCAACCCCCAGGGGGCCGTAGTCGTAGATCCCCTGCAACCCTCCGTAGATCTCGCTGCCGGGGAAGACAAAGCCCCGGCGTTTACATAACGAGATAATCTGATCCAGACTCGTCGCGGTCATACATCTGCTCCTCTGGAGCGATGGCGCTTCCAGTCGTTCGCTTCGGCCCGGGGCAACAGAAAACCCCAGGCGACAGGACATCGCCTGGGGACGCATCATCACGACGCGCGGTTCCACCCCAGTTAGCGGCGCCACCGGCGCGCGCTCACCTCATTCAGTGGGGGCGCGAAGCGCTCCCCCAGTGGCTCCCCGGCGCCCTTCCCCCGAACCGTGCCACCGGGCTCGCACCATTCCCGGTTCGCTGAATGCCGTCGCTCGGGGTACTCCTCCGGATCATGGCCCGCAAGCGAGGGTTTCACGCAAGCCCTGCCTTCAGGTGAGGCAGCAATACGCGCCAGCGCTCCCCTTGTGGTCACGGCGCAGAGCTGGTCAGGGCTTCGCGAAACCTTGTTCCATATTGATGCTCCAAGTATACCACACAAACCTGATCCGGTGGCCCGGGGTTGCAAAAATTGCGGACCGGTGCAACGCTGGCGGGCAGGGGCCAGGGGAAACCCGGTCTCCCTTCAGTCGTCCGCGCGGCTGCGCCGCACAACCCCAGAATGAACATCCATGTTTTTGGCAGGACGCAACTCTCCCAAACGCTCACGGTGGGGAGGGCTTGCCACCCTGCGGACGGGGTTATGGGAAAACCCGGTTTCCCCATCTGTTCACGTTGGGCGAAGCGGGATGCCAGCGCTACTCCTCGTCTTCCACCAGCACTTCTCGGTAGACACTGGCGTGCTGGCCGTTGCGCTGCGTAAGTTCGCCTGGCCGGGCGGGCCGGCGTCGGGCCGGGGAACCATCGGGCAATTGGGTATAGATCTGGGTTGTGGAGAGAGAGGCATGGCCGAGGCGTTCCTGCACCTCGCGCAACTCCGCGCCATTTTCGAGCAGATGGGCCGCGAAGGAATGGCGAAGGGTGTGGGGAGTGAGATCGTGGAGCCCCACCTCCTCGGCATATCCTTTGAGAATGAGCCAGAGCCCCTGGCGGGTAAGCCGTTTGCCGCGATGGTTCAGGAAGAGCGCCTCGGTGGGCTGGCTGCCATTGTGCAGCAGGCGCGTTCGCGCCGTATCCAAATATTCCTCAAGGGCGGTCGCGGCGGTGTCGCCAAGGGGCAGGATCCGTTCGCGTCCGGTCCGCCCGGCGCAGCGAACGGTCCCCTGCTCCAGCAGCACATCTGAGACATTTAACGCTACCAGTTCGCTAACCCGCAACCCGGTGGCGTAGAGGAGTTCGAGCATCGCCTTGTCGCGTAGCCCCTCCGGCGAAGAGGAACGCAGGGGCAGTTCGAGCAATGCGTCTACCTGATGTTGAGACAGAGCGCGAGGCGGATAGCGATCCACTTTTGGCGAGTCGATGCGTCGGGTGGGGTCATTTGCGATGACGTGCCGTTCGGTCAGGTAGCCGAAGAAAGACTTGAGCGCCGCAGTGCGGCGGGCAATCGTCGAATTGGCGTAGCGCCGTTCGCGCAGGAACAACAGAAAGCCCAGGACATGATCGGCAGTGACATCGTGCCACTCGCTCAGGTTCTGGTCGCGCAGATAGGCGCAGAGTTGGTCGAGGTCGGTACGATAGGCGGCGATGGTGTTGGCGGATGTGCCTCGTTCCGCCGCCATGTACTCCAGAAACTGATCGACGTGCTCTTGCATAAATTCCTATCTTGCCCAAGTACATAATCGTTATGCCAGAAGCGCGGCGCGTGGGCCGTGCAGCCGGCCTGAGGGCGCGGAATAGGGCGAATGGTACCGCAAAGGTGGGGTAGTGTCAACCGCGGCCCGCGGGCGGAGCCAGGGCGCCACTGACGGGGTTTGCCGCGTCAGGACGACGAGCCAGATGGCCCGCCAGCGTGTCTGCCAGAGCCAGGCAAGGCGGTTGGCGCGTCAGGAAGGCTGCGCCGGCTTCACGGGTGACGCCGTGCGCCTCAGAAGCAGCAACTTTCCTTGTACCCGCAGTTGCGGCAGCGGTGGTAGTTGGCCCGGAGGTGCAGCTCCGCGCCACATGCGGGGCAGACGGCGGCCTCGTTGCCGGTGGGGTGGCAAAAGGCGCCTTCCGGGCGCGCGGGGGCTTTGTCCGTGGCCCTGTGAAGCGTCAGGCGGGGAAGCGGGGACTCACTGCTCATGCGGGAACCTCCTGGGCGATGCAGTGTGACAGCACTTCCATTGTACCATTATATGGCTGTCTTGATGCCGCAGGTTGCCGAAGCGTATGGTATACTGCCAGACGTTCTTCTGCCGGCTCTACGGCGAGATTATGCACACACTGCTCGTGTTTAACCCGAACGCGGGCCAGGCCGAGGCGCTGGAAAGCGAACTCGCCGCTGCCGCAGCCGTCTGGCGCGAGGCCGGGTGGCGGGTTGAGGTGCAGCCAACCCTCGCCGCGGGCGATGGGCAGCGCCTGGCGCGCCTGGCTGCCGAACAGGGCTACGACCTGGTGGTGGCCGCCGGAGGCGATGGGACGATCAACGAGGTGATCAATGGTCTGGTTGGCTCACGCACGGCGCTCGCGCCACTGCCACTGGGGACGATGAATGTCTGGGCGCGCGAGTTGCGGCTGCCCTTGCAGCCGCGTGCCGCTGCCATGGCGATCCTCAACTGGGAGCCACACGCGATTGACCTGGGTCGCGCCGGTAACCGTTATTTCTTGCTCATGGCGGGCATTGGCTTTGATGCGGCGATCACTGCCGGCGTGCGGCCTGCCGAGAAGCGGCGCTTTGGCGCCCTTGCCTATGTGTGGCGCGGGATCGAGCAGGCGCTGAGCGTGCGCGGCGCCCGCGCGCGCCTGACGCTCGATGGGCGCCCGATCCGCGGCCGCGTATTGATGGTGGTGGTGGGGAATACCCAGCTCTACGGTGGCTTGGTGAAAATTACCCATCGCGCCTGTATTAACGACGGCTTGCTCGATGTGTGTGTCATCAAGGGCGAAAATGGCCTGAGCGCCCTGCGGAGCTTCTTTGCCATTCTCAGTCGCCGCCAGGGTCACGATCCGGAGATCCAGTACTACCGTGCCCGCGTGCTCACCGTGGTGGCCAGACCTCCGCTGCCGGTGCAGGTGGACGGGGACCCGATTGGCTTTACCCCGATGACCTTTGAAGTGGCGCCGGGGGCCCTGCGGGCCTTGCTGCCGCCGGATTTGCCCGAGGATCTGCTCCAGCAGAAGCCGGCAGTGGAAGCATTACCTTCACCGGGTCGCAGGCGTCGCCTCTCGTGACGATTCGGTCGCTTTTAGGGGGCGCGGAGAACTCCGATTGCCCCGTCCTCAGGCGACGTTGGGGTCGCCTGGCGCTCCGCCGGGCGGGGGTGTGGGGAACCCCGGTTGCCTCACTTGCATTGTGTCGTTGTGCGGCGCAGCCGTATGGGCCCCTGGCACACCATGCGCGGATTGACTCGAACAGGTCTGCTCCTCTTCCTGATGGTACTGTTCACCGGAGGCTGTAGCCAGGGGCCGGCTGGCCCTCTGGCGCCGGGCGCGAGCCCGGCACTGCGCGGTGAAGTCCTGCCTGGCCGGCTGCTCTTCGTGCGTCAGGGAGTGGTCTGGCTATGGCGTGGCCGTGAGGCCGCTCCCCTGCTGGGCGACGGTGCGGCGTTCCAACCCGCCTGGGACCCTGCGGGCGAGCGCATTGCCTATGTTGTGCGTGAGAACAGTTTCAGCGACGTGATGCTGGCCGATGGCGCGGGGCAATCCCTCGGTCGTCTCACCAGCAATGGCTCCGAGGCGCCCCCGAACAGTTTCATGCGCGTGTCCGAGAGTCGCTGGGCCTTCTACCCCGCCTGGTCGCCCGATGGGCTGCGTGTTGCGGTGGCGATGCAGACCCGGCCACCCGTGGGCGACCCCCTGGCTGACGCCCCGCTGGAGCTGATGCTGCTGCCGGTTGGAGCGGGCGCGCCGTTGTCCGCCTATGGCGATAGTGAAGCCAGTGTGGGACGCAGTGTGTTTCTTGCCGATGGAACCGCCTTGATCTTTACCCGCGCCGGCACCGGCCCAACCGGCCGCCAGAAGCTGTATCTGCTTGATCTGGTCAGCGGTCGCGCCGGGGCGCTCGCAGGCGCGCCCGAGGGCAGTTACGATCCGGCCCTGACGCCGGATGGACGCTGGCTCGTGTTCGCTGCGTCTCAGGAAGGACGTACCGACCTCTTCGCACTGCCGGCGAGTGGTGGGGTGCCGGTGCGGTTAACTGAGCAGGGGACGGCGCGCGCCCCGGCGCTCTCACCCGATGGCCGCTTGCTGGCCTTTCTGGCGATCACCCCGGGGGAATCTGGCTTCGACCTGTGGCTTGCCACGATCAGCGAAGAAGCCGGAGGCGTCCTGACGGTGGGACAGCCACGCCGGTTGACCACTGGCCTGGGGATCGACGCCGACTCGGGCCTTACCTGGGCGCCGTAGCCAGAGTTTTAGCGCCGACCATCCCGCAGCGCCGTCGCCGTGCCGGGGCGTCGCTGGATAATCTCGTCTTCGGTAACAATGATGTCCAGAGGCACGTCGTGAGGCTCGTGGGGGAGGCATGGCTCCTCCTGACTGGCGAAGGCCACGCCCACGGCGATGCCGCGCACCTGAGTCAGCAGGCGGTCATAGTGTCCTTTGCCGTAGCCGAGGCGGTACCCGGCCCGAAGCGCAAC
>JBDNDG010000277.1:0-6196 GCA_046719255.1 Chloroflexaceae bacterium
CGACCCCCCACCGCCCCGCCGGGCCGTCTCGACCCCCCACCGCCCCGCCGGGCCGTCTCGACCCCCCACCGCCCCGCCGGGCGGCCACCACGGGCCGGGCCGGGCGGCCCGTGCAAGAATATGCGTCACATCCCCTCCCCACCGGCGTTCACGGGTAGAGTTTTTTGAGGCACGGCGTCTCCTCCTCACCCCCGGCCCCCCTCTCCCCGATCGGGAGAAGGGGAAGTGGGCGCTGGGACGCCACATGTGAAATCCCCCTCTCCCGCTAAGGGAGAGGAGGCCAGGGGGTGAGGACTCGCGGCACCCATGGCATCCTGATGCGCTCTGCAGAAATCTCTACCCCTGAGAGTCCCTGGGAGGAGGGGGTGCAGCCTTATGCCCCCCCAACGTCCCCCCGCTGGGGGAAGGCGCCCGGTTCCCGCCTCCAGCGGAGGATAGCGAGGGAAGGGGCAGCCCTCGCGGGAGTACCTCTTTTCGTTCCTGCGGGCTGCGGCGCAGCCGCATAAGCGGCTGGTGGAGGCCATACCACAGTTGACATGGGCAGAAGACCACTGGTAGAATGAATGATAGTCGTTTTCGATCGAATAGCGCATGTGTAGTCCGCTTCGTCTCACAATGGCTGTTTATCGTTCACTGCGCCGGTTGCGGGCCGCCCTGGCTACTGCGCTGGCGCTGGTATGCGCCGCCTGCGTGCCCAATCCACCCACGACGACCCTGCCAACCCTGCCGGCGGTCCTCGACATTACGCCCGCGCCCACCCTCGACATAGACGCGACGGCCACCGCCCTGGCGTCGCTGGAACGTCCAACGCAGACCCCTGCGGCCCTCTATACCGTTCAACCCGGCGATACGCTCAGCGCCATTGCCGAACGCTTCGACACGACGGTTGATGAACTGGTCGTTGCAAATGGCTTGACCGACCCCAACGCGCTGCAGACAGGGCAGACGCTGCTGATCCCTTCGTTGCTGCGGACGCCCGTAGCCGGTTCGCCGGTACCGTTGGGGACACCTACGCCCACCCTGACCACACCCTGATGTGAACATATGGGGAAACCGGGGTTCCCCATCCCCTGCCGGTGGGGGCGGCAAGCCCTCTCCACCGGCAGGGGATGGGCGTAGAGCGCGGCGGCGCTGCGTCTCTACACATTTCATTCTGGGCCTTGTGCGGCGCAGCCGCCAGAACGAACCAGAAAACCCTCGTGGGGCGGCTACACCGCCCCACATCCCACCACCGGAGGCGGACGTTGCATCAGCCCTGCATACGGGTGCGGGTCGCCGGGTCGCGGGTCTTGACACGACTTCATTCCTTAGTTATAGTACCTGTGTTGGCTGTTCAACAACCAGATAAGCCGTCCAGGCGCGAAGGAGGTGATGCCCATGAATGATAGTAAGCGTATGGGCGTCGCCGCTGGTGAGGCCCGCTAGGTCTTACCGAACCGGCGACCCCGCATCTTGCGAAGCGCCCCTGCCAGGCAGGGGCGTTTTTCTCTGGCCCGCACCGCGGGGGTGCCGAGGGAAAGCCCTCCCCACCCGGTCGGTTCGCCGGTCGGAGGCGCCGGTTACGCATCCGTAGCGTCGTAGACAATCCGCGGCGCATCGAGAGAGGCCGGTTCCCAGGAAGGTGCGCGGCGCGCCACAAGGCGCAGCCCGGCGTCGGCAAGGGCGCTCAGCACCTCGGCATCGCTCCAGGCCCGCTCAACGTGCTGTTCCTCTCCGCGTCGCCAGCGTCCATCCTCCTGCACGAACCAGACCACGCGCCCGTAGGCCAGAGCCGCCTCGGCATCGTAGGCAAGCCGGTGGTAGACCAGGATGCCGTTGGCATCATACACGACCTGATCCAGCCCCTCCCCCCAGGCCGCAAACTCGTGTCGGGTGTTGAGATCGAAGATCAGGCGGCCGCCGGGACGCAGCAGGCGCGCCGCCTGGCCGATCGCCAGGGCCAGATCGCCCTCGGCAGTGAGGTAATTCAGGCTATCGTACAGACAGGTGATCAAATCGAACGACGCGGGCGCAAGCGTCTCATCCACCGGCAGATGCCTGATGTCGGCCCTGAGCCAGGTAACGGGCAGATTGTCGGACCGGCTGCGGGCAATGGCGAGCATGGCTTCCGAGCGATCCACGCCCACGGTAACCGCGCCACCGGCGGCGAAGACCAGGGCGGCGGCGCCAGTACCACAGGCCAGGTCGAGGACCCGCCCGGGCGGCGTGGGCAGGGCTGTGAGGATGCGACGCGCCAGCGCCTCGGCGAAGGCGCCCTGGCCGATAGCGTGGTAGATGGGGGCGTAGCCAGTGTATATACTGGACATGCGGGTGGATCGGCGGAGCCAGCACTCACTATGACAAAGCCGGAGCCATATGGCTCCGGCTTTCTGGCGACCCCGGCGCGACTCGAACGCGCGACCTTTTCCTCCGCAGGGAAACGCTCTAATCCACTGAGCTACGGGGTCCTGTTCTGTTCAGCGCCATGAGTATACCACGTTCAGCCGCTTCGCGCAACCGGAATAGACCGTGCCTGTATCCCTCTCCCGGGTGCGCGGGCAGTCTGCCCGCATCCAGGCCATTGGGGGCAGGACGCCCGGGCAGCCGGGGTGGCGCCTTACCGCACATGTGAACAGGCGCCTCAGCCAGTACGCCGGCTCGATGCAACGTCGTCGGGGCAAGCCCCGAGCCACGGCTTTCTGGTGCGGTTTGGGGGGCGTAGCCGCGCCCCCAACCGCCGGAGGTCAGGTCGCCCTCCCATCGCTCAGATGCCACGAAGGACGACCCGCCCGGTCTCCAGGCGCTCGACGTGGGCCAGGGCGGCAACGGGCACGCCGAGGGCTTCCAATGGCCCGCGGCCACCCTGGAAGCACTTTTCGACGACGAAGCCGGCCGCCACCAGCCTGGCTCCGGCCTCGGCGACCAGTTCAGCCAGCGCCAGGGCGGTGCGCCCGTTAGCGAGGAAGTCGTCAACCAGCGCCACGCGGGCAGCAGGGGGCAGGTAGCGCGCCGAGATAACCAGGCGCATCTGGCCGCCACGGGTCGGTGAGGGCACCAGGCGCGACAGGGCGGGCGCTTCGACGTCGGGCGCGTATTTTTTGGCGTAGACCACAGGCACATCCAGCGCCAGGGCAGTGACGAGGGCCGGGGCAATACCACTGGCCTCGGCGGTCACCACCAGGTCAGGGCGCAGCGGCGCCAGTCGTTGGGCCAGGACCGCGCCGATGGCACGCATAAGCGTCGGGTCAATACGGTGGTTGAGGAAGTGATCGATACGCAGGATGCGCTCGTCAATCACCGTCGCCTCGGCGGCAATGCGCCGCACCAGTGGTTCGAACGGCGCGTTGAACGTTTCGCGTAATTCCTCTGGAAGGTTCATCGCATTAGACGGTTATGGGCAAGGCGCACGACGCCAGAATAAACATACTTCGTTCCTGGGAGAGCTGCGCCCTCCCACGCCCTCCCGCTGGCAGCTTGATTCCAGGGAGAGCTGCGCCCTCCCACGCCCTCCCGCTGGCAGCTTGATTCCGGGGAGGGCTGCGTCTTCCCACACCCTCCCGGTGGGGAAGGCTTACCACCCCGTGGGGGTATGGGGAAACCCGGTTTCAGCGCATTGCGCGGTTGCCACAGCCATGGTACCATGTTCGAATGCGCCGTCGCAGGGTTGTGCGACGAGCGTTTTTGTATCGGGTGCCCTGCAGAGCGGTGGGGCAGACACGCGACGCTTGCGAGCAGGGGACAACGCCAGCCTGCTTGCCGGGGCCTGGTGCCACTGGTTCGCGGGCGCTCGTTTGTATACAGGATCAGAGAGAGGTTGCTTATGTCGATGGGAGTGGCCTATACCATTACGCTACGCTGTCAGATCGAAAATCGCCCTGGAATGCTCGGCCGGCTGACCACCCGCATCGGCGAGGTAGGCGGCGACATCGGCGCGATTGACATTGTCCGGGCCGAGCGCAGCGTACTGGTACGGGACATCACCGTCCGCGTGCAAGACGAGGAGCATGGGGCCACCCTCGTCGCCGCGCTCAACGACCTTGGGGGGATCCACGTATTGCAGGTGAGTGACCGGGTCTTTCTCGCGCACCTGGGGGGCAAGCTGGCGATGCAGAGTCGCGTGCCATTGAAGACCCGCGATGACCTGTCGATCGCCTACACGCCCGGGGTCGCGCGGGTGTGCAAGGCAATAGCCGATGAACCCGAGAAGGTCTTTGCGCTCACGTGGAAGGCCAACAGTGTGGCGGTGGTGAGCGACGGGAGCGCTGTGCTGGGGTTGGGCAACCTGGGGCCGGAGGCGGCGCTGCCGGTGATGGAGGGGAAGGCCATTCTCTTCAAGGAGCTGGCGAACATTGACGCGGTGCCGATCTGTCTGCGTTCGCAAGATCCCGAGGTCATCGTCCAGACGGTCGAGCAACTGGCCGCGAGCTTCGGCGGCATCAACCTGGAGGATATTGCCGCGCCGAACTGCTTTCTGATCGAAGGGCGTCTGCACGAGAGCCTGGATGTTCCGGTGATGCACGATGACCAGCACGGCACGGCGGTGGTGGTGCTCGCGGCGCTGAGCAACGCGCTGCGCCTGGTGGGCAAGCGCCTCGGCGACGTGCGGGTAGTAGTCAACGGTGTCGGCGCCGCTGGAACGGCGATCATCCGCGCCTTGCTTGAAGCCGGTATCGGCGAAATCACTGCCGTGGATCGGTATGGCATCCTGCGCGAGGGTGATGACGCCATGCAGACCCCTATGCAGCGCATTGTTGCCTCGCAGACGAACCGCGACCGTCGCCGCGGGTACCTGCGCGAGGCCCTGGAGGGCGCCGATGTGTTTATCGGCGTTTCCCGGGGCAACCTGCTCACCCCGGAGATGGTGCAGGGGATGGCCAGCGATCCTATTGTCTTTGCTCTCGCCAATCCTGTTCCGGAAGGTGACCCGGAGATGTTGCGCCAGTATGCCCGGGTAGTGGCGACGGGCCGATCCGACCAACCCAACCAGATTAACAATGTGCTAAGTTTCCCCGGCATCTTCCGTGGCGCCCTCGATGTGCACGCCCGGCATATGACCACGGAGATGCGTCTGGCGGCGGCCAAGGCCCTGGCCGGCGTGATTCCGCCCGAGGAGATCAGTGAGGAATACATCATCCCCAGCGTCTTCAACCGCCACGTGGTGCCGGTGATTGCTGACGCCGTGGCCCGCGCGGCGATCAGGGATGGCGTGGCGCGTCGCGACCATTTGCCCGCCGGGGGAGATTAGAGCCGCCGAGAGTTTCTCGGGAGGTCCACGCTCTCCCCAACTCTCCCCCGCAGGCGGGGAAGCGGGACAACCCGGCCCCCCCGTGGTCAGATTGCCTGCACCGCCGCACAGCTCTCGATTGCCGGGCGCTTGTGTGATGAGCGAGATGATCTGGCAGGCCTGAACCGGTTCCTCAGGCGGCATTGATGCGCCGGGGCGGGCGTGGGGTCCGCGGCGTGCTTTCGCGGCGTTCGAGGGCAGCCGTCGCCTGCGGATTCGCAGGTTTGATGATCGGCCCTTGCTCCAGACGGGTGCGCCCTGTCCAGCGCCAGTAAGCCTGGTCACGCAACGGACGCCCTGGCGGCGGTGTGGGGTGCGGGTTGAACTCGCGGCTGCTGTACCAGCGACGTGGCTTCATCGGGGAACTCCACGATACTGCGAACACCGGAGCGCTGGATGATACGCCGTTGTAAATACTTTACACTATACGAAGTAGAGTACTACGAAGTTGTATCGTATCACTCGCTTAAGGTGACAACGGGGAGGGGTGAAAACCCCTCCCCGTTGTAAAGTTGGACGTGTATTATAGCGAGCCATGGCAGCACTGTCAAGGGGCGTTTCCGTCGCACCAGGATGGGCTTCCCAATGTGGCAACACGCCTGTGCGCCGCCGAATGGGAAACGAACAAGCGCATGCGAACAGTGCGCCTGACACGTCGAGGGATGCGCGCCAACCCGGCGCGAGCACGGGCGCCATGATCCTCAAAAGCCGCTGCCGTGAACGCGATGGTCTCGTGATACCCTTTAAAGGGCCGCGCCTCTCAGGGATAGCATTGTTTGCGGAGCGCATCAGGAAGCCATGGCGGCCGCGAGTCCTCACCCCCCAGCCCCCTCTTCCATAGCGGGAGAGGGGGAGTCCCCATGTGGCGTCCCAACGCCCGCTCCCCCTCTCCCGATCAGGGAGAGGAGAGCCGGGGGTGTGAGGTGGAGAAGC
>JBDNDG010000278.1:0-6194 GCA_046719255.1 Chloroflexaceae bacterium
CAACGAATAACCGAATGAAAGGCATAACGTGCATCTATTCGGTTATTCGTTACGCATTCGTTGACCCCTCCTCGCCCAGTGAATAACAACGGCCAGCAAATAGACAAGCGGTGACCCTGGCACTCGTTTATTTGTTCCCCATTCGTTAAGGAGCAGACAATGAACTCAGCAAACCGTGGTTCCCATCTCGTTGATGACGGTCTTAATGGCCTCACCTATAAGATCATTGGCCTGGCTATGGCAGTTCATAACGACCTTGGGCCTGGTCACCGCGAGATGACGTATCACAATGCCATGCATCAACGCCTCATTGATGCGAGCCTGGCTGCCGAACGGGAACCAGAACTACTCATTCTGGACGAGAACGGCAATCTGGTAAATTTCTACCGGCCCGACCATCGTGTCGAGCAGGCGTTATTGGTGGAGTATAAGGCGCACTCCTTCCCTCTGACCAATGATGAGATCGCGCAATGTATAGACTATTTCGCCGCTTCCGATTGCTCCGTTTGTCTCTTGTTCAACTTTGGAAGGCGGCGTCTGGAATGGAAACGTCTCTTTCCGCCCCAAAAGATACTGGAACACCGCCGTCAGCGCCGGCAGCGATAAGCCGCGCTCAAAACTCCAGTAGCCGCTGCACCGCGGCGCGGATCTTCACTGCATCGGGACGATGCGCGTCCTCCAGGGGCGGGCTGTAGGGCACGGGCGCATCGGGGGCGGCCACGCGGGTGATCGGACCGTCGAGGTAATCGAATGCCTGTTCAGCGATCAGCGCGGCCACCTCACCGCCTACGCCACAGGTGCGGTTGGCTTCGTGGACGATGAGCACCTTGCCGGTCTTGCGGGCAGTGGCCAGGATGGCTGCCTCATCGAGCGGTTTAAGCGTGCGCAGGTCGAGCACCTCGATGCTGTGCCCGGCGCGTTCCAGATCCGCGGCCACCGCCAGGGCCTCATGCACCATCGCGCCGTAGGTGATGATGGACAACTCTTTGCCCTCGCGGCGCACCGCTGCTCGCCCAAGCGGCACCAGCCCCGTCTCACCGCCGGCAACCGGCCCCTTGAGCGAACGGTAGAGGTACTTGGTTTCGTAGTAGATCACGGGGTTGGGATCACGAATGGCGCTGATCAACAGGCCCCAGGCGTCGGCGGGGGTGGCGGGGGCCACCACCTTCAGCCCCGGGGTGTGCACGAACCAGGCCTCATTGCTCTGCGAGTGAAAGGGGCCGGCGCGCAGCCCGCCTGCGCCCGGCGCGCGGATGGTGATCGGCACCGGCTGGCCCCAGCGGTAGTGGTTGGTGGCGGCGAATTGCACAATGGCGTCAAAGCCGGTGGAGATAAAATCAGCGAACTGCATCTCTACCACCGGACGGAAGCCCTGGAAGCTCATACCGATCGCTGCGTAGATCATCGCCAGCTCCGTCATCGGCGTATCAATCACTCGCTGTTCGCCGAACTCCTCGATCAACCCCTGGGTCACTTTGAAGGCGCCACCGTATACGCCAATGTCTTCACCCAGCAGCAGCACAGCCGGATCGCGCTGCAGTTCGTAGCGTAGCGCCTCGCGAATAGCTTCGAGGTAGGTGAGCTCGCGAGTGACGCCCGTTGGCGTATCGCCGGTTTCGGCGAGTGTCGTGACCCCGGTGTGGAGGTTGGCATCCCAGGTCATAGGTGGTCCTCGTCGGTTGCCCTCGGCCATGAGATGGAAAAAAACCGGGTTTTCCGCATGCCCCATCGGGGGTGTCAGATGCCGGCCTTACCCGCGGCCAGGGGCCGGCAATGGGGCCACCGGATGGCCCCGGGTGTTATACCAATTTCACGTGAACCCTCCGCAAGTAACGTAGCGTCAATGCGTGCCTGAACGCCTTGTGCAACGATCTGCAATCCAGAGTCTACATAAAAATGGTATTACTCCGCGTACACCCCCTGCGTTACCTCGGACGGGTCGGGGTAGGGGCTGGCTTCGGCGTAGGACTGGGCTTCGTCGAGTTCGTGGTCAATGCGTTCAAGGAGCGCGGCGAGAGCGGCGTCATCGAGCAGGCCCCGCTCGCGGAGCACGGCCTCGATGCGCGCGATCGGGTCGCGTTGGGCCCAGGTTTCCAGCAGGTCCCTGGGCACGTAGGCCATATTGTCGTGGATGGCGTGGCCGCGCATGCGCATCGTCTTGCACTCGATCAGGGTCGGCCCGCCGCCAGCGCGTGCCCGTTCCACCGCCTGCGTGACCGCCTGGTACACCGCACAGAAATCGTTGCCGTCCACAATCACGCCGGGCATGCCATAGCCCGCGGCGCGGTCGGCGATATGCTCGATCCGCATCTGGCGCGCCAGGGGGGTGGAATAGGCGTACTGATTGTTCTCGCAGATGACCACCATCGGAAGTTGGAAGACCGAGGCCCAGTTCAGCGACTCGTGGGCCAGGCCCTGACTGGCGCCACCATCGCCGAAGAAGGCCATCGCCACCCGCGGCTCGCCCTTCAGCTTGAAGGCGTGGGCCACGCCGGCAATCACCCCGGTGGAGGCCGGCAGGTGACTGATAAAGCCGATTAGGCCCAGGCTCAGGTCACCCATGCCGTGCAGGTTGGCGTCGCGCCCGCGACTGACGCCCGTGGCCCGTCCGAGGAACTGCGCCAGAATGCGTCGCGGATGCAGCCCTCGCACCAGGTACGTGCCGAGGTCGCGATGCATCGGCGCTGCCACATCGTCGGGGCCGAGCGCCAGCCCGGCAGCCACGCTGATGGCCTCGTGCCCGATCTGCGAGAAGTAGCCGCCGACAATTTTGCTCTGCTTGTGGAGGAAGGCGCCCCGCTCGTCCAGGGCGCGGGTCAGGCGCATCCAGTAGTGCGCCCGGGTAAGCAGTTCTGCGGGAAGCTCCATTGCTCCTGGGTTGGACTAGGCCTGGCATCCTACGGTGCCAGGGCGTGATCGCCGCTCGAGTGCGCCAGTATTGTACCATCTTCGCAGTTTTTCCAGGGCGATGGTAACGTCCTGGAGTTCGCGCCCTGAGGAGCGCGCAGTGCGTAGCGAGGGGTGTGAAAGCTCCTTCGTTACGGCCTGCACTTCGCCCTTCGCGACGCTCAGGACAGGCTTCGGCCCACTCAGGAGGCGTTCGCTTGCCAACGTTGGATTCGCCCTGGCGATTTTCCGCCCGGCTTGCGAAGTGGCAGGTCGATCCGGTAGAATAAACCAATCTGCCTTACCATCACGCTACGGCCCGCCCAGGCGGGTCACGTTACCCGCCGAAAGAGTGCCTATGCCGCGCCTCTCGTTCATCTATCCCGAGATGCTCTGGCTGCTGATTGTGGTAGGGCTGATCTGGGCCGTCGCTCTGCTTCCCCCGCGCCGTCTGACGCCGGGGCGATTCTGGACAAGTCTGACGCTCCGCAGCATCATCGCCACGGCCCTGGTTTTCGCCGTGGCCGGCGCGCAACTCGTGCTGCCGGTTGAGCGGTTGACGACGGTCTTTTTGCTCGACGCGAGCGACTCGATGCCGCCTTCTGCTCGCGCCCAGGCCGAGACCTTCATCCAGGAGGCGCTCCAGCAGATGCCCCCGGGCGATCGGGCGGCGATCGTCGTGTTTGGCGGTAACGCCCTGGTAGAACGGGCGCCCAGCGAGGAGCGTCGGCTGGGCCGGATCAGTTCGGTGCCGGTGGCGACGCGCACCAACATCGCCGAGGCCATTCAGCTCGGTCTGGCCCTCTTCCCCGCCGATGCCGAAAAACGCCTGGTGCTGCTCTCCGATGGCGGCGAGAACGAGGGCAGAGCGATCGAGGCTGCCCGTCTGGCCGCGGCGCGAGGGGTGCCGATTGACATCGTTGACCTTGCGGTCAACGCCAGCGATGCCGAGGCGCTGATCGCCCGCCTGGAGGCCCCCGCGCGGGTGCGCGACAACCAGCGCGCCACGGTGCTTGCCACGGTGGAAAGCACGGTCGCTCAGGGCGCCACCGTGCGCCTGATCGGCGATGGCGGGGTGATCGCCGAACGGCGCGTCGAACTCCAACCTGGCTCCAACGAGGTTCCCTTCCAGGTCGAAGTTGCCGGCGCCGGCTTCCAGCGCTTCCGCGTCCAGATTGAGCCAGACCAGGATGGTCGCCCCCAGAACAATGAGGCTTCGGCGCTGATCCAGATCCAGGGACCGCCACGGGTACTGATTGTGGCCGTGAGCCGCGCCGACGCGCAACCGCTGGCTACCGGTTTGCAGGCCACCGGTATCATTGCTGAGATCGTGGCGCCGGATCTGATGCCCACCGACCTGGCCGGTCTGAGCGCCTACGAGAGCGTCGTTCTGGTCAATACACCGGCCCGCGCGCTGCCGGTTGGCGCCATGGCCGCCCTTCCCGCCTATGTCCGCGATCTGGGCAGGGGCCTGGTGATGGTCGGCGGTGAAGAGAGTTTCGGCGTCGGCGGCTACGGGCGCACGCCCATCGAAGAGGCCCTCCCGGTCTATATGGATGTGCGTGACCGTGAGGAGCGCCCCGACCTGGCCCTGGTCTTTGTGATTGACAAATCCGGTTCGATGGACGCGTGCCACTGCGCCAGCCCGGATCGTGGCGCTATGCCCCTCCAATCCGCCGGAACGCGCAAGGTGGATATTGCCAAGGAAGCGGTGGCGCAGGCGGCGGCGCTGCTTGGGCCGCACGATACCCTTGGCATCGTGTCCTTCGATAGCCGCGCCATCCAGACGATGCCGCCTACCACCGGGGCCACGGTGGAGGAGGTGATTGAGTCGGTGTCAGGCCTCGAACCGCGTGGTTCCACCAACGTCCGCGCCGGTCTGTTGGAGGCCGAGTCGCTGCTTCAGGGTGTGGACGCCCGCCTCAAGCACGTGATACTCCTCACCGACGGCTGGGGATCTGGCGGCGATCAGGTGGATATTGCCGAGCGTATGCGCGCCCAGGGCATAACCCTCACCGTCGTGGCGGCGGGCAGCGGATCGGCTGACTATCTGGAGCGCCTGGCGCTCGCCGGCGGCGGTCGCTACTATCCGGCCCAGGATATGGCCGAGGTGCCGCAGATCTTCGTGCAGGAGACGATCACCACCGTCGGCAATTACATTATCGAACGCCCCTTCGTGCCCGTTGCCATCGGCGAAAGTCCGATCCTGGCCGGCCTTGGCGGTCTGCCGCCGCTCTTCGGCTTCAACGGGAGCACGCTCAAGGAGAGCGCCCGCGCGGTGCTGGAGACCGACGATGATCAGCCTCTGCTGGCGATCTGGCAGTACGGCCTGGGGCGGAGCGCCGCCTGGCTCAGCGATACGCACGGCAAATGGGCAGCGGAGTGGGTCCGCTGGGAAGGCTTTCCGCGCTTTGCCGGGCAACTCGTCAGCGCAGTGCTGCCCACCCGCGGCGGCCAGGAGGTCAGCGCCGAGATGCAGGTGGCCGGCGCCGAAACCCTCATCCGGCTGACGACCGGCCCGGGGCAGGAGAACCTGGAGGTCACCGCAACCCTGATCGGCACCGATGGCTCGCGGCGCGAGGTTGCACTGCCCCAGGTCGGCCCGCAGACCTACCAGGGCCGTTTCGAGAGTCCCGCGCCGGGCACCTACCTGGTGCAGATCAGCGGCGCCGCGGGCGGGCGCGCCGTGCTGCAAGAGACGGCGGGCCTCGTGGTGCCCTACTCCTCGGAGTACCGCGGCGCCCAGGCCAACCCGGCCCTGCTGTTCGAACTCGCCACGCTCACCGGGGGCGCCGCGCTGGACGAGGCGGCCGCCGCCTTCGCGCGTGTTGATAGCGGCGTCACCCGCGCCCGCGAGATCGCTATGCCACTCCTGGCTCTGGCGCTTCTGTTGCTGGTCTTTGACATCGCTGTGCGGCGCCTGCTGCTGCGCCGCGAGGACCTCGCGGCGGCGCGGGCCTGGATGGGCGTTCGTGTCGCGCCGGCTCGTCCGGCGCCCGTGCCCGCCAATCCTACCCTGGACCGTCTGGCCGGCGCCAAGCGGCGGGTGCAGGAACGGATCGGCAACCCCGCCCCGCCTGAAGCCCAGCCGGGATCAACCCCCAGCGTTGCCGCGCCCGCCGAACCGGCCGGTCCGCCCCCGCCCGCTCCGCCCCCGGTTGTGCCGCCTGCGCCATCCCCCACCACGCCCGACGACCCCCTGGCGCGCCTGCGCGCGGCGAAGCCACCCACAGCGGATCGGCGCTGTCAGCGTCGCCGGTGATGCCGAGCGTCAGGACATAACCATTGCCTGAAGCGTCGGCAATGGT
>JBDNDG010000279.1:0-6166 GCA_046719255.1 Chloroflexaceae bacterium
ACGGCTGAAATGGCATCATCCCTCCCCATTCTCTACCGTGGCCCGCAACTCACCATCGCGCAAGGTAATGGCCAGCGGCGTCGCCGGAGCGGCCTGTGCCGGATGGGTGAGCACCTGGCCGGTATCGGCGCGCCGCACCACAGCATAGCCCCGAGCCAGGGTAGCGCGGGGACTGAGGATTTGAAGGCGCCCGGCCACCCCGGTGAGCGCCACGCCGCGCAACTGGATGGCGGCGCTTACGGAACGTTCCAGCCGCCGCACCAGATCGTCCACCTGCTGGCGCTCGCGATCCACGCGCCGCAGGGGGGAGTGGCGCTCGACGAGCCGCGCCGCTTCGGTCACCTGGTCGTCGCGCAGCGACAGGGAGGCGCGCACGGCTGCATCGAGGCGCGCGCGCGCGCCAGCTACTTCGGCGGCCAGCTCGGGCAATTCGGGCACGACCAGTTCGGCGGCGGCGGAAGGAGTCGGAGCGCGCAGATCGGCGACCAGGTCAACAATGGTCGTATCGGTCTCGTGCCCAACGCCGGTGATGACCGGCACTGGACTGGCAAAGACGGCTCGCGCCACTGCCTCATCGTTGAACGACCACAGATCCTCGAGCGAACCCCCGCCACGGGCCACAATAATCACGTCCACTCCGGCCTGGAACAGGCTGTTGAGCGCCGCAACGATACTATCCGGCGCCCGTTCACCCTGGACCAGACAGGGGGCCACCAGCACCTCGACCAGCGGGCAGCGACGGCCCAGCACGGTGAGCATATCGTGCAACGCCGCGCTCTGCGGGCCGGTCACGATACCGATGCGGCGCGGACGAGCGGGCAAGGGGCGCTTGCGTTCGAGACTGAAGAAGCCCTCGGACTCAAGGCGCGCCTTCAGTTCCTCAAAGCGCGCGTGAAGGATGCCCATGCCTGCCGGCAGGAGCATATCGGCGTACAGTTGCAGATCGCCGCGTTGTGGGTAGATCGAAATGTAGCCATGCACCAGGACGGCCTCGCCGGGGCGGGGCAGGACGGGAAGGCGTGAAGCGGCTGAGCGCCACATAACTGCACGGAGCAGCGCCTCGGCGTCCTTGATACTGAAATAGCAGTGACCGGACGCCGCATGCCTCTTGAACTCCGAGATCTCGCCTTCGACCCACACATCGCTGAGGAGCGGGTTGGTTTCGAGGAGTTCGCGGAGGTAGTTATTCAACTCGCTGACAGAAAGGGCCTGGTGCATGCGGGGGTCGGGCGACCCGTGATGAGCACACATAACCGGTGCCCATCACGGACGACCCGTGTGTGGTTCAGAGCGGCTCAATCACCATGAGCGGCTGGCCGTACTCAACCGGCTGGCCATTTTTCACCAGGATCCGCGCAATGCGTCCAGAAGCGTCAGCTTCGATCTCGTTCATCATCTTCATCGCCTCGATGATGCCGATCGAATCGCCGACACGCACCTCGTCGCCCTCCTGAACGAAGGGGGGATCCTTGGGTGAAGGCGCGGCATAGAACGTGCCAACCATCGGCGCGAGCACCGTGTGCCCCGCAGGCATCTCGGCGGGTGGGCCTTCCGGCGCCGGGGCAGGTTGGAACATCGGCTGTACTGGCGCCCCCGGCAGAGACGCCGGCAACGGCGTCGGCAGCACTGGCGCCATAGCAAAAGGTTGCGCTGGCTGCGGGGGAACGCCGCGCTTGACGTGCAGTTTGGCATCGCCCCGCTCAATCAACAACTCCGAGATGTCGGTCTCGTTGATCAGGCGCAGCACTTCACGCACAGCGTCAAGACCGAAAACGTCAGAACTGGTGCCGGGATGATCAGAAGTTAGGTCGCTCATAGCTTTGGCCAGAGCCTCCGTGTCACTGCAACGGCCTTATTGTAGCATACAATTGCCGCGGCGCCGCAGGGTGGCAGGCTGATGCACAGGGCTGGTGCAAAGTCCGTCGATGGCGGGGTGGTGCGGCGGCTGCGCTGCAGAACACCAGCGTGAACATAGCCCGCGCGCGGGAGGGTCTGGGAGGGCTACGCCCTCCCGGGAACAACTATGTTCATTCTGGCGTGGTGCGGCGCGGCTGCATGGACAGCTGAGATCGACCTCGCCGCTCCGCTTGGCAGCGCAGGGCATGTCGACAGGGGGAGGCCATCCCTAGCGCGGCCCTGCTCCCGCGTGGGAGCAAGGTGGTCACCCCTTTACCTCCAGTAGCGGTCCTTTACCTCTTGCCAGAAGCTCTCCGTGGTATCCTCCTCGTCACAAAATCGTGAAGTCATGCACAAGGAGCGTTTCTATGCCGCAGAACCTCGGCACTTCCGACCGCGACATTCGCCTGGTCCTGACAGCCGTGTTCGGGCTGATTGCCCTGTTCTCGCCCTCTGGCGGCGCCTGGCAGATCGTGCCCGCACTGCTGGCGCTGGCGATGCTCACCACCGCCGCTGTGGGCTTTTGCCCTTTGTACGCCCTTTTTGGCATCAATACGACGAAGAAGGAAAAACACGCCATCGAGAAGTGATCCTGATGGGTGCGCGATAGATGTAGCCGCGGGGACCCGCAGCCCCTTCCTGGCCCTCGGGGAAACCGGGTGTCCTCATCCCCCTGCCCGGGGGCAGGCATCGGGAATGAGGAGCCGGACCCGGAGAATCTCCTTTCATCTCCGTCACGCGCGGTGAAACCCCGTGCAGCTGGCATCAACCCTGTCGTATGTCGCAGACTTCCCTGATCACGGTAACTATCTACCGGCGAAACTATGGCTACCGCTACACCGATCTGCCAGTGGATCGGCTCGAAACCTCTGGTCTGACCATTGACTGCAGCGCCAGTTTTACCCGCCCCGAGCACTACGATCTGCGCCCGGGCGATATTGTGCGCTGGCGGGCCGGCGATCGCTGGATCGAGGCGGTGATCAACTCCGTCACCCGCGACCCCACTTCCGTGCGCGCCGAATTGTCTGGCGCGCATCTGTTACCG
Source organism: Chloroflexaceae bacterium (assembly GCA_046719255.1). Lineage (GTDB taxonomy): Bacteria > Chloroflexota > Chloroflexia > Chloroflexales > Chloroflexaceae > JACAEO01. The sequence goes on from JBDNDG010000279.1 coordinate 2,942, forward strand.
CCTGACTTTTTTCCCTACTAACGTGAACGTGTGGGGAAGCCAGGTTTCCCCACGCCCCTGCTTGCTGAAGCGTCAGGCGCCCCACCACTGGTTGGGAAATGGGGCAACCGGGGTTCCCCATTCCCCTCCCTGACAGGTATCCAAATCTACAAATATAAAGGTTCGCGTTATATCAATCCAAAAAGGAACGCGAACCAATCGCAAACATCTCTTTGTTTGCGCTTATGGTATACACTTCAATGGCGCATGTCAATGCAATGACTGGTCATCCACAAGTACTGACAGATGAGCAATTGTCAATGACGCGGCTACCCGGAGATCTCGAAGGCGGTTAGTCTGCGGCAAAGGCTGTGCTGGCAACCGTGGCGCGGAACCGGGCATGTGACAGTTTCTTCAACGGGAAATTTCCCGGGAGAGCTGCGCTCTTCCAGACCCTCCCCGCCAGAGGGATGTTTCTGGGAGGGCCCGGCCCTTCCAGACCCTCCCACCCTCCCACGTTCACATCAGAGGTACTTCTCGCCTCGTACCACTTCGGCATCGACGCTGTACACAATTACCGCGTAGTCGGTAAAATAGTGTGCCGCCACGTGCGACATGATCCGCTCGGCCACCTCGGGGGAGACCAGCGTCTCGATGCGGAGGTTGGGGCCCTCCCAACTGCTGGCATGGATGCCCCGCGTCCCCTCGCCACGGGCCATTACGACAGTGTAGCCTCTGGCTCCGAGTTGCCGGAGTTCGCGCAATATGCGCTCTTCGAGCACGGCTTCGGCGACGATTGTCACCAGTTTGAGCTTCTGCACCGGGCGCCTCCTCCCTACGTTGATGTGACCGTAGATGCCCACACAGCTGCGCCGCACAATGACAAGATACGCACAGGTTTGTTCCTGAGACGGCTGCGCCCTCCCAGACCCTCCACCGGGAAGGGATGGGCGCCCTGTGCGCCGGAGGACGCGGGCCGGTACCGTGGGGCACAGGGAGGGCCGTATCCTTCTCACGGCCCCCCGATCTCTCGGACTCAGAAGAACAGGTTGGACAATGCGTAGTAGAGCGGGATGCCAACGGCCAGGTTGAACGGAAACGTGATCGCCAGCGAGGCGGTCAGGTAGTAGCTCGGGTTGGCCTGGGGCAAGGCAATACGCACAGCGGCAGGGGCCGCGATGTAGGATGCGCTCGCCGCCAGGGTGCCCAGCACCACTGCGCCACCCGGCGAGAGACCCGTGAGGCTACCGAGCCAGATCCCGAGAATGCCGGAAGCGATCGGCATCATGATACCAAATCCCACCAGAAACATCCCCACCTTGCGCAGATCACCCAACCGCCGCGCCGCCACCATGCCCATTTCGAGCAAGAAGAGGGTCAACACGCCCTTGAAGAGGTCCACAAACAACGGCGCTACCTGTTTCAGACCCGCCTGTCCGGCAAGAAAGCCAATCACCAGGCCGCCGAGAAGCAGGAGGATGCTCTTGCCAGCCAGCAACTCGCGGATCACCTCGCCCCAGTTGCCGCCGTGCCCCATCGCCACGCGGGCGATCAGCAGCGCTATGATGATCGCTGGCACCTCAAGCAGGGCGACCAGGGTAGGAGTGAAGCCCTCATAGGGCACCTTGAGCGCCTCCAGGAAAGTCTGCACGGCAGCAAAGGTCACGGCGGAGACCGAGCCATAATGCGCGGCCAGTGCCGCCGCATCGGCGATCTCGAAGCCGCCCAGACGCCGGAGCACCACGTAAGCGACCAGGGGAATGATCACCCCGAGCGCGAGCGTCGCCAGGGCCGGCATCAGAATAACGGAGAAGGGCGTCTCGGAGAGGGCTGCGCCACCCTTTAAGCCGATCGCAAACAACAGGTAAATTGATAGACCAACGTACAACTCCTCGGGAAACTTGAGATCGCTGTGAACCAGTGTGGCGATACCCCCCAGCACGAACGCGAGCACCATCGGCGAGAGCAAGTTCAGTCGCACCAGGTCGAGAATGGACACCCGAAACCCCCTTCAGGAAGACACAAAGGGCACAGAGGCGGGAATGATCCCTGACACGCTCTATGCCCTCACCAATCGAGTTCGCGCAGTACATGGCGCAGCCCGTCGCCAAACATACTTTACGGGAAACCCGGTTTCCCCACATCCCTCCCGGTGGAGAGAGTTTGGGAAGGCGCAGCCCTCCTGGAACGAGCCTTTTACAGCTTTGTGGTATGCGGCGCAGCCGTACAAGGGCCTCACGTCAACCTGACGTTGCCGGAATGAAACGACACCTAATCGGCCGAAAGCGCCGGCTCGGCCTCCTCCAACCGTGGTGAGGGCCTATCCCACTCGTGATAGCCCGTTTCATAGGCATCAATGCCAAACAGTTCGGCAGCGATATAGGCCGCGGTCTGGGGCGAGATCCGCCCGTTCTCCAAACCTTCCTCAAGGGCGGCGAGCAACTCAAAGCGGTCCACCGGTATCACCTCCCCACGATCATCACTGGTGCTGGCGCGGCACGACGCCGTCACGCGCCGTCCGGTCGGTAACGGTGCGAATAATACTCGTACGTTGCTCTTTGTGCAAGAGGAGTCCTTCCCGGCGCGGGGGGCGTGGGCGATCCGCTTTCCCTTCTGTCCTGTCAGGCGTCTATACAGGTTCTTTTCCTGGCAGGTCTGCACCCGCCCACACCCTCCCCTCAGGGAGAGACATGGGGAAACCCGGGTTCCCCATGTTTTGGGAACGCCTCTGCTTGCGAACCTGGTACCTTTTGACTATTGAGAGGCGTAGGTCGCGCCCTTATAATCTGGCGCAGAATACGTATTTATCAGGAAGACCTTGCCGGTCGCCGTGTCGAGGGCGAACGCCGCACGCACCTCGAGACGGTAGCGGCACCGGGCACCATCGCCAAACCTGCGGTAGCGGGTGCTCCAAATGGCCGCTATTGTGGTCGATTCGAGCCGTTTTCAGGCGGCCGCAGGACATCGCCGGTCGATAAGGCGCTTTGTCGCTTCCGTCCCACCTGACCCATCGCACCAGTTCGTCCCTCCCCCACCTGTCCTGGACGCGCGGTGAAGCCTGCACGCACGCAGCGCCAGTTGCCGTGAAGGGCCTTCGCTCTTCCGGGCTGTTCCAGCCTTCGTCCCATCCCCCAACAGCGGCGCTATCCGCAAGTTTTCTACTGCCAGGCCGGTTGTACCCATGGTCAGCCCCATGGGAGAGAAGGGCCCGCGCGCCAGCGCGCCGTCTCGCCACGGCATGGTCCG
>JBDNDG010000028.1:0-20487 GCA_046719255.1 Chloroflexaceae bacterium
ACCGACGTGAGGCTGCGAAAGCCGCCGCGCTGGCGACATCTGATGTGACCATCGGGGAGACCGGGTTTCCCCACGCCCCTCCCTGAGGGTTTCGAGCGTTCCGCCCCCCTCCCAGCCTCCCCCCGCCGGGGGAGGAGCACGTGCCCGCCGCCGTCAGCGGGGGCGCCGCATTCGCTCCCGGCCTCCCCCCGCCGGGGGGAGGAGCACGTGCCCGCGGCCGTCAGCGGGGGCGCCGCATTCGCTCCCGGCCTCCCCCCGCCGGGGGGGAGGAGCACGGTTTCTTCCCCTGGCGGGGGAGGGTGTGGGAGGGCTGTGCCCTCCCAGGAATGATCATGGTCATGGTTATCAGGGCGACAAAAAACGCCCCTACGCCTCCTTCACCATTTCCACAGGGAAGGGTATAGCAACGGCTGTTGGCGGACAGACCGGCGTGGTGCAACGCCGGTGGCAACCTCCGGGCGTCGCAGACACGGAAATTGCGAAGAATGGTATAATCTCCCAGCTTCCCTTCTGGTTGGCAACACCTGAAAGGGTATCATTCCGGACGGATTGGTACGAGCAGGTCGGCCTGTATGTGCTGGCGAAAGTTATTGCACCAGTTGTGACTTCTCCTGGGGAGGAGGTTCTGAGGGTCGCGATTCTTTCGAGAAAATAGACTTCTGGTAGTTTTTGGGGCCAGGCCCCCAAACCCTCACTGGAAGCAGCGCAAAACTCAGTTCCAACTGTCATATTATCCGAAGGCGATGAGCCGGATGGTCTAGACGCCAATGAACAAGAAAGATCCAGATATTCAAGCCGGCGAACCCCTTTCTGCCGAGGAGAAACGGGGCCTGTACAAGGCGATTTTTGGCCGCAGGGATGTACGTGGACAGTTCATGCCCGACGACGTTCCTGATGACGTGCTGAGTAAAATTCTTACAGCTGCCCATTATGCGCCTTCGGTTGGGTTCATGCAGCCGTGGAATTTTATTGTAATCAAAGACCCCGCCACAAAACAGTTGGTGTACGACGACTTTGTGCAAGCCAACAACGAAGCGGCTGAGATGTTTGATCCGGTCCGTCGGTCTGCGTATCAAAGATTGAAGCTAGAGGGTATTCGTGAAGCTCCGGTAAATATTTGCGTAACGTGTGATCACCAGCGTGCGGGTCCGGTCGTGATTGGTCGAACGCACATGAAAATTATGGATCTGTATAGTTGCGTTTGTGCGGTTCAAAATCTGTGGCTGGCGGCGCGTGCTGAAGGTCTCGGTGTTGGATGGGTAAGCATTCTCCATGAGGAGCGCCTCAAGGAAATTCTAAACATTCCATCAGATGTCACGATTGTCGCCTACTTGTGCGTTGGTTTTGTGAATTTCTTTTTTCGAAACCCTGAACTTGAAACGGTCGGTTGGCGCTCTCGTCTGCCTGTCAAAGATCTGATTTTTATAGATCGATGGGGTCAAGCACTTCAAGAATCAGACGGTTTGAACGAGGAATTATCGCAGGATCTGGATTGGCAAGAAGGTTTTTGAAAACGCCTGCCGATAGAGTTCACTTCCTGTCCACTGCATCCCACGGCGTGGCTTGCGCCCGGTGAGCAGCAGCAGTTGATTCTGGTCTGCCGGCGACCTTCGGTGATACAACAAGAGGTGCGCGGGACGAGGACTGGCCGCCCATCGATAGCAGACTCGGGCGGACCGGGTGTTTTCAGGCCCGCCCATCTTCGGCGCCTTCCCCCGCTACACGCCGCTGAGCGGTAATTCGCGCAGCCGCTGGCCGGTGAGGGCGAAAACGGCGTTCGCTACGGCTGCGCCGATCGGCCCCATCGGCGGCTCGCCCACCCCGTAGGGCACGTCGCCGCTGCGCAGCACGGTCACCTCGATCGCCGGGGCGTCGCGCATGGTGAGCAGGGGATAGGCGCCGAAGTTGTCGGCGGCGATCCGCCCGTTGCGCACGCTCAGCCGCTCGAAGAGCACCGAACTCAGCCCCATACAGATGTTGCCCTCAGTCTGGGCCGCCACCCCATCGGGATTGATCGGCAGCCCGGGGTCCACCACGGCCCAGACCGTATGCACGCGCACGCCGCCTTCGGGCTTGCGCGAGACCTCGGCGATATGGGCCACGACGGTGCCGGCGTCAATGGAGCAGGCGACGCCGCGGGCGCGGCCGGGGGGCGCGGGTGTGCCCCAACCTGCGCGCTCGGCGACTGCGGCGAGCACAGCGCGCAGGCGCCGCCCGTACTCATCGTCGCCGGTGTGGGCGATGCGGAAGGCCAGCGGGTCGGCGCCGGCGGTGTGGGCCAGTTCGTCAATGAAACTTTCGATGGCGAAGATGTTGGCGAGCAGGCCAAGGCCGCGCCAGGCGCCGGTGGCAATGGGTAGGGGGACGTGCTCGGCGCTCACGCTGATATGCGGCACGGCGTAGCTGATGCGGGCGCCGCGCCAGGCCCCGAAGTCGGCCCCGAAGAGGGCACGCAGGGGCGCGGGGATGAACGGGAAGATCACACCGCCGCTGGCCTGGGCGTGTTCGAGGGCCACGATGCGCCCGTCTGGCCCCAGGGCTGCCCGCAGCACGTGGTGGGTGGGCGGACGCACAAAGCCGTGGTGGAACTCCTCGGCTCGACTCCAGCCGACGTGCACGGGCCGCCCGGCGGCCGCTGAGAGCCGCGCAGCCTCCACCGCCACCTCGCTGATCATACGCCGCCCGAAGCCGCCCCCCAGGTACGTGGGCACGACCTCGACTGTGCGCGCGTCGCGGCCCAGGGCGTGGGCGATGGCCCGGGCCGTCCCGAGGGGGTACTGGGTGCTCACCCGGGCCAGCACCCGGTCGGGGCGCACGTCCACCAGCGCGGCCTGGGGCTCCAGGTGGGCGTGGGCGGCCATGGGAGTGCGGTACTCTGCCGTAATCACACCGGGGCCACGCAGCGCGGCTGCGGTATCGCCGATACTCTGGATAACCACGCCACGCCCGGGGACGGCGCGCACCCGGGCGTCAATCTGCTCCTGCTGCAGCGGCGGCCCCTCGGCCCACTCCAGATCCATTGCGCGCACGGCGGCTGCGGCAGCGCTGCGCGACTCGGCGACGACGCCGGCGAAGTCGCGCTCGGCAACCACCGCGACCACCCCCGGGCGCCGGGCCGCACCACCGGGCGCGGCCCGGCGGAGGGTCGCGCCGAGGCTGGGCGGGCGGGCCACCGCGCCGTAGAGCATGCCCTCGGCCCGGGCATCGTAGCCGTAGGTGGCCGCGCCGCGGATCTTGGCCGGCAGGTCCACCCGGGGCACACTGGCGCCGATCAGCGTCCAGGCAGCGCTCGGTTTGAGGACAGGCGGCTCGGCGGGCACCTCACGCGCGGCGGCGCCCACCGCCAGTTCGCCATAGCTCAGCCGGCGCTCCGGGTGGTCGGCGACGAAAAACGCGCCGTTGGCGGCGCGGAGCGCAAACGGCGCCACCCCGAGGCGCTCGGCAGCCTCGGCGCGGAGCAACTCGCGCATCGTCGCGGCTGTCTCGCGCAGGGGGGCAAAGAGCGAGGCCACCGAGTTACTGGCATTGGTGCCGAAGTTGTCGGCCACCGGACCCGGCGAGCCGCTCGGGACAACTTCGATCTGCTCCCAGGCCAGTTCCAGCTCCTCGGCGGCGATCTGGGCGAGGGCCGTGTGAATGCCCTGGCCCATCTCGACCTTGGGCATAGCGAGGCGCACCCGGCCGTCGGGGGCGATCTCGAACCAGAGGGCCGGATCGGTGGTGACGATTGTGGGCGGCGCAGCGCCATCAACGACATCGGCGAGGGTCAGGCGCAGCCAGGGCATCCCGAGCGTGGCGCCGAGGGCCAGGCCGCCACCGACGACCCCGGCGCCGATCAGGAAGCCTCGGCGGGAGACGCGCCAGCGCCGGGAGGGGGACCGGCTCATGCGGCCTCCGTGGCGGTGCGGGCCAGAGCGGCGGCGCGGGCCACTGCCCGACGGATGCGCGCGTAGGCGCCGCAGCGACAGTAGTTGCCATCCATGGCCGCGACGATCTCCTCCTCGGAAGGCTCGGGATTGGCCGCGATCAGTGCTGCGGCCGTCATCATCTGACCACTCATGCACCAGCCGCACTGGGGCACCTGGGCCTCGAGGAAGGCCCGTTGCACCGGGTGCAGCTCCTCGCCGCGGGCAAGGCCCTCGATGGTGGTGATCGCCCTGCCGGCCGCCTGGCCGATGGGGGTCAGGCAACTGCGCACCGCCACGCCGTCGAGATGAACGGTGCAGGCGCCGCAGTAGCCAGCGCCACAGCCAAACTTCGTGCCGGTGAGCCCCAGTTCGTCGCGCAGCACCCAGAGCAGGAGACGGGGCGGGTCCTCAGCCACCTGGTAGGTCTGGCCATTGATTACAAGATCCACTGATTGCTCCACCATACATCGCCGGCAGCACCCCGGGTGGCCATTTGCGACCCTGATACGAACATCGGGGAACCCGGGTTGCCCCGCGCCCTCACCCACGGCGAGGGGTTGCAGCATTCTGCCCCTCTCCCGGCGGGGGAGGGGCAGGGAAGGCCCGGCCCTTCCAACAATAAAGCCGTTTGCATCCTGGTAATGTGCGGCGGAGCCGCATAAGATCTCGACATCAGAGAACCAGATTTCCCCACACGTCCGGTACGGGCTCGAAAGAATCCCACAAGCCCCGGAGCGCGGGCGTCCCGCCCGCCTCAGCCCGCGAGGGCAGGTTACCCTCGCTCCCGGAAAACGCGCGTCCATTATACTCCAGCTTCATTCGAGGTTCATCCGCCACGTCACTGGTCATACTGAGCGAGGAGATCGCCCTGAGCGCAGTCGAAGGGGACGCATCCGGGCCGGGACCCGTCGCCGCGCGCGGGGTGAGACGGAACGTGCCGGATGCGTCAATCAGCATCCCGGCGCGCGAGGAGCCAGTGACGTTGACGCAGCCCGAAGCCGCAGATTGTTGCAATGGCGTTGCGATGCGCAGGAGGCGTGGGGATGCGGCCTGTTCAATTCCAATTGGTATATCTATTTCCTGAGAGGGCTACGCCCTCCCAAACCCTCCCGGCGGGGAGGGCTTGCCGCCCCCACAGGCAGGGGGAAGGGGAAACCCGGTTTCTCCATATGTTCACATCGGCGTATTCTACGCCGGGCTGGTACGATCGTCGTATCGGGGGCGCGTTATCATCCGGAAGCGGCGGGATGCGCGTTCAGAGGTTCAGGAGGCGATGTTGCTCTCGACCACTCAGCCAGGGGTTCAGCAGATCTCTTGAGGGTAACAGATGGCTATGATGATCTGTCACGATCTCAGGAATGGAACAGGATGTGGTGCTGAGAACCGCGACGGGGTGCAGCACTGCCGCTCTTGCGGTCGCAGCCTGCGCTTTGCGCTCACGCTGCGCGACCCGGGCACGCGTGTGGCGCAGTATCGCATCAGGCGCGTCATCGGTCACGGTGGTTTCGGCAGCTGGTCTTCATTTCCTGGATCGCAAGTGGACTGGCAAGCTGGTACATCTACCGGCGGCGTGGTGGCAATCCCGGGCCTGTTGCCTTGCTTGCGCTGCTGCTGAATGTGGTAGCGCCGATTGTGGTCATCTGGACCCTGTTCCTCTGGCCGAAGCATACGCGACCTGCACCGTGCCCGGTCCATCGGCCCTGGCTGCATCTTGTCCCTGGTCCGGGCTCTCTCGCCGCCATTCCCCTGGTGGGTAGCACACCCGGCCTGGTGTGCTTTGCCTGGGACGGGTGGATGCTGGCGGCCGCGTACATGTTCGTCAGCAAGGGGCGGTGCCGTATCATCATGGCCTTGACCGCGATGGTGAGCGGCCCGATCGGTGTGGTGATCGCCTGGCTGACACCGCCGAGGCGGGTGGGGCCATAACTCAGACTGGCTGCGTTGTCTGGCATTCCTCAGCGGGCCTCGAGACAGGGCTGCGCTGATATTCATGAGGGAGATCTGCGTTGAATACTGCTGCAAGAATCACCTTCCGCCCGCGCGCCCGACTTCTCTCACTTCTTGGTGAGCAGCTAATCAGCGATCAAGCAGTCGGGTTGATCGAGTTGGTGAAGAATAGCTACGACGCCGATGCAACCCGGGTGGATGTCGCTATCACGGGATTGTTAACAACGGAGAGCACCAGGATCGAAGTGCGTGATAACGGCATCGGGATGTCACGGTCCGATATCGAAGAGAAATGGCTGAGTCCGGCGATTGACCATAAGGAGCGACAGAAGAAGGCGAAATCGCGCTCATCTCGGGGCCGTCTTCCCATCGGCGAGAAAGGCGTGGGTCGCTTTGCGGTGCATCAGCTCGGGCGAAAGCTCACGCTGATCACGCGTATGGCAGATCAACTCGAGGTCGTGCTGGAGATTGACTGGGATGCTTTTGATAGCGGCGATACGTTTCTCGACGATGTGCCAGTCACGCTGTACGAGCGGCCGCCGCAGCTGTTTACCGATGGTCAGACCGGCACTTATATGCTCATTGAGCGTGCCCGGGCGACCTGGAGCGAACCGATGCTCGCAAAGGTGCATCGGGCGTTGCGTCGCTTGCAGAGTCCGCACATAGCTGTCAACGACTTTCGGATCAGCCTGAGTTGCCCCGACTATCCTGCCTATGAGCGGATTGATAGCAGCGACATTCTGGAGCGAGCCCACTATGTTTTCCGGGGCTACGTCACTCCCGAGGGCACACTCGACTATGAGTACCGCTGTCAGCATCCGGCCGTTCCTGAGCGCCGTGCCGCAGAGGATAGCTTCAACCTTATTACCCCGGCACAGAAAGAGATGGCGTCGTCCGGTGAGAATGGTTGCGGCCCTTTCCACCTGACCTTCTATGTCTGGGATCGTTCTCAGGAGTATCTGAATCGGAGCGGAGTGTCCCGCGCTGACCTTGATGCAATGAGCGGGATCTCGCTCTTTCGCGATGGCTTGCGGGTGCTACCGTACGGTGAGGCGGGTAATGACTGGCTGGATCTCGATAAAGAGCGTATCAACAACCCGTCTCAGCGGATTGGTAATCAGCAGATCATCGGCTTTGTCGAGGTGCAGCAAGAGGAGACACCCGGCCTGCGCGACAAGACGAACCGCGAGGGGCTGATTGACAACGTCGCTTTTCGTGATCTGCGAGCGCTGGTGCGTGCGGCGATGAACGTCTTTATCTCCCAGTGGATTCGAGATAGGCCACGCTCGGAGTCGCGAACGCCTGCCCCTAAGACGGCGCTTCAGCAGGCGAAATCGCTGGCTTCAGCGGTTGCCGAAAGCGCCCGTGACGATGTGGTGGTAACAGTCCCACCGCCAATCCAGGTGACACAACCGGCCTTTCTATCCACGCAACCGACCACTCCGAGAGAGCAGGTTGGACAGCCGCTTCCATCAGACGCACCGTCTCCCTTTATTACCCAACGTCAGGCATTACACGAGCTTATGGAGCACCTGCGGCAGGCCGAGGCATATCAATCTCAGAGTGAAGTTGAAGCCAATCAACGTGAGCAGATATTGACCCACCTTGCAGCAACCGGTATGGCGGCCGAGCGAGTCGCCCACGAGTTTGGGCGACAGGTGCATGCCGCACTTGAAGCACTCGGCGAAATTCGCCATCTCGGTCGCGGCGATAGTGAGGTGGCCCGGGCTATCCGTACCCTCGATGCCTGTCTGGGGACCCTGCGGAATGAGTTTCGCGTGCTGGCGCCGTATGAGGCTGGTTGGCGCCTGCAACGCACTCAGTCAGCCAGCATTCGCGATGCGGCTGAGCTTGCGCTAAAGCTGAATGACAACCTGATCAGTGAATACAGTATCGAGGCAATGATCGAGGGCGATGATTTCTCTATCGTGGCCCGCCCGGCCTCACTGGTTCAGGTATTCGACAACCTGATCCACAACGCCTGTACCTGGCTGGCCGGCATCGATGGCCCGCGCCACATCAAGATCACCCTGCTCGCGCCGACGGGCACGGTATTGATTAGCGACACCGGCCCGGGCATACCGTTGCACCTGGGGGATCAGGTTTTCGAGCCGTTTGTCACACTTCGCAATGGTGGCCGTGGCCTGGGGCTCTACATCGCCCGCGAGTTACTACGGTCGATGCAGGCGACGATCTCCCTCGGTCCAGTTCGTCGCGATCAGCCTGGCGCAATGTTCGTTCTACAGTTTCCGGCTCGTGGAGGCTGAACGCCGGTTTCATCACCCCTATGCCTATGAAGAGACCCACTCCATCTGAGCTTCGCGACCGCCTGATTGCCGAACTGCGGCGGGATCTGGTTGGCCCGCACGCGCCCGATGAGGAGATCAGCGACCGGCCGACGGTTCAGTACCTCACGGGCATTCTCTACCCGCCCGGCAAGGCAGCTGAGGATAGTGAAGAAGACGAGCACCTGGGAGTTGGTGGCGACGAGGCTGGCGATGAGAGCGAGTCCCACATCATCTTCTCTCAGACGATCTACCCTTCGGCGATCGGCCTGTCCTTTGCCGTCGACGGTAGTGTCAGTGAGCTGGAAGTCCATGTGGCTTATGGGATCTACCAGCGCAGCGCCTCTGCGTCCGGGGTGAACTGGAAGCGCCAGCAAATAACCAGGTCAGTCATAATTACGCTCATTAGTTCGGGTAGTGAGATCCTGGAGCACGGGGCCACGCTAGAGTGGTCGGTGCGTCCCTTCCGGGACACTATCACCGTAACAATCTCGTTAGTGAATCGGAATACCTGCCCGCCCGGGCACCGGGCCGACGATGATCTTTGCCTCTTTCAGCCCTCTATTCGGGTCACAACGGAAGCTGGTCGGCACCCGTTCCTGCATCGGGTTCCGCCCGGATCTGTTCCTGGGGACGCCGATCTGGAGTCCTACCAATTGCTCTATCGGGACAGCTACGAGTTTGCGGTGGGTCATAGCTGTGCGGTGTCGTGGGGCGATGTGGTTAACGGGCGTTGTGGCTGGCTGCAAACCTGCATTATTCCCGACTATCAGTTGCAGATGACCACTCCCAATGCGATGGACGGCCTGGAGATGGCAAAGCTGGCCGGAGCATCAACACCCGCAGATGTTGTGTCACGACTGCAGCCGCTGCTCGATGCCTATGAGACCTGGATCGAGGAGCAGAATGCACAGATTGCCGGCCTGGAAGCACCTCTACAGCCGATTGCCAGGCGCCATATGGACCAGTGTCGCCAGGCACTCGATCGTATGCGTGCCGGGCTTCGGTTGCTACAAAGCGATGGACAGACCTTTGAGGCATTCCGCTTCGCAAATCATGCTATGTTGCTCCAGCGCTCCTATGGGGCCTGGGCTGAAGAGTATCGCCGGACCGGCAAACGATCACCCGCTCCGACGATGGAAGGAGCCTGGCGTCCGTTCCAGATCGCCTTCATCCTGCTCAATCTCGTGGGGATCGCCCGGCCAGAATCATCGGATCGCGAGATCGTCGATTTGCTCTGGTTTCCGACCGGCGGTGGCAAGACCGAGGCGTATCTGGGGCTGACGGCATTTACAATCGGGCTACGGCGCCTCCGCGGTGATATCGATGGGAAGCGCGGTGGCGGCGGTGTGACCGTCATCATGCGCTATACCCTCCGCCTGCTGACTACACAGCAGTTTCAGCGCGCCGCAACCTTGATCTGCGCCTGTGAGTATCTGCGCCGGCGTGATGAGGCGACCTGGGGGACTGAGCCGATCTCGATCGGCCTGTGGGTCGGCGCCGGGGCCACGCCAAATAGCATCAAGGGCAACGATGGCGCCGAAGAAGCGCTCAACAAGCTGCGCAGTGGCAAACAGGTGCTTGAAGGCAACCCGATGCAGCTACCCTCATGCCCGTGGTGCGGCGAGGAGTTGGGTGTAAAGAGCTACTTCATCGATCCTGAGCGTGAGCGCATGGTGATCTCCTGCCCGCGCGAGAAGTGTGAGTTTCACAGCCCCAAGCACAAGCCTGATCGCTCTATTCCGACCCTGCTGATCGACGACGATATCTATCACTTCTGCCCTACTCTGCTGCTCGCCACTGCAGACAAGTTTGCCCGGTTGCCCTGGAAGCCGCAGACGATGGCACTGTTCGGGCGAGTCGATCGCCATTGCCCGAAGCACGGATATCTGACACCAGACGACCGGAGTCACCCGGCCATCCATCGCCCGGGCAAAGGCCAGCCACCCATCCCTGTGCACGATTGCCCGCCCTTCCTGCCGCCCGAACTGGTCATCCAGGACGAGTTGCACCTGATCTCCGGGCCGCTCGGGACGCTGACAGGCCTGTACGAGACGGCGATCGATGTTCTCTGTACACGTCCGGGCGAATCCGGCAAGAGCGTTCGCCCAAAGGTCATCGCTTCAACCGCGACCATTCGACGCGCCCACGATCAGGTGCGTGGTTTGTTTGCCAGAAATGTTCAACTCTTCCCGCCGTCCGGCCTGAGTGCGCAGGACTCATTCTTTGCCCGGGCGCAGCCGCTCGATCAGCAGCCCGGCCGTAGCTATGTTGGCGTGTTCGCACCCGGTCGTAGCGTTAAAACCGCACTGGTTCGGGTCTATGCCATCCTGCTCCAGGTTGGTGGTGAGCTGCTGACCGGGTATGGGCCCGAGCTGGCCGATGCCTACTTTACACTGGTTGGCTACTTCAACAGCCTGCGCGAGCTTGGCGGCGCATTGCGCCTGGTCGAAGACGACATCGTACAGCGTATGAAGCTGCTCGCCAGCCAGCGGAAAAAGGATCTCCGTGAAATTTCGGCTGAGGACTGCGAGCTCACCAGCCGTATTCCGTCAACCCGTATTCCGGCGATCCTGAAACGGCTAGAGCTTAACGGTGGAACAAAAGGGGCATTGGATGTGCTCCTGGCGACCAATATGATCTCGGTCGGCGTTGATGTGCCCCGTCTCGGACTGATGGTGGTCAACGGGCAGCCAAAGGCCAGTGCCGAGTACATCCAGGCTACCAGCCGCGTGGGCCGTCGGCTTGATGCGCCTGGCCTGGTAATTACGGTCTACAACTGGTCTCGACCGCGGGATATTTCTCATTACGAGCGGTTCCTGCCCTATCACGGGGCGCTCTACCGCCACGTTGAGGCGACCAGTGTTACGCCATTTGCCCCGCGGGCTCGCGATCGGGCGCTTCACGCCGTGTTAATCGCGCTGGCTCGCCTGTTGAGGGAGGGTTGGGCCAGTAACGATGCCGCTAGCCGCTTTGACCCGGCTCATCCGGTGGCGAAGGGGATTGTGCAGCAAATCCAGCAGCGGGTTGACGCGGTTGACCCGGCCAGCAGGCCGGAAGTTGATGAGCAGGTGAATGCTCTGATTGACTGGTGGCTGCAAATGTCCGGTCGCCATAAGGCAGACTTACGCTACCAGCCGAATCCGTTCCAGAAATCCGCCACCACGCCGGTGCTCATCCACCCGGCAGAGGAAGACCGGCCCGGTGGCTCGCGGCCAACGCTCAACTCGCTGCGGGAAGTCGAGGGGCAGTCACAGCTTTTCGTGCTGGGAGGATTAACGTTCACATGACATCAAAGACAGCTTCCTCGGGAGTTCACTCGTATACCCTCAAAGGCGGGAAACTGCGGCCAAGCCAGATTATTACGACATTCGGACCGGGCGCAGTGGTCGATCTGCCGGAAGAGTCGGTGATGATTGCAGGCATCGATCTCTGGCCCCATGGCCCGATCATCCAGGAGCCTCGGCTTCAGCAGGCCCTGGAGGTGAAGCATTTTCGTGCGCCTGCGATTGGAAACCTTGAAGGCGACGTGCCATGTGTGCGCTTCCCACGAAGCCGGGTTTGCATCAACAAAGGTTGCAGCCTGATCAGCAGGTATAAAACGTGTCCTGAGTGTGGCAGCGACACCTACCCGGCTCGCCTGATTGTGATCTGCTCCGAGGGTCACGCCGACGACTTCCCCTGGCACTGGTGGGTCCATCGTGGCGGGAAATGTACCGGCAAACCAGAGCTACGGCTCGTCAACCTGGGTCGCACAGCCACACTGGATGATCTGGTGGTGATGTGCTCGACCTGCAGCCAGGAACGCTCCCTCGCTGGCGCGCTTGGCGCAAAGGCAGTGGGTAGCACCTGCAGCGGGAAACACCCATGGCTTCCCGGCATTCCGGATGCCAGATGCAGCGCCGAGCCACGCAGCGTGCTGCGCGGCGCCTCGAACGTCTACTTCTCAAGCCTTCTGAGCGCGCTCTCGATTCCGCCCTGGACCAGCCCGATTCAGACGGCAATCAATATGCACTGGAGTACACTGCTGCCGATCGCGCAAAATGAAGCGCTCCAGCGGATCCTGATCCCGGAGTTACCAGAGTTTGCCGGTTTCAATCTGGAAGATGTGATACGGGCAATTAAGGAACGCATCTCTAGCACAACCACGCTTAACACACTGCGCCAGGAGGAGTTCCGCGCCTTCCGCAATCCCGGTGGGGGGACACACCATATCGATTTCCAGATCCGCAGCGAGCCTGTTCCCATCGGATTTGAGCCCTATATCAAGCGGGTAATCCTGGCTCATCGCCTGCGCGAGGTGCGCGTTCTGCGCGGATTTACCCGAATCGACCCGGTGGATGCCGACAACGTCGGTGCGCCGATTGCGCCAATTATGGCCAGCCCCCAGGACTGGCTGCCTGCGGTAGAGCATCGCGGCGAGGGTATCTTCATTGAGCTGGATGAGAATCGAGTGGCAGCCTGGGAAGCTGAACGCGCTGTGCGCCAGCGGATAGACGAGATGTTTCAGGTCAATAACAAGTGGCGCGAGCAGCGTGGAATGAAGCGGCTGGATCGCTTGCTCCCACGGTCGGTGCTCATTCACACTCTGGCACATCTGCTCATCCGTCAGCTCTCGCTTGACTGTGGCTACTCATCATCGTCACTGCGCGAGCGCATCTATGCAGGCGCGGATATGTGCGGTCTGCTGATCTACACCGCCAGCGCGGACTCCGATGGGAGCCTGGGTGGGCTGGTTCAGCAGGGACTGCAGAGTCGGCTGGGCGCAACCCTGTGTGCGCTTCTGGAAAATGCCCGCTGGTGCTCTTCCGACCCGCTCTGTACCGAGCATCAGCCGCTGTTTACTGGCCAGATCAAAGGGGCAGCCTGCCACGCCTGTTGCTTGATCTCCGAGACATCTTGCGAAGCATCTAATCGGCTTCTAGATCGCGCTCTTGTGTGCAATCTGCCGAACCTCGCACCGACCGGCTTCTTTGGCAGCGGCGTATGAGCCCGTCACCAGAACAGGTTAATCGTATAGTTGCGCTAGCCTGTCGGTTAGCGAAAGCCAGCTTGCTTGATCGTGTGGTCATCGCGCTGGGGAGCGGAAAGTTGTGACAGGTGTGGTAGCACTCTGCACGTGCCGCGGCCGGCCCGCCCAGCGTCTGAAGGATCCGGATCGAGGTGCCCTTCGCGCTCTAGAAACCAGAGCAGCATTAGTACCAGGCACTGCGCATACGCGTGTAAGCCATCTGGCCCTCGAAACGGCTAATGTTATCAGCTAGATCGATAACTGTACAGATCTCGGTGCCGCCATTCAGCGGCCCGCGCATACCACGGCCGATCATTTGTTCATAAAGCACCACGCTGGTGGTTGGCCGGGCAATGATCACTGCTCGTATCTTCGGCGCGTCAAAGCCGGTAGTAAGCACACCATAGTTGCAGAGCACTTGAATCCGGCCAGCCCGGAACTCATCGATCAGGTGTCGGCGTGTCGCACGCCGGGTCGAGCCGGTAACTACCGCAGCTTTTCGTCCGGATCGCCGCAGAAGGATTGCCATTGCGCTGGCATGTTCTACGCTGCACCCGAAGAACAGCACTGGCCAATCTGCTGGCAGTTCCAGCATAGCCTGAAGCAGCAGAGCATTGCGCTCCGGATCCTCACCGACCTTGCGTAAGAAACTATCGGGTAACTGATTCATCTGTCGATAGCGCTGCTCCTCTACATCGTTCAGTTCAAAATGACGTCCGGTCTCCAGTATACGATGATCAACTCGGGCCAGAATCCTGCGCTCGCGCAGAGTCTTTATGGGCTCATCGCCAAGCAGCGATGGAACAAGCAACTGGTTGTAGAAGCGTCGGGCGAGCTGCCTGTTTTCCTCTTGATCGGCACCACGATAGGGCGTGGCCGAAAGGCCGATCAATGGGATAGGCGTTGCGGGTGCTCGGCCGAAAGTTATACCGAAGGTCTTCATTACGTCCGTGTAGGACGATGCCACAGCGTGATGCGCTTCATCTACGACAATCGCGCAGACATCGTCAGCGAAATCTGAGAGCAGTTCACTTCCCCCATCTGTCGAGATCATCTCGTAGAGCTTCTGGATACTGGCAACGACGACGCCATCACCGTACGCTTCCGGAAGAGCGTCATAGTGACCCCAGCAACGGTAGAGGCGTAGGATTTTGCGCTTCCCCTTGCCGCCACGGTCTACCCAGACTTCGCGAAATGCTTCGATGGCCTGCTCACAGAGCTCATCGCTCTGGGCGATCCAGAGGATGTAAGGATTGCTGTCATCCCGGCTGCCCCACCAGCCAAGCAAGGCTTCGACAACCGTTCTCGTCTTGCCGGCACCGGTGGGAAGGCTCAACAGCGCGCGATTTGTTCCTTCGGGGGCGGATAAGAGTTGGTAGAGTTTCGTAACTAGTTCGCGCTGATAGTCGTGTAGCTCAGGCAGCGGAATGTGTGGCTCGACATCCTCATACGGCGGGCCGCCTGGACGCCCAACTACGCCTGCGTAGACCTTTGGAAAGCCGAATGTCGTAGCGAATAGCCGTGCCCAGCGTTTCCCCGGATGCCAGCGTCGTTCAGCAATGCGCTTGATCAGTGCAGCGCGAGTATCCTCTGGTGCGACTTTATTATCCAGGGAGGCCAGCGTTCTAAGCTGGGCGTCATCCAGGGTCTTTGTCAGCTCGATACGGAGAGCTTTGTTCTGGAGCAGATCAACGCCGTGAAGGTCAACCAGAAACTCGGGCAACTCGCTATCTGCCATCCTGGAGCGATAGTGTCCCCGGACACGTTCCGAAGTCACCACTATCCGCTCGATCTCGCGATCCACCGCCTCTCGGAGGGCCTTCGGGCTCAGGCGCTGGCGCAGAATGTATACCGCCTCATCGCGGTCGCTAAACTTGAGCCAGTCCGTCATGGATAAAAGTTTCCGCAGATCTGCAGAATGCTGCAATCGGGCATTTCAGGCAGCGTGGACGTACAGGTAGACAGATCAGAGCGGCAAGGTCCAGTAGAGCCAGATTGAACTCACGTGGGTGCTCCCTGTCGAGCAGTTGTTCCATAAGTTGTCGGACAGGTTTTCGTCGCCGGGATTCGGCATGGGTGGGGAAGCCAAAGACACGTCCTACGACTCGAACGGTATTTGTGTCAGAGAGAATGACAGCACGCCCGAAGGCAAAGCAACAAACTGCTGCAGCCACATAGTCGCCGACGCCGGGGAGTTTCTTGAGCGCACTGCAGTCATCGGGAACCTGACCGGCATGATTCTCAACCAGTGCCCGAGCCATCGCCTGGAATGCCGGGACGCGCCAGGCCAGTCCAAGCGAGTAGAGGGACTGCACAATAGCTTCTGGTGGAGCTTTCGCCAGCGCGGTGGCATCTGGATAGGTAGCCACGAATTTCTGATAGATCGGGACAACCTGTTGGGCCCGGGTGCGTCGTAGCATCATCTCCGCAATCAGGACGTGAAACGGATTATCAGTCTCACGCCAGGGGAACGAGCGGCCAGATATCGCTGCCCAGTCGAGGAGCGCGCGTCGTAGCGCCGGGAGATTGACCGTCGCGCGAGACCCTCCTGCTTCGAGTTCGCGATCCACGAGCCACACCTCATGGCATCAATCAGCAGCAGCCTGCTCAGGAAAGTCGGGCTGATGTGCGGAGCGTCGGTGCTGTTTCTCCTGTCGTGTCCTGTGCTTCGTCCGATATGTAGCCAGTTGGCGGTGCAATTCAACAGCGATGGCGCGTGCAAGCAGCGGTGGAACTGCGTTGCCAATCTGTCGCAGGCGCTCGGTCCGCGGGCCAGCGAAGAGGAAGCGGTCTGGAAAACTCTGCAGACGGGCAAACTCGCGGATGGATAGGGTACGACAGTGCTCGGGGTGGATGTAGCGATAGGCATCCTTGCGTATGTGCGCTGTTATTGTCCAGGCTGGCTGGTCATAAATCAGACGCCAGTACTTATCATCAAAAATATCGGTGCGGTAACGCTGGAGTTCAGCAGGAAGATCGCGATACTTCTGCCCCTCTTTGAGGATTGAGAAGATCAGCTTATCGTCTTCGCGCACCTGGCGGATAATGTGAGCGAACACCTTGTCACGGTGATCTTCTCGCAAACCCTCGCGCATCTTCTTCTGGTATTCGGTCAAGGGTTGCTGTGGCTGGTAGGGAAGCACCTCCTCCAGGCTGGGAGGGGTTCGATCGGGAAGATCGCTGATCGCATCGCGAACGGTGACAATCTGGCCGTCCACCTGAGGTCTGGGCCAGCGAACCTTCTGACGCAGCCGATTGCCCTGCACGAAGAGACGCTGGCGGCGCTGAGGAACGCCATAATCGACGGCGTTGAGAATGCGCCATTCGATGGTGTAGTCGGGGAACTGAGTGCTGATATGCTTCAGAATCTCCCCGTTCTGGTAGTGAGCCATATCAGGCACATTCTCCATAACGAATGCCAGGGGCTGGAGCGCTTCGACGAAGCGCATGAACTCTTTATAGAGGCTGTTCAGTACCGTCTCATAATGGTTTTCCAGTTCGACACTGCGAATCTTGCCCCTGCCAATCCGCGCGAAGCCCTGACAGGGTGGACCACCAATAATCACGTCTACCCGAGGAAGGCCAAGCTCGGCTAGAAACGCTCGCGGGTCAGCGATCTCGCGTATGTTGCAGGTGATGCCGCGAGAGAGGAAATTGTAACTGTGCGTTGCAACCGCAGTTGGCTCCAGATCTACCCCGGCGGCAACAAAGAATCTAGCTGACTCGAAGCCCAGGCTCATGCCACCAGCGCCGCAGAATAAATCGAGTGTGATGAATGAGTCCGGGTTGGCAACCTGCTGCATCCATAACTCGAGCTGGTCCGGCTCGCTGAGTCGTGGGGGCAGGCAGACATTTGTACCGCGCATCGAGGGGAGAGGCTTGCTGCGGAAGCGACCCTGATCATCACGGGGTATATCCAGAGCGCTGATATCGGAGACGGTCATGGATCATCCCTGGGAGACTCTATTGTAGCGGTGACCGGGTGTATTGTACACCATATGGAAAAGCTCGCCGTTTTCCCCTGGAGGCTGTTATACACACTCGACCATGAAGCAAACGAAGCGCGAGACGATCAGTATCGCGAAGGACAAGATATGCAGGCCAGTGAGCGTTTCAGGCATCCGTTCGTAGTCGCGGGCCTGGCGCCGAACGCGTGTGGTTCAGGCAAGGCTGCGTTCCACGATCCGGCGTCATGGCAGCAGGACGAAGCCGCGCCTGGTGGTCGGCGGTTTAACGACTGCGCACCGGTTCGCGCCAGCCAGCGAACGCCGTTGAACGCCTCACGGAGCGAATGCTCGCGCTGCGGCCCATCTTCTTCATCAGGGTCAGGTAGGAGGCCACGAAGGCCCACTCGTCATCGCTGAAGTCACTCGGGTATGGCTTTCTGTTCCTGCCCTGAGTGTACCACGCTCAGGGCCCAAAGTGCATAACAGCTTCTATTCTTGGGAGGGCGAAGCCTTCCCCAACCCTCCCGCGCGCGGGCTATTTTCACATCAGTCGTCCAATGCGGCTGCGCCGCACAACGCCATTTCAGATTGTAGATTCTGGATTGCAGGCTTGCCGCCCCCACAGGCAGGGGGAAGGGGAAACCCGGTTTCCCTATATGTTCACATCGGCGTATTCTGCGCCGGGCTGGTACGATCGTCGTATCGGGGGCGCGTTATCATCCGGAAGCGGCGGGATGCGCGTTCAGAGGTTCAGGAGGCGATGTTGCTCTCGACTATGCCTCGTGTGGCGCGCCCGGCGCGCTCTTGAACATGAACGTCTGGAGGGGCCGCTCTGCCAGACACCTCCGGCCAGGGGTACAGGCGAAGTCGCCGGGATGCGCTGCTTAGTGGTTCATCCGGCAAGTTCCGTGTCAACCTGACCGAAGCGAAGGGGCCTGGCCGAGGCGCTTCGCTTCGCTCAGCATGACCAATGACGTATCGGATACGCCACTAAAGAAAGCGACAAAAATGCGGAACATTTCAGAACTTATCCATTTTTATAAAAGACATAATGTCAATGACGGATGTGTATCAGCCAGCAGTGATTCTGCATCTACTGGAAAGAGGTGGCAAATCCACGCGAATGGAATTAGCGAGGATGTTGAGTGGATACGATGAGAGTGTGCAAGAATATTATGATAAAATCTTGATGCGTTGGCCTAAAATCACTCTAACAAAACATCGAATAGTCTCTTATGAGCGAAAAAACACGTTCTTTTGTGCTAAACTTTGACTTGTCGGACGAAAATCTTGTTGAGGAAGTAAAAGAACTTTGTGAGCAAAAGATACGTGAGTGGATTGAGAAAAAAGCGCAGCGTCGCACTCTGCCTCGTATTGAGGCTTCCGTTCGTTATCGTATACTAAAAGCGGCGCGAGGAAAGTGTGAACTGTGTGGTGTGTCTTCAAAGATTACGCCAATAGATGTTGATCATATTATCCCAAAGAATAAAGCTGATAAATATGATTATGTGAATAAAGATGGATTAATTATGCACATTGATGATGAGAGGAATCTACAGGCGCTTTGCTATAGATGTAATCGGGCGAAGCGAGATCAGGACACAACCGATTTCCGATCGCCTCGTAATAAGATCATTCGTGATCAACAAGTTGTGTATACGACAGGAAATGCGAATGCGATCCGAAAGCTAGAAGGGAGTCTGTTGAGGGACAAACTCTTTGAAAAGTTAATTGACGACCATGCCCGATTGATTGATCATAATAGCGGAGAACGTTTTGACATTCGCATCACAGACATGATTGAGACATTACTTGCAATAGCAAAATGTGAAGGAAAGACCGAGGAAGAGTTATTTGAGCTGATTAAGCAGCGACGGAAAGAACTTGGAAGACTGGACACGGGGTTATATCTAGAGGAGAATCTGGGGTAAGAAGGAGTTGCGGTCAATCTTATCGACCACCTGCCCTTCCTGCGGGGCGGCAAGGTGCTCATCGAGTGCAGCGAGGCGCGCGACGCTTTGCTGGAGCTTGTGCGTCAGGAAATGCCGCGGCGCCAGAACCTGATTGCGAACCGCAGCATGAAGGTCAAGGTCTTTAACCAGCGCTTCCCTGACGAGGCTCTGCCGCCCATCGTTGCGCTGATCGACGAGTACGCGCTGCTGGTATCTATGATGAACAAGAAGGAGCGCGAGGCCTTTGAGCAAGACCTGATGATCCTGGCGGCAGCGGCGCGTTCGGTGGGCATCCATCTGGTGCTGGCGACCCAGCGCCCCAGTGCGGATATTGTCACCTCGACCCTGAAGGCGAACCTGGATGCGCGCATTGCCTTTCGCGTTGCCTCGAGCGTCAACTCGCGGGTTGTGCTCGATACTCTCGGGGCGGAGAACCTGCTGGGGCGTGGCGATATGCTCTTCCGTCGGCCAAGTGGCGAGATCCTCCGCTTGCAGGCGCCGTTTATGGATGAACTGAGTATGCAGGCGTATATTCGGGAGTTGATAAGGAGCCGGCCGTAAGCCGGTTGGAGATG
The DNA here is from genome assembly GCA_046719255.1 of Chloroflexaceae bacterium. Classification (GTDB taxonomy): domain Bacteria; phylum Chloroflexota; class Chloroflexia; order Chloroflexales; family Chloroflexaceae; genus JACAEO01. Next base: position 19,626 of record JBDNDG010000028.1, read on the forward strand.
CTCTATGACCACGCCACTACCCACGCCCCGGGAAATCAAGGCCCTTGTGGCGTTTCTCCCCAGACTGTATGCTGATGGGTTTGCGCCCATCAGGCGAACGTGGGCGTATTAGCCTCCTGCTCGAACGGCTTGCAGAGCTGGGATCGGGAGATGCCTGACGGGTCATACCATTTCAGATTGCAGATTTCGGATTGCAGATTGTCGAATGCGTTGCAATGCGCGCTGGTGGGCGCGCCTATGCGGCTTGTTCAATTCCAATTGGTATAGCTGCTGGCGCGTTGCCATCGAATGCACTGCAGCGTGGTAGTGGGGGTGTGGGGGTGTGGGGGTGTGGGGGTGTGGGGGTGTGGGGGTGTGGGGGCTTATGTCCGTCTCCAACGCCCCATGGGCCCGAATGTGAGACGCCAACAGCCAACACCCACGGGTGTGGGAGTGTGGAGGCTTATGTCCGTCTCCAACCCCTTCGTTGCGGGGCGATGATCCTCAGCTGACGTTCCGCGAGGAGCTCTCGATCTACAACAACCGGTCTCCAACCCCTTCGTTGCGGGGCGATGATCCTCAGGGGGCGGCACGCCAACTGCACACCACCCCTATGGCTCGTCTCCAACCCCTTCGTTGCGGGGCGATGATCCTCAGCGGTGCCGCAGGTTCAGACGTCCAACTCCGCCGTCGCGTCTCCAACCCCTTCGTTGCGGGGCGATGATCCTCAGCCTGCTGCTCGGTATCCTGCTGCTAGGCGGTTTCTTCGTCTCCAACCCCTTCGTTGCGGGGCGATGATCCTCAGGCGAGGATGAGGTGAAGGGCTAGTCCGCACCGGGACGTCTCCAACCCCTTCGTTGCGGGGCGATGATCCTCAGCTACA